>DATNOH010000234.1:0-11228 GCA_035601435.1 Gemmatimonadales bacterium | reverse complement strand
TTCACCATCATCTGGAACCGGATCGGCCAGGTGCCGGACGAGCCGCGTGGGCTGCTGGCGTGGACGCTGCGCACCACGCGGAACCGCGCCATCGATCGGCTGCGCTCGCGCAAGCGCCGGGACCGGAAGTTCGCGCACGTTGCGGCGAACGGCATGAACGGCGAGCCCGTCGCCGCCGCTGAGCCGAACGAGGCCGGCACACCCGGGTGGCACGTGCACCAAACGGTCCACGCGGCCCTGCAAGCCCTGCCTCGGGAGCAACACTTCGTGGTGTGGCTCGCCTATTTCCAGGGACTGACGCAGACCGAGATCGCCGAGCGGCTCGGCATTCCCATCGGCACGGTCAAGACGAGGCTGCGGCTCGCCTTCGACAAACTGCGACTCGTGCTCGCCTCGCTGAAGGACTGGATCGTATGACAGCCCATGACTGGTATGTCGATAACCGGCTTGCGTTCGCGACCAGAATGCTCGAGGGGAAGGAGGAGTCGCTGTTCGCGAATCATGTCTCGCGTTGCACCGACTGTCGGGCCGCCGTCGCCGAGCTCGAGCGAGACCTGACGTGGCTCCCGATGGGCGTCGCGCCGGCTCCCCTCCGACCCGGACTGACCCACGACCTGATGCACGGGGTCCTGCACCAGAGACGGGCCCGTTGGTGGCAGTGGGCCCCGGCGCTCGCCGCCGCGGCCGCGCTGGTCGTCGCGCTTGCGGTCTGGACCGAGACGCGTCGCGAGATCGGCGGGCTGCGGAGCGCCCTGGAAGCGCGCCAGGGACGGCTGCGCGCCACCGAGGACTCGCTCTCGGCGATCCTCGGCGCGGAGCGGGTGCTTCAGGAGACGGTACGCGGCCCAGGATACAAGGGCGGGTTTCTGCTCTTCTATGACCAGGACACCGAGCGGTGGAACGTGGTGGTCCACGACCTGCCGCCTGCGCGGGCCGGCGAGGAGTACCGCTTGTGGTTTGTGACTGATCGCGGACTGCTCCCCGGACCGGAGATGCGGGCGAACGGCCGCCGGCCCACGTTCTTGACGCTCCCTGCCGCCGGTCCTTCGGGAGACTTCGTCGGAGCGGTGCTCACCGTCGGCCCGGTGGGTGAGCCGACTGGCCGGCCACGCATCGAGCTCGCACGCCTCACGTTTTAGTGCGCCTGACGTGCCGTCTCATTCGCGTGGGGCTGAGCGTTCTTGTCGCAGCACCGTCGGTTGCACGGGCGCAACAGCCGACGGCCTGGACCCTCGGCGACGTGCTGGCGCTCGCGCTGCGCCAGAACCCGGATGTGGTGGCGGCGCGCCTGGCGGTGGACTCGGCGCGCGCCGAGCAGGGCATCGCGCGGGCGCTCCCGAATCCCGTTTATTCGGTCATTCCCGGCACGCCGTTCCAGCAGAGCGTTGCCGCCACGCTCGACCTGGGACCCCAGCGAATCTTTCGCACCCAGGCCGCGGGACGCGGCACGACGGCGACCAGGCTCGTCCTGGCGGACGTGACGAGGCAGGTGACCTTTCGCGTCCGCCAGGCGTTCTATGACGTGTTGCTGGCGGACTCGCTGCGCGCCATCGCGCGCGAGCGGCGCGACATCTTTCGCGGCCTGCTCGCGGCCGATTCCGTGCGGTGGCAGAGCGGCGACGTCCCGGAACGCAACGTCACGAAGAGCGAGCTGGAGCTGGCCGGCGCCGAGGCCGATCTCGCCCGGGCGAACGCCCAGGCACACGCCGCGCGTCTCACCCTCCAGACCCTGCTCGGCAGCGCCGCACCCGACACGGCTTTCGCGATCGCGGGGACCCTGGCGTACGAGCCGGTGCAGCTGCCCCTCGACTCGCTCGGCCCCGTCGCTCTGCACGGTCGGCCCGACGTAGCGGCGGCCGAAGCTCGGATAGGACAGACGGCCTCGCTCAAGGCCCTCGCGACCGCCGACCTCTTCCCCACGCCCTCGGTGAGTGTGGTGCACCAGTCGGCGGCCCCGTTCCCGAACGGCTCCAACTACGCGTTGGGGCTTTCCTTCACGGTTCCGCTGTTCTACTGGAACGGCGGGGAGCGCGCGCGGGCCGCCGCGGGCGAGGCGGCCGCCGCGGCCGCGGATCGGGCGGTGAGGACGCAGGTGGCGGCCGAGCTGGCTGTCGCGGTCGATTCGTTTCGCGCCGGGCGCGACCTCGCCACCCGCTACGTGGGCCTCGTCGTCAAGGCCGCCGCGGCGCTCGAGACGGCGCGCTTCGCCTATCAGTCGGGGGCCACGTCGCAGCTGGACCTGCTCGATGCGATTCGGACCTACAGCGACACCCGTGCGAACTATTACTCCGCGCTGCGCGACTACTGGGTGAGCCTCTATGCGCTCGACCGCGCCGTTGGGATGGATCTCGCGCCATGAGGCGCCTGGTCCTCTTCGGCTGCGTCACTGGAAGCGTGTTGCTCGCCGCTGCGGGATGCGGGGCTGACGGCGCAAAGTCGGCGACCGCGCGGCCGGCTTCCCCGGACGACTTTGTGCTGCCGGAGGGCGCACGCGGCATCGCGACCGCGCCCGCGCGACGTGCCGAGCTGGCCGACTATCTCGACATTGCGGCCCGGATCCAGGCCGATCCTACACGTGTGGTGCGGGTCTATGCCCCCGTAAGCGGGCGCCTGCTCTCGGTCGAGGTGCGGCCGGCCGACTACGTGCAGCAGGGGCAGGTTCTCGCGACGCTCGCGAGCGCCGACTTGGCGCAGGCGTGGGCGGCCTACCGGCAGGCGCAGGCCGACGCCCAAGTCAAGCAGCAAGCGCTCGAGCGGTCGCGCGCGCTGTACGAGCACCAGGTGATTGCCCTGCGGGACTACCAGCAGACGCAGGCCGATGCGCTGAGCGTCGCCGCGACGCTCGCCAGCGCGCGCGCGCGCCTGGAATTACTCGGCGCCGACGCCGACAGCTCCGCCGACCGGCTCTCGGTGCGGGCGCCGCGCTCCGGCGTGATCACCGATTTAGGCGCGGCGCCGGGAGAGTTTGCCAAGTCGCTCGACAACTCCAACCCCCTGTGCACCATCGCCGATCTGTCGACTGTCTGGGCCGTCGGCGACGTGTACGAGAAGGACCTCGCCAGCCTCAGGGTCGGCGACTCCGCCGAGGTAACGGTGAGCGCGTATCCCGGCGAGACCAGGCACGGCCGGATTAGCGCCATCGGTAGCGCGCTCGATACCACGACCCGTACCCTCAAAGTGCGCGTGGTGCTGGCGAATCCGGGGACGCGCTTGAAGCCCGACATGTTCGCGGTGATTCGTGCGCTGCGCGCGGTGCGGTCATCGGTCGTGGTGCCGGAAGCGGCCGTGCTGCGCGAGGGATCGTCCGCGTACGTCTACCTCCAGACGTCGCCAGGTCACTTTGCGCGGCGCGCCGTCACCTTGGGCCGCGACACGGAGCGCCACGAGCTGGAAGTGATCTCCGGCTTGGCCCCCGGAGACACCATCGTCGTCGAAGGCGCCGAGCTGCTGCGGACGACATGAAGGCATTCGTCCAGCTGCTGCTGCGCTACCGCGCGTTGATGCTGGTAGCGCTCGGGGCGTGGCTGGCGGGAGGCATCTATGCCTTCGTGCGGCTCGACGTGGAGGCCTACCCCGACCCCTCGCCGCCGCTGGTGGAATTCATCACCCAGAACCCCGCATGGTCCGCCGAAGAAATGGAGCGTCAGGTCACGGTGCCGATCGAGACCGCCCTGTTCGGCATGCCGGGCCTCGAGTACACGCGATCTATCAGCCTGTTCGGTTTGAGCGACGTGAAGCTGTACTTCGCTTACGGCACGGACTATTTCACGGACCGGCAGGAAGCCCTGGACCGGATGCAGTTCGTGAGCCTGCCGAATAATCTCACGCCGCAGCTCTCCCCCTGGTCGCCCATCGGAGAGATTTACCGTTACCGGCTCGACGGGCCGGCCTACTCCTTGAACGAGCTGAAGGCGGTGCAGGACTGGTACGTCCGCCGCGAGATCAAGCAAGTCCCTGGGATCATCGATGTCGTGACGTTCGGCGGCACGACGCGTCAGTACCAGGCCGACATCGATCCGCAGAAGCTGCTCGACTACCACGTCACCTTGCCCCAGGTGCTCAGCGCGGTGGGCGCCAGCAACGCCAACGTCGGAGGCAATTACCTGTCGCTCGGGAGCCAGAGCGTGAACGTGCGCGGTGTCGGGCTATTGCAGACGCTCGATGACATGAAAGACGTGATCGTCGCCGAGCGCAGCGGCGTGCCGGTATTCCTGAAGGACGTGGCGGCCGTGCAGGAGGGCTTTCAGCCACGGCTGGGTCGGGTGGGAATGGATCGCGACAGCGACATGGTCGAAGGCATCGTCCTGCTGCAGCGCGGCGAGCAGTCCCTGCCCGCCCTGCGGCTGCTGCGCTCGCACCTGGCGGCCCTCAACGGCGGCAGACTCCCACCGGGCATGCAGCTGCACACCATCTACGACCGCACCGACTTGATCCACGTGACCACCCGCACCGTGGGGCACCTCGTGCTGCTCGGGCTCGCCTTGGTGACCGGCCTGCTCCTGGTCTTCCTGGGCGACGTGCGCATGTCCCTCGTTACCGCGCTCACTATCCCGGTGTCGGTGCTGTTCGCCTTCGGCCTGATGGTCGTGACCGGGAATTCGGCGAACCTCATCTCGATCGGTGCCATCGACTTCGGCATTCTGGTCGATGCCGCGGTGGTGATCGTGGAAAACGTGCACCGCCGCATGGCTAGCCGGCCGCACCAGGAGTCGGTCTTCGACGCGATCGCGGATGCCACGGCCGAAGCGGCCAAACCCGTGCTGTTCTCGACCATCGTGATCCTCGTCGCGTTTCTCCCGCTGTTCACGATGCGCGGAGTGCCGGGCAAGATTTTCGCGCCGATGTCCCTCACCTACGGGTTCGCGTTGACCGGAGCGTTGCTGTTCGCGCTGGTGTTCGCTCCGGTGCTCGCGTCGTGGCTGGGCGAGGACGCGGGGTCGCGGCCGGCACCGCCCCGCGTGGTGAACTGGCTGTCCGCCTGGTACGCGCGCGTGCTGCCGGCAATCCTGTATCGTCGGCGGCCCGTGCTCGGGGCCGCGGGTGGGGCGCTCGCCCTCGCGCTTCTGCTGGTGAAACTGATGGGCGGTGAATTCATGCCCAAGCTGGAGGAAGGGAACCTCTGGGTGCGGGCCACGCTGCCCGTGGACATCGCGTTCGAGGCATCGTCCCGGCTGGCGGAGGAGGCCCGTGGCATCCTCGCCGGCTTTCCCGTCGTGACGCACGTCGTCTCGCAGCTGGGCCGTCCCGACGACGGCACGGACGTCACGACGTTCAACAACATCGAGTTCTTCGTCCAGTTGAAACCTGAAGGGGAGTGGCCCCGCGGACTCACCAAGCAGAAGCTCATTCAGCAGATGGATGCGCAGCTCAGCCGGTTTCCGGGCGTGAGCTTTGCCTATTCGCAAAACATCCAAGACAACGTCGAAGAAGCGATGTCGGGCGTCAAAGGTGAGAACTCGCTAAAGTTGTCGGGCGAGGATATCGACGTGCTGGCGCAGAAGGCCGCCCAGATTCGCGACATCATGGCCCGAGTGCGAGGGATCGAGGATCTCGCGGTGCTGCAGGAGACGGGCCAGCCCGAGCTGCTCGTGTCGATCGACCGCCGGGCCAGCGCGCGCTACGGATTGGCGGCCGCCGACGTGGACCTCGCCGTGCAGTCCGCGGTCGGAGGCCAAGCGGCGACCCAGGTGCTGCAGGGCGACCGCCGGTTCGACCTCACCGTGCGCTACGCCGCGCCGTACCGCGCCAACCCGGACGCGATTCGCAATATCCTGCTGCCCACGCCGGAGGGGGGACGCGTGCCGCTCGGCCAGGTGGCGCACGTGGACCTGAAGCAGGGTGCCTTCATGATCTACCGCGAGAACGGCCAGCGCTACATCCCGATCAAGTTCAGCGTGCGTGGCCGCGACCTCGCCACCACGATCCACGAAACTCAAGAGCGCCTGCGAGCCTCGGTCCACTTGCCTGCCGGTTATTACTACGAGTGGGCCGGCGAGTACGAGAGTCTGCGGCGGGAACAACGGCGGCTCGCCGTGGTGATTCCCATCAGCCTCGTCGTCATCCTGGCGCTGCTGTACACGCTGTTCAATTCGTGGCGCGACGCGGTGATCGTGCTGGCGGTGCTGCCGTTCGGCGCCATCGGCGGCGTGCTCTCGCTGCTCGTCACCGGGACCCCGTTCAGCATCTCCGCCGCGGTGGGCTTCACCTCGGCACTCGGCGTGGGGACGCTCGGGGGCTCCGTCTTTTTGTCCGGGATCCGACGGGTACAACGACTGGCTGCCGAGACGCTCAGCGAGTGGGCACCGGCCACCCGCGTCCTCGAGGCCATTCAGCAAGGCGCATTGCTCGGGCTGCGCCCTATCCTTATGGCGTGCCTCGCCGCGGGGTTGGGACTGCTTCCGGCGGCCGTGTCGACCGGGATCGGCGCGCAGGCCCAACAGCCGCTGGCCCGAGTCGTCGTGGGCGCCATGATCACCACGGTGCTGGCGATACTCGTGCTCGTGCCGATCTTCGCGAGTCTCGGGCACCCCTCGGTGGAGGATTCCCGTCCTGGAAGGTGAGCTGCACCGAGTCCACCTCGGGAGTCCTCACCCCCCTGACTCCCTCTCCCGCGTGGGTCCCATCCGCTGTCCCCCTCTCGCGCGTTGATCCTCACCCCCCTGTCCCCTGCGCGCCGTCAAGCTCGAGCACCAGCCGCTCGGCGGCGCAGTAGAAGTCAACGATGAACCCATGCACCACGTGTTGGCGCCGAAACTTGAGGCCGAGGACGCCCCGATTCCGCAGCAAGGACCACGCGTATCGCTCAGTGGACGTCGCCGCGCGTCGCAGCTCGCGCGCTTGCGTAAACTTCCGGCCGCGTGGGACACGCCGGAGTGGATCCATAGAGCCCATACTCGCGCCGCGAGCTCCCGACCCCCGAACCGGAACACCGCGTCACGAACCATGCTGTTGCAGTACTCACGTGCTCTCCCGGGAGCTAGCACAGGGCTCCCCCTCTCCCGAAGGGAGAGGGGGTAAGGGGGGTGAGGACTCCCGAACGGTGGACGTCAGGGGGGTGAGGACTCCCGAACGGTGGACGTTAGGGGGGGAGGACTCTCGAACGGGCGAGGTCAGGGGGGTGAGGACTCCCGGCTAGAACGATAGCTGCAGCGAAAGTATCACGCTCCGGTGAAAGCCGATCGGAGAGTGCAGCGGCCGGGTCAAGCGGCTCACAAGTGGGAAACGGGGGTAGCAACGGGCCATGACTACACCGATCCGCGTCGTCCCAATGCGGGGCCCCACCGGACTCATCGGGGCGCCCCAAGTAAAGGCACCCTCGACCGCGTCGTTCACCTACCGAGGTGGTCCCCTCCTGACCGCGGTCGAAATCGTCACGGTCTTCTGGGGAGCAGCCTGGGCCGAAGCGACGGCGCAGGCGACGGCGACGAGCCTGAATGCCTTCTTTCAATTCCTGGTCTCCAGTCCCTACGTCGACCAGCTCGGTGAGTACAGCACCCCGCAACAGAAAATCGGCCGGGGGCGCTTTGCGGGAACGGCCCGCGTCACCAACACGGCGCCCGGGACGAGCGTGACGGACAACGCGGTCCAGCAGATGCTCCAGGGAGAAGTGGCTCGCAAGTCCCTCCCCGCGCCGACCGCGAACACGCTCTACTTCACCTTCCTGCCGCCGGGAGTCACCGTGGTGGCCGGGAGCGACCGCTCCTGCCAGGCATTCTGTGGCTATCACGACCGCTCCGCGGGTGGGCTGTATTACGCGGTCGTACCGTATCCCGATTGCTCGGGGTGCCTCGGCACCCTGCAGCCGCTCGACGCGCTGACGTCCGTTTGCTCCCACGAGCTCGGCGAGGCGATCACGGACGCCGTGCCAGGCCAGGGCTGGTATGACGATGCTAATGGCGAGATCGGCGACATCTGCGCCTGGCAGAACAAAAAGCTCGGCGCTTACGCGGTGCAGCTGCTCTGGTCGAACCGCGCCAAGGCGTGTGTCTGATGATAAGTCCCGCGATGCGGTCGGCGGTGGTGGCGTCGGGTGTGACGATCGCACTTGCTGCCGGGGCCTGGCAGCAGTCCGAGGCGCCCACCGGTTTCGACGACCACAGCAACGGCGTGATCGACGATTCCACCCATAAAGCCGATAAGGAAGCCTTCGACGCGGTGAAAGCCATTGCCGACGGCCTGGGACCACTCTACAACGCGCAGTCCTGCCGCGAGTGTCACCAGAACCCCACCTCAGGGGGAGCGAGCCAAATCACCGAACTGCGCGTGGGTCACCGCGGGCCCGATGGCCGGTTCAGAAACGCGGACATCCCGATCGCGCGTGGCAAGGTCGTCATCTCCGGGCGCACCCTGGTCAACGATCGGGCCATCTTCGAGTCTTTGAAGTCGTTGTAAGCTAGGCTCTATGACCACGCCTCAACCCCCCCGCGCGGAACGGCGCGATCGTAACGCCCTGCGCGACATCCCGCGCAACCCGTTCGGGTCGCTGCGCCTGTCCGAGCTCGATCGGACGCTGCGCACCGCACCGCCGGCGCCGCCCGGGGGCCACAAGTTCCACCAGCGCGCGATGCTGCTCGCGGGGGCGGGCCTCAGGTGGGGATGGGAGTGGGCGCGCAACCTGGTCAAGCCGACGCGCCCGCTCCCGCCGCTGCCGAGCGGTGACAGCGGAGTGTACGCGCTTCCGGACGGACCCCTTACGATCGGCTTGGCCGCGGACTGGGGATCGGGCACCGCCGACGCGTACGCCGTGGGCGATGCCCTCGGCCGGCTCGAGCCCGACGTTACGATCCACCTCGGGGACGTCTACTACTCGGGCCGCACCGACGAGTTTGAGAGCTTTTTCCTCCCCGCGAACTGCTGGCCCCGCGGCACGCGCGGCACCTACCTCCTGAACGGCAATCACGAGATGTACAGCGGCGGAGAAGGGTACTTCGAGCGAGCGCTGCCCACGTACCGCCAGCCGACGAGTTATTTCTGCCTCTCGAACAAGTGGTGGCGTGTGGTGGCGCTCGACACGGGCTACCATTGCAGCAAGGACGCCGACCTGCTGCTCATCAAGCTGGGCCTGAAGCGCGACTCGACCCAGCTACCGGCGGCGTGCGTCAGCTGGCTCGAGCGGGTCGTCTTCGCCGATCCCGGCGACCGCCGTCCGGTGATACTGCTCACGCACCACCAGCCGTTCAGCGCATTCGAGCGCGACATTTATCCCCAGATCGTCCCGCCGCTCGCGCCGTACCTCGATCGGATCGCGCTGTGGTTCTGGGGCCATGAGCATCGCTTCGCTCTCTATGCGAAGCACCAGGACATTCGGGGTCGCTGCATCGGTCACGGCGGCATTCCCGTCGAGCTGCCGTTCCCGGCGCTCGAGCCCGGAGTCCCCGTCGTGCTGTACGACGATCGCGCCGGACCCACGCCCGTCGGCGAGCAGAAAATCGGCCTGAACGGCTTCGCGCGGCTGCGCTTCGACGCGGCCGGCGGCCTGGTCGTCCGGTATTATGATCAGCTGTCGCAAGGCGAGCCGGACTTCCTGGTGGAAGAGGAGTGGCGCCAACAGCGGTCCGAGGTCGTCGGCGTCCAGACGAGGCTCGGGCCGAGGGGCGGGGGCCCGCTTGGGCTCCGGGTGGTGCGTGATCTCCAGGAACTGACGCGATGATCGTTGATCTCCACGCGCACTACCCGATGCATCTCTCCGCCGCGAGCACGCTCGCCCGGATGACCGACCACCACCGCTCCGGCTGGGGCGATCGCATTCGCGCGCTCGTCCTGGCGCTCGCGAACCGCGTGGCCAACTACCCCGCGTCGGGTCAGCCGGCCGTCACAGTGCCCAATCTGAAGGCGGGCGACGTTGGCGTGATCCTGTCGGTCCTGTATCAGCCGTTCGACGAGATCGATCTCAACCAGCCGTACGGCGCTCCTCCCCTGGGGAACTACTTCGCGGACTTGGAGGCCCAGATCGCGGGGGTGGAGCGCGACATCGCCACGCGATTCAGCACCGATGCGATGGTGGTCAAGAACGCCGCCCAGCTCCAAGCCGCGGCAACCGAGCACAAGGTCGCGTTGATTCACGCCGTGGAAGGGGGGTTTCACTTGGGCGACACGCCCGAGCGCGTGCGTGCCAACGTGCGCCGCCTCGCGGACTTGGGCGTCGCGTATGTGACGCTCGCGCACCTGTTCTGGCGCGACGTGGCGACCAATGCTCCGGCGCTGCCGTTCCTGCCGGACTGGCTCTACGGGCTGCTGTTCCCGCAGCCATCCCTGGGCCTGTCGGACCTGGGGAAGGCGGCGGTCGACGCGCTGGTGGAGCAGCACATCCTGATCGACGTGACTCATATGAGCCAGCGCGCGCTGAGTGAAACGTTTGCCAGGCTCGACGCGCTCGACCCGCAGCGCCAGGTACCCGTCGTGGCCTCGCACGCGGCGTACGGATTCGGCCGCCTGCGCTACAACTTGCGCGACGCCGAGCTGCGCGCCATCGCGGCGCGCCGGGGCGTAGTGGGGCTCATCGCCTGCAAGCACTACATGTCCGACGGCCTGCCTGAGCCCGCCACGTTCGATGAGTCGATCGCGACCATCTGCCGCCACATCGACAAGATTCGCGAAGTGACGGGCTCGCACGATCACGTGGCCATCGGGTCGGACCTGGACGGATTCATCAAGCCCACGCTACCCGGGCTCGAGACGTCCGCGGCGTTTGCTGCGGTGGAACCGCGGCTCGCGGCACGCTACGGCGCCGGCGTGGCGCGGCAGGTCTGTTCGGGAAACGCGCTGCGCCTGCTGCGATACTGGAGCACCTGACACTTCGTGTCCTTGTGCCCCCGCCTCTTCCCCCGCACGTTCAAGGAGGCGCACACCTTCGGGGAGAGCGACATGCGAAACTGGCGAACCGGTCCCACCTTGACGGCACTTCTGGTCGCAGCCGGGCTCGCTCGTGGCCAAGCACCCGCCCCGGCTCATCAGGTCAAGTCCTTCCACATCACCATCCTCTCGACCATGCTCGCGGACCGGGGCGTGGGCGAGTGGGGGTTCGCCGCCCTGGTGGAGGCCGACGGGCGCCGCCTCTTGTTCGACGCGGGGTACCGCCCCGAGACGGTGCTCCAGAATGCACGCGAGCTCGGCATCGACCTCTCGACCGTGACGGACGTCGTGCTGAGCCATCACCACGGCGACCATACGGGCGGTCTCGCGACCCTGCGGCGCGAGCTCGCGAAAAAGAACCCGGCCGCGCTGTCCCG
>DATNOH010000233.1:0-4731 GCA_035601435.1 Gemmatimonadales bacterium | reverse complement strand
CGGCCGCGAGACCCCGCAGCTCACGTTCGACGACGGCCTGGAGGTCGTGAAGCTCCTGATGACGGCCTACATGAGCGCCGAGCAGGGGAAGACGCTCGACTTTCCGCCGGCGGGCATCGAGCGGTTCGTGCCGGCGGTGGCCAAGGGAACGTGGAAGCCGTGAGACGGCCATCGGACTCCTGCTCCCGACCCGCATGCCCGCTCAGCAGTGGCCCGTCCACTCCATGGATCGCCCCCGGCCGCCGGTAGTGGATCCGGGCCCCGAGCGACCAGCGGTGCCGCCGCCATCCGACGCCATCGTGCTATTCGACGGCAAGGATCTCTCCCAGTGGCAGTCGCAGGACGGCACGCCCGCAAAATGGCTGGTGCGTGACGGGTACGCGGAGGTCGTCGCCGGCGCCGGGCCGATCATCACCCGGCGTGTCCTCGGAGACATCCAGCTCCACATCGAGTGGGCGACGCCCACGCCGCCCAAGGGTCAAGGTCAGGAGCGCGGTAACAGTGGCGTGTTCCTGATGAGCCACTACGAGATCCAGGTGCTCGATTCGTACCGCAACGAGACCTACGCCGACGGCCAAGCCGGAGCCGTGTACGGACAGACCCCGCCGCTCGTGAACGCCAGCCGGCCCCCCGGCCAATGGCAGACATACGACATCATTTTCCACCGCCCCCGGTTCGCGTCGGATGGAACGGTACGCGACTCGGCGCGGGTCACGGTGCTGCACAACGGGGTGCTGGTGCACGACAATACGATCATCACCGGCTGGACGGTGCACGCCGCGCGTGCGCACTACGAGCCGCATCCGGACCGGCTTCCCCTCTTCCTGCAAGACCACGGTAACCCGTCGCGCTACCGGAACATCTGGGTCCGGGAGCTGCCGGAGTAGGCTGGTGCCGATACTCGCCGCGCTCATCATCGCCTTCGCGTCGGACTCCGTCCCCGCTATCGTGCCGCGCCCGGCGCACATGACGGTACAGCCGGGCGCCTTTGCGTTGACGGCGGGCACGGTGATCGTGACCGATCGCGCCCTGCGCGGGCTGGGGGAGCTGCTGGGGGACTACCTCTTCCCCGCTACCGGTCTGCGGCTGGCCGTGCGCACCGCGGCGCCCGCCGCGACGCCGGTGATCTCCATCCGCCTCGACTCCTCCCTCGCCCGCTTGGGCGAGGAGGGCTATCGCCTCAACGCCAGCCCGTCCCGCGTGGCGATTCGTGCCTACCGCGCCGCGGGCGCGTTCTACGGGATCCAGACGCTGCTTCAGCTGTTCCCGCCCGCGGTGTTCCGGCAAGCCAAGGTGGACGGCGTGGCATGGCGCATCCCCGCGATCGCGATCGAGGACCTGCCGCGGTTCGCGTGGCGCGGCGTCCATCTGGACGTGGCCCGGCACTTCATGCCGAAGGAGTTCGTGAAGAAGTACATCGATCTCGCGGCGCTCCATAAGCTCAACCGCTTCCACTGGCACCTGACCGACGACCAGGGGTGGCGCCTCGAGATCAAGCGGTACCCGCGCCTCACTCAGGTGGGCGCGTGGCGCCGCGAGACGCTCATCGGCCGAAAGGACCAGGACTCGACCAAGTGGCGCTTCGATGGCCAGCCGCATGGCGGTTTCTATACCCAGGACGACGTGCGTGAGATCGTCGCCTACGCCCGCGCGCGGTTCGTAACGATCGTGCCGGAGATCGAGATGCCGGGGCATTCCCAGGCGGCCATCGCCGCCTATCCGGAGCTCGGCAACCGCGGCGACACCCTTCCCGTCTGGACCTCCTGGGGGGTGGATCAAAACATCCTCAATCCCGACGATGCGACCATCCAGTTTGCCCAGAACGTTCTCACCGAAGTGATGGGGCTGTTTCCCGGTCCGTGGATCCACACCGGCGGTGATGAGGCCCCGAAAGCCCAATGGAAGGCGAGCCCGCTGGCGCAAGCGCGGATTCGCGAGCTCGGCTTGAAGGACGAAGAGGCGCTGCAGGGCTACTTCACGCGTCGCATGGACGAGTTTCTGACGTCGCACGGTCGCCGGCTGATCGGTTGGGACGAGATCCTCGAAGGCGGGTTGGCGCCGAATGCGGTCGTGATGTCCTGGCGCGGCGTGGACGGCGGCATCGCGGCGGCCCAGGCCGGGCACGACGTGGTCATGGCGCCGGGGTCACATACTTACTTCGATCATTATCAGTCGGCCGACACTGCCCGCGAGCCGCTCGCAATCGGGGGCTTCCTGCCGCTCGACACCGTCTACGCGTTCGAGCCCGTGCCGCCCGCCCTGACTGAAGCGGAGGCGCGGTTCGTGCTGGGGGCCCAGGGACAACTCTGGACCGAGTACATCCCGGACCCGAAGCGAGCGGAGTACATGGTGTATCCCAGAGCCTGCGCCCTCGCGGAGGTGCTGTGGACGCCGCGCGAGCAGCGGAACTTTGCTGATTTCTCTCGACGGCTCGCCACGCACATGGAGCGTCTGGCGGTGTTGGATGTGAACTACCGGCCGATCGGGAACTGAGCGGTGAAACGCGTCCTGAAGGTTTGGCCGTACGGAGTCGGCGTCCCGTCATAGCTCGTGATCAGGTCTAGGGGTGAGCCCCACACGTCCCACACCCAGGCGAGGTAGCTTCCCTGCCGGGCGTCCATCCAGTCCATGAGCGAGTTGACGAAACCGTTGCCTGACGTCGCGAAGTTGTCTTGTCCCAGTTCTCCCAACACCAGGGGCACCTGCTGCGCCACCGGTGCCGCATCGCCGTCCCAGCAGGTTTGCGTATTGCACCAGCTGAAGTTGTAAATGTGCCAGGACGCGGCCAGGTTGCCGAGCGGATCGGTGGGCCGATATGCCAGCCAGCTCGAGAGACGCGACGAGTACTGCACGCCGCCGAGCATGATCACGTTGCTGGCGCCGGTGCTGCGAACCGTGTCGACCAGCTGCTGCATGCCGGCGGCCTGGAACGTCATCCCGCGGCAAGTCCCGCCATCACGCCAGCAGCGCCAGGCCTCGGGGGTGTCGGAGTTGTCGTCCGGAAACGGCTCGTTGAACAGGTCGAAAACGACGTGGTTGTTGCCCTTGTAGGCGGCGGCGACCTGATACCAGAACTCCGGCGTGTGATCGCGATTCGGCATCGCCGCCTGGCCCAACGCCTTCGCCGTGTCCGCCGCGCTCCAATGCAATTCCAGAATGACGACGAGCCCGCTTCGGTTGAGCAAGCCAACGAAGTCGGAGATGGCCCGCCGATAGTTTGAGCCCGAGTACGCGGGGTTGACCCCGTTGATGCTCAACCAGCACGTCTCGTTGAGCGGTACGCGGACGACGTTGGCTCCCCAGGACCGGATCGCCTGCAGGGACGCCGAATCCGACGGACCGTCGAATATGCCCCACCCTTGCGCGCAGGCGTACTCCGTCCCGGAGCGGTTCACCCCGCGCAGCCGAAGGGCATGTCCCGCCGAGTCGACCAGCTGGTTCCCCTGCACCCGCACAGTCGGGGCGCCCCCTGTCGGCGGGGGCGGGGGCGGGGGCGGGGGCGGGGCACTCCCATTCCCAGTAGCGCTCCGGCACGCGGCGAGCACGCCGGCTGTCAGTAGTGCAGAGACGCGCATGTCGGAACACTAAGCACCGCGCCCGATGGCAGCCGGGTCGTCCGTCACGTAGCTTTCGTCACGGCCCCCACCGGAAAGGATCCCACATGTCGCGTTTGTCAGTCGCACTTGCTCTGCCGCTCGCCGCGGCGCTCGCGGCACCAGCCGCGCCGGCACAAGAGCCGGCGCCCCTCGAGGTCGGCGCAACCGCTCCCGATTTCACGCTGCCGGGCGGCACCCGGTACGGCGTCCTCAAGGCCCCGGTTCATTTGAGTGATTTCAAAGGGAAGACCGTCGTCCTCGCCTTCTTCTACAAGGCGCGAACCAAGGGCTGAACGATCCAAATGCATGCGTACCGTGATCAGTACGCACAGCTGTTTCACGAGGGCCGCAACGTGGTGCTGATCGGGATCAGCGCGGACCCGGTCGAGGCGCTCGCGTCGTGGGCCAAGGACGACGAGTTCCCGTTCCTGTTCGCGAGCGACTCGGGTGGCGCGATCGGCAAGACGTACGGCGCCCACAACCCCAAGTTCGGGCTCGACAACCGCAACCTCTTCGTGGTGGGTCCGGACGGGAAAATCGCTTACCGGATGACGCCGTTCCGGGAGATCGATCCACAGGCATACAAGGACCTGGCTGGCGCGATCGACCGGATCACGCCTAAGCCGGCCGAGGGAGAGTAGACGGGCTAGTGCCCGACGACGTGCGCGAGCGCCGTCGCGACGTCCTGCTCCGCGCCGGCGCCCGTGTAGCTGACCTTGCCTGACTTGTCCAGCACGACGATGTACGACGTGGTGGGCGCCTGATAGGCGCGCACGGCGGCGCCGCTGGCGTCGAACAGCACCGGAAACGGCAGCGGGTGTTCCTCAAGGTGGCGCCGGATCGACCGCGGCGTCTGATTCACACCGACGCCGATCGCCACGAATCGCACCGTGCCGCCGAAGCGTGTGTGCGCGGCCTTGAGCGCGGGCTCGAGCGCCTTGCAGAGGGGGCACCACGTGGCCCAGAACTCGAGCAGCACCGGCTGCTTACCGACGTAGACGCCCAGGTCCACGGGCTTGCCGTCCAGGTCCTCGACAGCGACCGCAGGGGCCTTCGTGCCAATGGGCAGACCGATGTCCTGCGCCCCGAGCACGCTCGGCACCGCGAGCGCCGCCGCCAGCACCCACCCGTATCG
>DATNOH010000232.1:0-10264 GCA_035601435.1 Gemmatimonadales bacterium | reverse complement strand
GAACGCAACATTGCGCAGGCGGCTCGAACGGGCCGTGCGGGTCCGCGATTTCATCCGGGCCCACCGGACGGACGGGGCTGGTGAGGCGACGGCGCTCACTCGCCTCGAGGAGCTCATTCAGCGCGCCGACGCGCTCGCGACTCAGCAGCGGGCCGGTGTGGTGGCGACGCGAGCGGCCACCGTGCAGCGGGAGGAGCTCCGGCACGCGCTCCAGTCCAAGCTCCTCATTTACCTGGCGGCCGTGGGCGCGGTGGCGGCGAAGGGGAACACCGAGCTGGCACCGCAGTTCCAGCTGCCGCGCGCCGGCGCCAGTAACCAGGCCTGGCCGAGGCGGGACAGGCGCCGGAGGGGACGGGACCGGATGCGGTCAAGCCCGCGGCGTGAAGGAGGAGGCGCGGTGGGTGGCTTGATCACCTGCCGCGCCTTCCTCGCGGTGGTGGGTTGGTGATCTACGTCCTCGCGGCTCGTACGCTCCCGGCGTTACGTCCCGTCGAAAGCCACTCGGAGCGACCATGTTACGCGCCGCCCTCGTCGCGATCGTGCTACTCGTCCAACAGCAATGGGTTCACCTCGGCTCTCGACAGGTCACCTCCGGCGGCGAGCGCGATATCATCCGGACTACGAGTGAGAGCCGGTTCAAGCGCATCCGCCTCGTGGTGGAGGGCGGTGACCTGGAGCTGTTCGACGTGAGGATCACCTTCGCAGACGGCACGACTCTCTCACCAAGCGGGCGATTCACATTCACGGGAAATTCCCGCAGCCGAGTGATCGCCTGGAGCGGAGCGGCGCGCGTCGTTCGCTGGATCAACTTCTTCTACCGCCGCACCACGAGCAGGCAGGGTAGAGCCACCGTCCACGCCTACGGTCGGCGGTAACAGCCTTAGGGTTTACTTCTCGAACTTCGTCGCGATTCCTCGAAAGACTTGCACCTTTGTACGACGCGGACTCAATAACCACGCCGCTGTTCGTCATGCGAGGCGAGAACGATCCCATTGTTCCGCGCACCGAGTCCGACTCGTGGCGCTGCTCGCGACGGGAATCGGCCACGGCGACTTTTTATGACCCGGTCCGGAACCAGTCGCCGAAGAACACGCGTGCTCCCGACGGCCCGGCCGGCGCAGCGACTTTGTTCTGCCGTGCCGGGGGATGGGTCACGCCCACTCCGACGTAATTCGTGCCGATGCTCACGGCGAAGATGATGAGGGAATTGAGGAGGTAGTACACCGCACGCTGCCACGCCGGAACGCCGCCTTTGGCGGCGAAGACGAGCAGGCCCAACACGAAGCTCAACACCAGCGAGGTCCACCGCGGCGGCAGGCTGAACGCAACCCACAGCGCGTTGGCGATCAGCATCGTGATGCCGCCCGCGATGCCGGGCGTGAGCATCGCCTTCGGCTGCAGGAACTCGTCTACTTTGGCGCGCTCCACCCCTACGGCTTTCGAATCAGTGCGCGAATGCGTGGCGCGTCCTGCTTCGGGAGCACGTCCGACTTGTGCAGCGCGGTGTACGCGGGCACCGACCGGCCGGCGATCACGGTTTCTGGAGAGCCGGTGGTCGAGTCCTTATGGAGCACGAACGTGCCTTCCTGCCCCACGGTGAACCTCGGGGTGCCTACCCACGCGACGTCGAGGGAGGTGGGGAAGCGCACCACGACCTGTTCCCCGGCCTGCGCGCCCTTGATGCCGTCCTGGACCTGGATGATCGCCTCCTGCCACTGGGGGTCGTGCTCGCTGATACGTGTGCGATGCGCCGGCGCCCCCCCCGCCAGCTCGGCCGGCCGCACCTGTTCCACGCGGCCCGCGACCACCATCGCCGCTTTCTGAATGTGCGCCTTCAGATCCGCGTCGTTCATCTCGAGCCTGGCCCTCGCCACCGCTGCTTGCTGGTCCGCCACCACGACCGGGGAATGCCCCGGCTCGTGGCCGACTTCGCGCACCGCCACCCCTTGCCCGAAGATCCAGCCGGTCGTGTAGAAAGTCGCCTGGCTTCCCGGTTTCAGCGAGCCGGGCTGCGCGGTTTGCACGGTGACAGAATCGCCCGCACCGAGGGCGACCGCCGCCGGCTTCTCGAGCACCTGATCCACGTGCACCACCACCGTCCGGTCCGAGGCGGGGACCTCGGGCACCGCGACGGCGCCGACCTGGGTGACGGTTCCGATGAAAATGATGTCGGACTGCTTCACGAGCGTCGCCCGGCTCGTCTGGCCGAGCGCCGCGGCTCCCGGCAAGGCCAGGAGGACCGCGAGGAACATCGCAGACCGAGTGTACATGGGACCCTCACTGCGACCCTCTGTCGTCACGGCAGAACTGGGACGCTGAAGAAGAACGGATCGATCGAAACGGCTACCGTCGCGCCGGAGCCGTCGAGCAGCCGATGCGTCGCGAAGTCCACGCGACGGTGATACACCACGCCCTGCGGAAAGTTGGTGGAATCGGGCGTGTTGCTCGCGGAAAAGACTCCGAGGAACCGGTCTCCGCGGGTCAACAGGCCGTTGTAATCCCCGATGTACGGCAGGAACTGGAGCGGCGGCGAATTGGCCGGTACGGTGGCGAGCACGGCGTCCTGGTGCGTGGTGAAGCCGTCCCGGGACTGCTCCAGGCGGGTGACCCAGCGACTGCTGCTGTCGGACCCGGTCACCTGCTGATACAAGAAGCCGACCGTGCCGTTGGCGGACACGGCCAGGCTCGCATTCGTCGCGTTCGTCACGGTGCGGAGGTCGCCGGTCCACGTGGCGCCGCGGTCGCCCGAGCGGCGCAGGTGCACCGTATAGATGTCGCCCGTGCCGACTCGGTCGGCCCAGGCGAGGTATACGGTGTCGCTGTGTAGCGGGTTCACCGCGATCGACAGGGTGGAGCCGATGCGCTCCTGTCCCAGGGTCGGCGCGTTGGACCAGGGGATGGTCACGTGGGTGGCGACGAGGCGGCCGGGCAGGTGATCCGACGGATCGAGCAGGTCCCGGAACGGGGTCGCGCCGCCGGCGCCGCTGTCGTCGCGCACGACGCCTATGTCGCTCGTCACGGTCGATCCCGCGGTCGCGCGCCACCCGAAGTAGGCGACGTATACGGTGCGGTCCTGGGCGACGGCGGGACGTATGGACGGACCGTTCTGCCCCAGGGTGGCGCGGGTTTCGATGCGACGTGACTTATAGGTCGCGCCGCCGTCGAGCGACACGTCCACGGTGGCGGTGCGCCCGTCGGGTGCGTCGAAATCATTGAGGCCGACGTACACGCGATCGGCGCTCGCGGCTTGGGCAGTGCGGACGAACGGCTGATCGACGTCGGCGCGCGACGCCTGCAGCGCCATCGTCGCGGGCGAGAAGAAGTCGCTGGCCTTGAGCTCATTCAACGGCACGCCGGGCACCTTCAGGATGCCGCTGTACAGCACGGGAGGAGTCGCTCCGACGGCGTGGGTGATGTCGGCCGTCATTCCTTCGCTCGGCAAGGTGTTGCGGAGCGTCCAGCTGTCGCCCCCATCGTTGGAGACGAAAATCGGTGCGGTCCCGCTGGCCGACCCGCCGGGATTGGGCGTGAAGGCGGAGGCCGCCATGAGCTGCGCGTTCGAGGCGTACAGCGCCAGGAACGGCTCGGCGTCCTGCCAGGTCTCCCCGCTGAGCGACACGGGGATCAGGTCCACGACCCGGACGCCCGCCAGCTTGACGGGTGGCGTTTGCCGGGTGGCTCCCCCACAGGCGGCGTACAGGGCGACTGTCGCCGCGATCACTCTCGTTCGCATGAGCTAGCAATATATCGGCCTCCTTATATATCACTATGGACGTCTTCTGGGTCGGCTCGCCGAACCGGGACAAGGGCCGGCAGGGCTTACGTCCCATGGCGGTGGTCATTCACATCATGGACGGGACGCTGCAGGGTACCGACACGTGGTTCCTGGATCCCGCGTCCCGCGTCTCCACGCACTACGGCGTCGGCACGGCAGGCGCGGTGCATCAGTATGTCGCCGAGGGCGACACCGCCTGGCACGCTGGGCGGCGCTATCAGCCGACCTGGAAGCTGATCAAGGACACCCCGAACCCGAACTTCTATACCATCGGCATCGAGCACGAAGGAAAGGCCGATACGCCGTGGAGCGACGCCATGCTTGGCACGAGCACCCGCCTGGTGATGGAGATCTGCAACCGCTGGTCGATCCCGATCGATCGCGACGATGTGATCGGCCACCGTGAGATCTACGCGCGCAAGACGTGTCCCGGGACCTGGATCGACCTCGATGACTTGGTGGCGCGCGCGCGGCGGCTGGCGCTCGACCCCGCGAGCTACAACTTCCTGGACCGGCCAGGAAGCGTGCAGGCGCGGCTCGATCTCAACCTGCGAGCGGGCGCGCCGACCACACTAGCGCCGATAGCGCGGACGGCGCCGGGAGGATCTACGCTCCAATACGCCGGCTGGACCAGCAACGGGCTGACGGTGAACGGCAACGCCCATTGGTATCGGAGCAGCGACGGCGAGTTCTTCTGGGCGGGCGCGACCACCGGCCCCGTTCCCAACTAAAGCGCCGCTGCGGCGCCTCCGCACGTCCGCGGTGGGTCCGCGTCCTGTGGGCACCCGACCCCTGCGACGCGAAGATGCCCGCGGGCATCACATGCAGTAGCGTCGCGTCGCCTCGCAGCGCGCCCTTCGCATCCAGAAAGCCTTCGAACTGTTTCCGGAAGCTCCCGATCCATCCGATGACGCACCTCACGCCGCGCGTGTTTCTGAGCAGAGCGAGCCTGTGGCTGGGCTTGGCGCTCGCCGCGGCCTTGCTCGCCGCGGCGGTGCGACTGCGCCGCGCTCGTGGGCCGATCTGACGCATTGCATTGTCTCACCTTTCTCTCCGGACACCGCGCCTTATGGCAAGGCGAATGCCAGATACGCGTCGCCCGACTTCGTTCCCAGCTTCCCGCCGCCCGCAGCGATGACGACGTATTGCTTTCCCCCCACCGCAAAGGTGCTCGGCGTCGCATAGCCCGCCGCGGGGAGCGTGGTCTCCCACAGCAGTTGCCCCGTGGACTTGTCGAAGGTACGGAACTTCGCGTCCATCGTCGCGGCGATGAAGACGACCCCGCCCGCGGTGACGATCGGGCCACCGTACTGCTCCGTCCCGGTCGGCTGCTCCGCCTTGCCGGTCAGCGCGGGATGCTGGCCGAGGGGGATGCGCCAGCGATAGACGCCGGTGTTGAGGTCGATTGCGCTCAGCGTGCCCCACGGTGGCTTCACGACGGAGAGCCCGGTCGAGTCCCCCTGCCGCCAGCGTTCGTATCCGACGAACTGGTAGGGCGACGTCCGCTTGAAGTGGGAGGGGGGCATCCCGCTCGGTCCGGTCGGAGCGTGACCAGTGAGGAAGGTGACCACGGCACGAAGCTCGGATGGCGACAGATACGCAGCGGGCATGAAGCCGCGGCCGCGCGTGATCACCTCCTCGAGCTGAGCGGTGGTGCGACGCGTCCCGATCTCGACGAGTGATGGCGCGCGATCCTTGCCGCGCCGGTCGAGCCCGTGGCAGCCCGCGCAGCGGTCGGCGTACACTGCGGGACCGGTCGTGGCGCGGCTGCCCGTATCGCTCATCGCCGCGATCCACGGCACATCGCTCGCATTGACGTACAGCACACCGGTCTCGGGATCGACTGCGGCCCCGCCCCACTCGCCGCCGCCATCGAACCCCGGGAACACGATGCTGCCTTCGTGACTGGGGGGCGTGAAGAGAGCGCCGTGCCGCAGTGTACGAAAGCGAGCCAGTGCGGCCTCGTTGAGATCAGCCTCGGCGATCGTCTGGCGCGCGAACGGTGCGGGCTGCAGCGGGATGGGCTGCGTCGGCCACGCCTGCTCGCCCTTGAGGTCGGACGGCGGCATGGGACGCTCTTCCACGGGAAAGAGCGGTCGGCCCGAGTCGCGATCGAACACATAGACGAAGCCGCTCTTCGTGATCTGTGCGATGGCTGGGACGCGTCGTCCGTCGCGCGTGACGTTGACGAGATTGGGCGCGGCGGGGAGATCGCGATCCCACAGGTCGTGATGCACCGTCTGGAAGTGCCAGCGCCGCTGTCCGGTCGCGGCATCGAGCGCGAGCAACGAGTTCGCGAACAGATCGGCGCCGAGGCGGCCGCCGCCGTAGAAGTCGGGTGACGCCGAGCCGAGCGGGACGTAGACGACGCCGCGCTGCGCGTCCACCGTCATGCCGGCCCAGCAGTTCGCACCGCCGGCCGTTCGCCAGGCGTTCGCTGGCCAGGTGTTGTAGCCAAATTCCCCCGGCCGGGGAATCGTGTGGAAGGTCCAGCGAATGCGGCCGGTTCTAACGTCGTAGGCGCGGACGTCCCCCGGCGCGGCGCCCTCGTCCTCGCTGACTCGGGTGCCCTGGATGAGCAAGTCTTTGTAGATGACTCCGGGACTCGTCGCGACCACGTAGGCATCCGAAACGTCGCGACCGAGTCCGGCGCCGAGATCCACCGAACCTGAGTCCCCGAATCTCGCGATCGGCCCGCCGGTGCCGGCGTCGAGCGCCCATAGCCTGCGGCCGGCGGTGAAAAAGATCCGACGTTGGTCACCCTCGGCCCAATACACGACGCCGCGGTTCACGTGGGACTCACGCCGCCGCTGCGCGAATGGATCGAACCGCCAAAGCAGTGTCCCCTTGTCGGCGCGGAGCGCGATCACGGCGAGGGCGGGCGTGGTCGTGTAGAGAACGCCGTCCACCACGATCGGCGTCGCCTGGATCTGGGATTGACTGTCTGGAGGGACGTCACCCGAGTGATAGGTCCACGCCAATCGCAGGCGCGCGACGTTGCGGCGATCGATCTGGGTGAGCGGTGAATAGCGGGTGTTGCCGGGGTCGCCGCCTGTCACCGGCCAGTCGCGGGGGGGCGCCGGCGCCGCGCATGTCGCGCAGCCCGCGGTAGCGGCCAGAAGCGCGTAGAGCTGGATGCTCCTCACGAGGGGACTAACATACTCGCTTTCGACGGCGGTACGAACCTCGCGCGCCCACAGCCTATCAGTGCACGATCTTGAGGCCATGCTACTCGACACAGGGCGGGATTTACACAATCGCACGCCTCTGGCCGCGCTCGCTCGCGAGCCCCATGATGGAGCTGTCCCCGGCTCTCGAGAGACCACCTGGTCGACCTGCTCCCTCGCCTAGAAGCTGCCCTCGCCGACCGCTACACGATCGAGCGTGAGCTTGCGCGCGGCGGGATGGCCACAGTTTACCTCGCCGAGGACCTCAAGCACCACCGTCAGGTCGCGCTCAAGCTTCTCCGCCCCGAACTCGCCGCCCCCCTGTTCTCTGACCGGTTCCTCCGTGAAGTCCGAATAACCGCCCGGCTCAACCATCCTCATATCCTGCCTCTGCTCGATTCAGGAGAAGCCGACGGCTTCGTGTATTACACAATGCCCTACGTAGAAGGCGAGTCTCTGCGGGGCCGCCTGGAGCGGGAGCAGCAGCTGCCGCTGGATGACGCGATCCAGATCGCACGTGAGGTGGCAGATGCGTTGAGTTACGCCCACAGCCACGATTTCGTGCATCGGGACATCAAGCCGGAGAACATCCTACTCGAGAGCGGGCATGCGGTCGTCGCGGACTTCGGGATCGCGCGAGCGATCACGGCGGCCGGGGGGGACCGGCTGACGGCGACGGGGCTCGCGGTCGGGACGCCGGCCTACATGAGCCCCGAGCAGGCGAGCGGCAGCACCCAGCTCGATGGCCGGAGCGACGTCTACAGTCTTGGCTGTGTGCTGTACGAGATGCTGGCGGGCGAGCCCCCCTACACCGGCTCCAGCGCGCAGGCGGTGATCGCGAAGCGGTTGAGCGAGCCGGTGCCCCACCTACGCACGCTCCGTGACGTTCCTCAGGCGATCGAGCAGGTTGTGACGAAAGCACTCGCGAGGGTGCCTGCGGACAGGTTCGCCACGGCGGGGCAATTTGCCTTGGCGCTCAAAGTGCCAAGCGTGGCGACGGGGCGCGCCGAACGGCACTGGATCCGGACCGCGCTTCTCGGGTCCGGGGTTGCGATTCTGATCGCCGCAGGCAGCGTGCTTGCGCTTATGCCCCGATCAAAACTCGCGCTGGTGAGAACACTTCTTACGCGCCCGGCCGCAAGGCTCGATGCGCGCCGCGTCGTGGTAGCTCCCTTCGACAATGAGACAGGCGATTCCAACCTCGCCAGCCTCGGCGAGATGGCCGCTGACTGGATCACCCGGGGGCTGAGCCGGACTGGCGTGGTCGAGGTCGTGGATGGACGCACCGCCCTGCTTACCTCGAGAATCGTTGAACAGACGCCGCGCATTTTTCGCACACGTAACCGTGCTCGCGCATTGGCCGAGGAGACCGGGGCGGGGACGGTGGTGTGGGGGAACTACTATCGGGACGGGGACAGTCTCCGGTTTGAAGCCCAAGTCACGGACGTGGCTTCGGGAAGGGTTATCCGCACGGTAGAGCCGGCGAATGGGCGCCTCGCCTCTCCGGCTGAGGTCATCGACCGCCTTCGCCAGCGCGTTGTTGCTTCCCTTGCCGTGATCGCGGATACTGCCAATTCTGGGTGGGCCTCTCCGGACGAGCCTCCCTCGTACGAGGCGTATCAGGAAACGGTTCGCGGAGTCTCGGCCTACTTTCGCAGCGATACCGCCGACGCGTTCCGCCACTTACGGCGGGCGGTGGCGCTGGACTCGACTTACGTGACGCCCGTTATCGTCCTTGCGTACACCCATGACATCTATCGTCAGTGGGATCAAGTGGACAGCCTGGTGCGCCGGGCTGAACGATACCGAGCGAGGTTCGTACCAGCCGAACAGGCGTGGCTCGATCTGTTGAACGCCGATTTGCGTGGAGATCTGTCTGCGAGTCTGCGGGCAGCCCAGGAGTTGCTGCGCCTCTCTCCGGGCTCCGCTGAGTATGCGGTCCTGGTCGCACTGACCGCCGTTTATCAGAACCGCCCGCCTGAGGCACTCACGGCGCTTTCGCGCCTCGACCCTCATCGCGGAGCGCTGTTAGGCCCTGCGGGTCCGTGGTACTGGGTTCATCTCACAAACGCGCGCCATGAGCACGGCTCCTACGGACCGGAGTTGGAGGATGCGCGGCGTGGGATGCGGCAGTTCCCCGAAGCCTTGCTTGTGGCATACTGCGAACTGCGTGCCCTAGCTGCTGTGGGCCGCCTGAACGATCTGGAAACGCGACGGCGCGCGTTCGCGTCCTCGGCCCGCCCCGACCTACTCAATCGTGTGGAACTTCTTGTAGCAGGTGAGGTCCGGGCTCACGGTTATCGAACGCAAGCCATCCAACTGGCC
Organism: Gemmatimonadales bacterium; assembly: GCA_035601435.1. Lineage (GTDB taxonomy): Bacteria > Gemmatimonadota > Gemmatimonadetes > Gemmatimonadales > GWC2-71-9 > AG41. The sequence goes on along the minus strand of DATNOH010000232.1, from coordinate 997 downwards.
GATCACTTAGTCTCGCGTCTACGGTCAACCGGAGTGGACACGCTCGCTCCAAAGAGTGCAGGTGACCGCACTGCGGGCCAGGTCGTGCTGGCTCGAGCCCTTTATCTCGCCGAACACTGGGGCGAGGCGCAGACAGTCTACACAGCGCTCGCAAGGCAGGACTCAAGCAGCGCCACATACCAAGGCGCTCTGGGGGCAATCGCCGCTCGGCAAGGTAACCGTAGCGAGGCTGAACGGATCGCGCGTCGCCTCGCGAACGTGAGAGGCCCCCACCTCTTCGGAATCAACACGTACGATCGCGCTAGGATCGCGGCGCTGCTCGGCGAACGGGAGAAGGCAGTGACGTTGTTGCGGGACGCACTAGCCCAGGGCCTGCGTGGATGGTCGTTCCTAGGGGACGCGGACATCCACACGGAAGTGGACTTCGAGTCCCTACACAACGATCCGCCATTCCTGGACCTCGTGCAGCCACGCCGGTAGGCAAACCTTCCCTCAAAGCGTTTCCTAATCGCAGCAAGCGGAACTGGTTAGCGTCTAGGGGACGCATCGGGCCCTCCAGTGCTGGCTGTGCCCAATACGGCATCAAAGGACGCCAGTTGCAGGTGATCGGGATCACGACGCGTTCGCCCTGTGGGTGCTATCAAGCAGGCGCGATAGGAGGAAAACCATGCCATACCAGGCCGAAATCAGTCGTAAGAACCCGGGTTGTTTCTTGTTTTTGGTGGACCAATCAGAGTCGATGGAAGACCCGTTTGGCGGCGGAGAGGCTGGCAGACAGAAGGCCGAGGAGCTCGCGACGATACTCAACAAGCTCATTCATAATCTGTGCATCCGTTGCTCCAAGTCGGACTCTATGTACGACTACTTTCATGTCGGTGTGCTGGGCTACAGCGAAGACAGCTGTAAACCAGCGCTCGGCGGTGAACTCAGCGGGCGCTCTTTGGTACCGATCAGTGAATTGGCCAATAAGCCGTTGCGCATCGAAGACAGGGTAAAG
>DATNOH010000231.1:0-2212 GCA_035601435.1 Gemmatimonadales bacterium | reverse complement strand
GAGCTCGGCCTCCTTCTGCTTCCCGTGGGCCACCGCGATGCGCGCTCGTGGCGGCGCCAGCGCCCGGACCCGCTCCGCGATCGTGTCGATCGTCTCGATGCGATTGTGCACGAAGTACACCTGGCCCGCGCGGTCCAGCTCTCGGGCCAGCGCCTCTTCGATCAACCCGTCGTCCCACGGCTCGATGAACGTGAGCACCGGCGACCGGTCCTTGGGCGGCGTCTCGAGCAGCGTGAGGTCCCGCAGGCCCGCCAGCGACAGGTGCAAGGTGCGAGGGATCGGTGTCGCGGTCAGCGTCAACACGTCCACGGCGAGCTTGAGCGCCTTGAGGCGCTCCTTGTGCCGCACGCCGAAGCGATGCTCTTCGTCGACGATGAGCATCCCGAGATCATGGAACCGCACGTCGCGCGACAGCAGGCGATGGGTGCCGATCACGATGTCCACTTCCCCCGTCTCGAGCCGCCGCGTCACCAGCTTGGTGTCCTTCGGGCCGCGAAACCGCGACAGCACCTCGATGCGGATGGGATAGTCGGCGAGCCGCTCGCGAAAGGTGCGCCCGTGCTGCTCGGCGAGAATCGTGGTGGGGACCAGGACCGCGACTTGTTTGCCCGCCTGCACGGCCTTGAAGGCGGCGCGCAACGCGACCTCCGTCTTGCCATAGCCCACGTCGCCCACCAGCAGCCGGTCCATCGGGCGGGCGCGCTCCATGTCTCGCTTCACCTCCTCGGAGGCCCGCCGCTGATCCGGCGTATCCTCGTACAGGAAGGCCGACTCCAGCTCGCGCTGCCACGGCGTGTCGGGAGGAAACGCGAATCCGGCCGCGAGCTGCCGCCGCGCGTACAGGTCGAGCAGCTCCGTCGCCATCTGGCGGATCGCCGCGCGCGTCTTGTCCCGCTGCCGCTGCCACGTCGTGGCGCCGAGCCGGTGCAGTCGCGGCGGGGGCGCGTCGCCGTTCGCCGCCGTCCGGTACGGCTCGAGCTGATCCAGCCGGTACAGCGGCACGTTCAGCCGCGAGCCGCCCTCGTATTCGACCACGGCCACCTCGAGGGTCCCGCCCTCGGCTCCGACCGGGATCGTTTGAATCCCGCGGTAGATCCCGATGCCGTGCTCCAGATGCACCACGTAGTCGCCGCCCTTGAGGGCCCGCGTCGCGGCCGTGGCCGTCGCCTCGCGATACCGGCGCGGGCGTCGCAGCCGGCGCGCCCGGCGGAAGATCTCGTGATCGGTGAGCACCCGCAGCCCCGGCAACACGAATCCGCCGTCCAACGCCCCCACCGCGAGCGTCGCCCGGTCGCCCCCGAGCAGCTCCTCCAGCCGCTCGAGCTGGCCTTCGTTGTCGCACAGGATGACGGTCGGCGGTTCGGTCGCTACGATCTGGCGCAGGCGCTTGATGTCGCGGTCGATCGCCTCGGGTGGCGCGATCGGAAACCGCACGGCGGTCTCGGCGGGATCGAGCGCGATTCGTGGGAAGCGGGCGAGCCGCGCCTGCCACGCCGCGGGATCGACGAACAGCGCGTCCCGGGCAGGCGGCTCCTCGCCCAGCCGCCGCGCGACCTCGAGATGGTGGGCCGCCTCGGTCCACGCGCGCTCCACTTCCTGCCCCAGCGCCGACTCTTGCTCCAGGACGATCAACGCATCGCCGGGGAGCAGGTCCAGGAGCGACAGACGTGGTAGGGGCGCAGCATGCTGCGCCGCTACGTCGCCCGCTCCCCCTCCCTCAGTCTTCACCGGCAGCACCGTCACCCGCTCGATCGCGTCGCCAGAACGCTGCGAGTCGAGATCGAAGGTGCGCAGCGACTCGATGTCGTCTCCCCACCACTCGAGCCGCGCCGGTGCCGCCATCCCAAACCCATACACGTCGAGGATTCCGCCGCGCACGCTGAACTGCGCCACTTCGGTCACGGTCGCGACGCGGGCGTAGCCCATCGCCTCGAGGCGCTGGATGACCGTCGCGAATTGTAGGGGCGCAGCTTGGTGCGCCGCTACCTGAGACTTGCCCCTTCCCGTTTCCAGCACCAATCGCATGTCGCGCAGCGTCCCAGGCACTCCCGTGCGCTCGGCGGCGGCGCGAGCGGTCGTCACCAGCACTCGGACCTGCCCCGTCAATAGCAGCTCGAGCGTCTCCACCCGCTCGCCGGCGATCTCGAAGTGTGGCTCTTCGGCGCCCAGCGCCTCGCGCTGTGGATACAACGCGACCGCGCTCCCGGTCAGC
>DATNOH010000230.1:0-6306 GCA_035601435.1 Gemmatimonadales bacterium | reverse complement strand
GGATCAGCTCATCGGAGGCGCCGTGCGGTTGGCCGGCATATTGGTGTACGCGTGGTCCTGCCTGCGAGGCTGGACGTACGCTGGCGAGCAAGCCGAGCCCACGTAGCTTAGCTCTCGACCCCAAGGAGCGCTCATGCCGACCGCCAACATCAACATCCTCGCCGTCATCGTCGCCGCGGTCCTGACCTTTGTCCTCGGCGCCGTGTGGTATTCTCCCGTCCTGTTCGCCAAGCAGTGGATGGCGGCGCAAGGGTACACTCCGGAGAAGCTGGAAGAGATGAAGCGGAAGGGAGTGACCCGAGCCTACGCCGTCTCGGTGCTGTGCTATCTGGTGACCGCGTACGTGATGGCGCTGCTCGCCTCCTACACGAATTCCAGCACGCTGGCGCAAGGGCTGTGGCTCGGGTTCCTCACGTGGCTCGGTTTCGCGGCCACCGTCGGGCTCACCGCCAACATGTTCTCGGAGAAGCCGATCGCCGCCTGGGTGCTCGACGCGGGTTATCAGCTGTCGTATCTAGTGCTCATGGGCGTGCTGCTCTCGCTGTGGCGCTGAGCACCCGTACGGCCCTCGTCGCGGGCGCATCGGGGCTCGTCGGCGCTCAGGTGGTTCGCCTGCTGCTCGAGGATCCCGCGTACAGCCGCGTGACGGTCCTCGCCCGCCGCGAGCTGCCCCTGTCACACAAGAAGCTGGAACAGCGGATCGCGAGCTTCGATCGTTTGGCCCAGATCGCCGATTTCCCCCGTGTGCACGACGTCTTCTGCTGCCTGGGCACGACCATGAAGCAAGCGGGCTCGCCGGACGCGTTCCGCAAGGTCGATTTCACCTACGTCGTCGAGCTGGCCCGTGTCGCCGTCCGGCACCGCGCCTCGCAGTTCCTCGTGGTGACGGCCGTGGGCGCCGATCCGCAGTCGCGGATCCTCTACAGCAGGGTGAAGGGGGAAGCGGAAGAAGCGCTGCGCCGGCTGCAATTCGAGAGTATCCAGATCTTTCGGCCGTCGCTGCTGGTCGGAGCCCGGTCCCAAGGCCGCCCCGCCGAGCGCGTCGCCGGCCTGCTCAGCCTGCTCGTCGCCTGGGCCTTCGTGGGACCGCTATCCCGGTACCGACCGATCAAGGCCGAAGCCGTGGCGCGCGCTATGGTGCAGGTCGCCCGCGAGGCGCCGCGCGGTACGCACGTGTACGAATTCAAAGAGATCCGCCGGCGCGCCGCCAAGCCGTGAAGTTTCCCCACCCCCTGACACTCTTGTGCGGCTGCGTGCTGCTCGCCGCCGCGGCCAGCCACGTGCTCCGGCCCGGGCAGTACGACCGCCGCGACGATGTGGCCACCGGCCGCCAGGTCGTGGTCGCGGGCACCTATCACGCCGTCGCCCCCCACCCGGTGGGGCCGTTCCAAGCCCTCGTGGCGATCCCACGCGGCATGGCGGACGCGGCCGCGGTGATCTTCTTCGTGTTCCTGATCGGCGGCGCGTTCACGGTGGTCGACGAGACCGGCGCGCTGCGGCAGGGCGTGGACTGGCTGGTGCGGCGGTTCGGGCACTCCGACGCGCTCGTCGTTCCCGCCGCGTCGCTCGCGTTCGCGCTGGGCGGAGTGCTCGACAACATGAAGGAAGAGATCATCGCGCTCGTGCCGGTCATGCTCCTGCTGGCGCGCCGTCTCGGGTACCGGCCGGTGGTGGCCGTCGCGATGAGTCTCGGGGCCGCGGCGGTGGGCGCCGCCTTCAGTCCGATCAACCCGTTTCAGGTGGGGATCGCGCAGCAGCTGGCACAGCTGCCGTTGCTTTCGGGGTCGCTCTATCGAATCGCTTTCCTGGCGGCCGCGCTCGGGATCTGGACCTGGGGCACCGTGCGCTACGCCACGCGTACCCGTACGGCGCCGGCCGCCGAGCCCGACCCCGGCGCGAGCCCGCTCGACGCCCGCCGCGGCGCCGTCCTTGCCCTGGTGCTGGTGGCGTTCGCCGCACTCGTGGTCGGCGTCCGCCGGTTCGGCTGGGGGTTCAACGAGATGGCGGCGCTCTTCTTCGCGATGGGGGTGGCGGCCGGGCTGGTGGGCGGGCTGGGCGTCGGCGGCACGGCCAACGCGCTCGTTGCCGGATTCCGGTCCATGGCCTACGCCGCGCTGCTGATCGGCTTCGCGCGGGCGATCTTCGTCACGCTCGAGGACGGGCGCATCGTGGACACCATCGTGCACGGGCTGTTCACCCCGGTCGCCCAACTGCCGGTCGCGCTCGCCGCGCTGGGGATGATGGCCGTGCACGCCCTGGTGCACGTACCGGTGCCGAGTCCCAGCGGACACGCCGTGCTCACGCTGCCGATCCTCGTGCCCCTCGCGGACCTGCTGGGGCTGTCGCGTCAGGTCACGGTGCTCGCCTATCAATACGGCGGCGGACTGTGCGAGCTGTTCACGCCCACGAACGGTGCCCTCATGGCGATCCTCGCCGCCGCGCAGGTCCGCTACCAAGACTGGCTGCATTTTGCTGTGCCGCTGCTCCTCACCCTGCTGGCGCTGGGAGCCGGCGCCATCGGACTGGGCGTGGCGATCGGTCTCCAGTAGGTTAGGAACACCCTTCCATCCCCTCCGGAGAACGCATGTCTCGACGCCACCCGATTCGTCTCCTGTCGGTCGCGCTCCTCCTTCCCGTCGCGCTCGGCGCTCAGACGCCGGGACGCCGGCACGTGGACGTGCCGGCGGTCGCGCCCCGCGCCGCCGACGTGGCCACGGTGGACGGTGTCGTCAAGGCCTACTACGACGTCATCACCGGCCCCGCGGGCCAGCCGCGGCAGTGGTCGCGCGACCGCTCGCTCTACATCACCGACCTCCGGTTCGTGGCGACGGGGGTCGGAAACCAGGGGCCCTACGCCCGCGTGATGGATCACCAGGCGTTCGTCGACGGCTCTGATTCCAGCAAGGTGCACGACGGGTTCTTCGAGCGGGAGGTCCACCGCGTCACCCGGTCGTACGGAAACATCGTGCAGGTGTTCAGCACGTACGAGGAGCGGCGCACGGCGGACGGGGCGGTCCAAGGGCGCGGCATCAACGCGCTGCAGCTCTTCTGGGACGGAAAGCGGTGGTGGGTGGCCTCCGCGATCTGGTTCGATGAAGACCCGGGGCATCCGATCCCGAAGGAATTCCTGCCGTGAAGCCCGTTCCCGATCAGTGAGCACCGATCGGCGCCTGGCGCTGCTGCTCGACATCTTCGGCCCGATTCCCGGCGGCACGTCTGAGCGCCAGGGGATGGCGGTCCACCTGGACCAACGCGCAGCACGTGTACGGCATCGCTTCGCACGAACTTGTATCACGCGGGGCAGATCCAGCTGTTGAAGGCGCTCAGCCGCCGGTAGTCACTCGCCCCTGAGCTTCTCGATTTCCCGACGCTCCCGCTTGGTCGGACGGCCCTTCCCCTCGTACCGCAGGGACGGAGCCACACGCAGCTGCTCGGCAAGCCGCTCGCGCACCCGCCTCCCTTCGGCGTCCTCCTCATAAAGGGCTGCCGCCGCCGTCGGAGGGCCGCGGTGCTCCGACAGGCCGCGCACGACCACCCTGTACTCGAACGGGCCACGGCGAATCCGCAACCGGTCGCCCACGGCGAGCAGCTTGGCGCGCTTGGCTCGCGCGCCGCCAACTTCCACCTTGCCGCCACCGATGGCCGCCGCCGCGAGCGCGCGGGTCTTGTAGAAGCGCGCGGCCCACAGCCACCGATCGAGCCGCACGCGGGACCCCTCCGACATGGCGCCTCCCCTCCCGGCAGGGTATGGTCCACGGGCGGCGCCGGGTATGCGTATAATGGGAACCGCGGCCCCGCCCAAACCCTTTTTCGTGCAGAGTACAATGCTCGCTCGGTTCGCGACTCGTCCGCCAGACGTCACGGTCCGCAGGGTCGCGCCCCCCCAGACGTTGCGTCCTGTAACCTTTGGCGTCACCGCCTGTGCCGCGCTGCTCGGCTGCGGGACGCCGGGTGTGCGCGGGGTCGCGGGCACCGCCCCAGCGCCGAACGTGCTCTGGACGCCTCCCCCCTCGCGGGAGCCAGCCGCCGGACCGGCCGTGACGTCGCCGGAGCTGCCGCCCGATCTCGCAGGGCGGATCGCGCAACTCAAGCTCACGGACGTCATCGACATCGCGCTGCGGAACAACACGGCGACGAGCGCCGCCTGGGCGGACGCGCGGGCGGCGGCCGCAACGTACGGCGTTGCCAAGGGACAATACTATCCCACGATCGCGGTCAATGGCACCGCGACCGCCATCCGGAGAACCGTTGCGGCAGCCGGCCAGCAGGCGGTGAAGCAGCAGTTCTACGGACCGGCGGTCACGCTCTCGTGGCTGCTGTTCGACTTCGGCGGCCGGTCGGGCGCGGTCGGGCAGGCGCGCGCGGCGCTCCTTGCCGCGGACTGGACGCACAACGCGACACTGCAAAGTGTGGTGCTGGAGGTGCAGCAGGCCTACTTCCTGTACCTGGGCGCCAAAGCACTGCTCGACGCCCAGCAAACAACGCTAAAGGAAGCGCAGACGAATCTCGAGGCCGCGGAGCAGCGGCATCGCGTGGGACTCGCCACCATCGCCGACGTACTGCAGGCGAGGACCGCGCTGTCGCAGGCCCGGCTGGCGCTCGAGGCGACGCAGGGCGCCCTGCAGACCACGCGGGGCGCGCTGGCGCTGTCCATGGGACTGCCGGCCAACATCCCTTATGACCTCGAGGTCGTACCGGACACCACGCTGCCGCTCGGCGTCATCGAGGGCGTGGACACGTTGATTGCGCAGGCGCTGCGCGAGCGACCCGACCTCGCGGCCCAGCACGCGCAGGTGGAGCAAGCCCGCGCCCGGGTGAGCGTCGCCCGCTCCCAGGCGCTCCCGACACTCGCGCTCGGCGGCACCGCGGGCGAGACGTACTTCATCAACCCACCGGCGGGCAGCGCCACATCGGGCAACAGCTACAACGCGACCCTGACGCTCTCGTTCCCGCTGTTCTCAGGGGGGGCGCAGATTTACAACGTGAAGGCCGCATCCGCCGCCGCCGACGCCGCCGCCCGGCGCGCGCAGGGCTTCGAGCAACAGGTGGTCTACCAGGTGTTCAGCGCCTACTACGGGCTCCGCACCGCCACGCAACAGGTTCGGACCAGCCGGGACCTGCTCGCCAGCGCCACGGAGTCCGGGCAGGTGGCGCTGGGGCGCTACAAGGCGGGGGCCGGGAGTCTGCTCGACCTGCTCACCGCGCAGGCGGCCCTCGCCGCCGCCCGGGCGCAGGCGATCCAGGCGCGGCTCTCCTGGAATACCGCGCTCGCTCAGCTCGCGCACGACGTGGGGATCCTCGGACTCGACGGATCGAGCCCGCTGCAACTGCAGGCCGACACGACTGGAGCGCCCAAGTAATGAAGCTCACCACCGCCGTCGCGGCGCTCGCGCTGATCCTCATGCCCGGCTGCTCGAAAAAGGGCGCAGGCAGCTCATTCCGCGTGCCGGTCACCGTCGCCCGCGCCGAGCAACGGCCCGTGCCCTATGAGCTTTCAGGAACGGGCACGGTCGAGCCGCGCCAAACCGCATCGGTCCAGGCGCAGGTGACGGGGATCCTGACGCGCGTGGCATTCCGCGAGGGTGACGACGTCGCGGCCGGACAACTGCTGTTCCAGATCGAGCCCCGCCCGTTCCAGTCCATGCTCGAGCAAGCCCAGGCGATGCTCGCCCGCGACCAGGCGCAGGCGCGGAATGCCGCGGCCGATGCGGCGCGCTACGCCGAGCTGGTGAAGCAGGACTACGTGACGAAGGCCGATTACGACGCAAAAAAGGCCGGCGCCGAAGCACTCCAGGCAGCGGTCCGCGCTGACTCGGCGGCGGTCGCGAACGCGCAGCTCAACCTCGAATGGGCGGCGATCCGCGCGCCGATCGCGGGGCGGACGGGGCGGCTGCTCGTGCGCGAGGGCAACCTGGTACGGGCCAACGCGGCGGATCCACTGGTGGTGATCAACCAGATCCGGCCGATCCTGGTGCGCTTCGCCGTGCCGCAGAAGAACCTCGGCGACATCCAGCGCCATCGCCAGAACCGGCTGCCGGTGTTCGTGAGCCCATCGCAGACCGACACGGTGTTCAGCGAAGGCCTGCTGACGTTCGTGGACAACAGCGTGGACACGAGCACCGGCACGGTGCTGCTCAAAGCGGAGTTCCCCAACCGCGACAACGTGTTGTGGCCAGGCGAGTTCCTGAACGTGCGGCTGCAGCTGTACATCGACGACAAGGCCCTGGTCGTGCCGGCGCAAGCGGTGATGACCGGCCAGCAGGGAACGTACGTGTTCGTGCTGAACCAGGACGGCACGGCGCGCTC
>DATNOH010000229.1:0-2580 GCA_035601435.1 Gemmatimonadales bacterium | reverse complement strand
CAGTTCGGGAGCGTCTCGGCGGAGGCGTCGACCTATGTCTCGGCAGGCGACCCGCCAGCCGCGACACTCGCCCTCCGCGCGGGCGGCGCCGCGGTGACTGGGACCGTCCCGTTCCAGGAGCTCGTATATGTGGGCGGTGGCACGACGGTCCGTGGCTACGTCGAACAGCGCTTCGCCGGACGGCGCGGGGCATATGGGAACGCTGAGCTGCGCCTCTTGCTCGGTCGCTTATCGTTTGCCGACGTGGGCATCTTGGGCCTGGTGGACGCGGGGCGGGTCTGGATCCGGCGGGACCCCTCGGATCGCTGGCACGCCGCGGCGGGCGCGGGGCTGTGGCTCGCCTGGCAGCACCGCCGTGACCGCACGCTCTCGATCGCGGCAGCCAGAAGCCCCGAGCGCACCGCGGTTTACGTTCGCGCCGGGTTCATGTTTTAGACCCGTTGCGACATGCAACACCCCGGTGGCCGGGGCTTGCTCCTCGGCTGCGTTACCCCGCTCAGCCGAACCGCCTCTTTAGCAAGGAAACCCCCAAGTCCACCAGAACGCTCGACTCGAAACCGGGAGGCGACCTTGTCTTCCAGCGCAGGGCGCCTGAAGCACCGATGGAGCCGCGACCGTAGGTTGGGACCGCTCCTCCCCCCGGTAGCCGGTATCGATGTGACGGTGATCATTCCGGCATACAACGAAGCCGCGAGCGTCGCCGACACGATCAAGAGCCTGCAAGGCCAGACCATGCCGCCCGCCGCGATCATCGTCGTGGACGACTGCTCGACCGACGGGACGGGCGACGTGGCCCGGGTGCTCGGCGTCGTGGTGGTCCGACCGCCGACGAACACCGGCTCCAAGGCAGGCGCTCAAAATTTCGGACTCCGCTACGTCCGTACGCCGCTGACCGTTGCCGTCGACGCCGATACGATCCTCGCGCGGGACGCCCTGGAATCTCTGCTGCCCGCGTTCCACGATCCGGGCGTCGCGGCGGCGTGCGGCTTCGTGCTGCCGCAGCGGGTGCGCAGCGTGTGGGAGCGGGGACGCTACATCGAGTATCTGTTCGCGTTCACCTACTACAAGCGGCTCCAGGAGTATTACGGAAAGCCGCTCATTTCCTCCGGCTGCTTCTCGATGTATCGCACCGACATCCTGCGAGCTCAGAACGGCTGGTCGAACCGAACCCTCGCCGAGGATGTCGACCTGACCTGGAGCCTGTACCAAGCGGGCCATGCCGTGCGGTTCGTGCCCGAAGCCGTCTGCTATCCAATCGAGCCTCGCACCCTCACCCTGATGGGAACGCAGCTGCGGCGCTGGTCACACGGGTTCGTTCAGAACGTCAGGCTCCACTGGCGCGGGCTTCTCGCCGTACCCTATCTGCGCTCGGCTGTGGCGGTCGCGTTCTGGGATGCGACGATCGCCGCCGCCGTTTACCTGGTGCTCCTGCCAGTCCTGGCGCTCCTCCTCGCGAGGCCCTGGATACTGATCGGGTACGTGATCGATGCCCCTGCGGTAATCGTGCCGGTCCTCGCCGGCGCCGCACGGCGACGAGAGATCCGCCGCGCGATCGCGAGCATCCCCGCGTTCTTCGTGCTGCGAACCGTCAACGCGGTGTTCTTTCTGCGCGCGGTCTGCGCCGAGCTGCTGCTCGGGCGGTCGCTGCGCGTGTACGAGAAGGGGCACTGACAATGGCGGCCGGGCTGCCGGGGACCGGGATCGGTGGGATGTTCTACCTGATCAGCGCGCTCGCGACGCCCCTGCGGGAGTGCTACCTGCGGTTGCGAGGCCGCAAGTCCCGTGGGTGGAGGCTGGTGGTCGCGCTGACGGCGATCGCGGGCGCCATCCTCGCGGGCCTGTGGGCGACGAGCTGGCTCCTGGGCCTCGCGCTCAGCGCGTCACGTCGCCTCCTCCCGGCCGCTACCACGCCGCATCCGGGTAACCTGCTGCCCGCGGTGGCACTCCTCATCAGCGTCGGGACCCTGGCCGGCGTGCTCCTCGGCGTCGAGGTGTTGCGCCTGTTGGTCCGCCGGCGGCCGGATCCCGAGAGCACCATCGAGGAGTACAAAAGCCGGCGTGCCGTCGCGGGCGAGCGCCGGAGCCGGATGCTGCCGTTCGTCCTCGGAGCGGTCGTTGCCGCCTACGCGCGCCCGGCGGCCGCGCAGGGCGCAACCCATGCCACTAGTCATCTCGGCCGCGCGGACTCGGCGTACTCCGCCGGCGATGCACGGGCCGCTGCACAGGAATACGCCTTGGTGCTCGCGGTCGACCCATGGAATTCCCACGCCACGTATCGGCTCGCGCAGCTGCACCGCCATGATCCCCGGTTGGCGCTGCGGCTGTTCCGCCGCTATGTCGCGCTCGAGCCGTCGGACCCGTGGGGGTACATGGCGGTGGCGGAGGTGCTGGCGCGCACGGGGCGCTACGGCGAAGCCCTCCGCTACTATGACGATGCGTTGCGCATCGCCCCCGGCGAGCGGGACGCCGTGGTGGGTCGCGCGCGGACCCTGGCGCGCGCGCGCCGAACCGGTGCCGCCGTCGTGGTCTATGAGCGGTGGCTCGCCAGCCATCCCACGGACGCCGAGGTCAAACGCGAGC
>DATNOH010000228.1:0-5615 GCA_035601435.1 Gemmatimonadales bacterium | reverse complement strand
GCACGACACCGCGTCGCGTCCATGCGATCGATACGTTCGTGTCCGCGGACGCGCCACTCGAGCTGGCGAACTTTGCGGTGGCGCCGATCGGGCGGGGAGCGGTGGCGCGGGCGCTCGACAACTCGTCCGTTACACCTCCGGCCTACGTGGACTCGCTGGTCCAGGTCGCGCGGGCACGCGGCATCGCGCTCCAGGTCGGCACCACCAACGGCGGCAACGACGGATCGGTATTCACGCCGTACGGCGTGGTGGACGTGCCGATCGGCTGGCCGCTGCGCTATTCCCACTCCCCCGCCGAGGTGATCGACCTGAAGGATGTCGTGAGCCTCGCCGACATGATCCGGGCCGTGGCCGAAACCTGGTGAAGCCACGAGCCCTGCTGTCGGTGTCGGACAAGCGCGGCATCGTCGAGCTCGCCCGTGACTTGATCGCGCTCGGCTGGGAGATCGTGTCCACGGGCGGCACCGCCGAGGCGCTCCGCCAGGCGGGAGTCGCCGTGATCCCGATCGAGCAGGTGACGGGCTTCCCCGAGATGATGGATGGGCGCGTGAAGACGCTGCACCCCAAGGTGCACGGCGGATTGCTGGCGCGCCGCGCCCATCCCGGGGATCGCGCCGCGCTGGCCGAGCACGGCATCACGCCGATCGACCTGGTGGTCGTCAACCTGTATCCGTTTCGCGAAACGGTCGCGAAGCCCGGCGTCACCTTCGAGCAGGCGATCGAGCAGATCGATATCGGCGGCCCCTCGATGCTCCGCTCGGCCGCGAAGAACCATCGGGACGTAATCGTGGTCGTCGATCCAGACGACTATCCGGTCGTGCTCGACGCCCTCAAGACGCCATCACTGACCCCGGGCGCCAGCCCGGGGAACAAGGAACGACCGGGAACCCCGGGCTTGCGCCCGGGGTCAGTCAGCCCTGGGTTGCGCCGAGAGCTTGCCGCCAAAGTCTTCTCCCACACGGCCGCCTATGACGCCGCGATCCACGGCTACCTCACCAAGGACGCGTCGGGGTGGCCCGAGCAGATCACGCTCGCGCTGGAGCGCCGTCAGGAGCTGCGCTACGGGGAGAACCCGCACCAGGCCGCGGCGCTGTACGCCACGAACGAGCCCGGCATCCGCGATCTGGAGCAGCTCTCCGGCAAGGAGCTGTCGTTCAATAACCTGTTGGACCTGGACGCGGGGCTCCTGGCGGTGGCACCCTGGAGCACGAGCGGCACGGAGCGCGCGGCGTGCGCCATCATCAAGCACACCACCCCGTGCGGCATCGCCCTGGGCCGCTCGGCGCGCGAGGCGTACGAGCGCGCCCTTGCCACGGATCGCACGTCCGCGTTCGGATCGGTGATCGCCTTCACTGTGGCGGTGGACCGGCCAGCGGCGGAGGCGATGCGCGACCTGTTCGTCGAAGTGGTCGTTGCACCCGGTTTCGCGGACGACGCCGTGGCCGTATTCAGGGAAAAGAAGAACCTGCGGGTGGTGCGGCTTCCGACCGGAGAGGCCGCCGGTTGGGACTGGAAACGGATTCGGGGCGGCTTCCTCGCGCAGCAGCGCTCCCAGGTCGCGCAAGTAACGGATGAGACGAAGTGGAAGGTCGTGACCCGTCGCCAGCCGACCGATGTCGAATGGCGCGACCTGCGCTTCGCTTGGGCGGCTGTGGGAGCGGTCAAGTCGAACGCGATCCTGCTCGTCCGCGAGGAGGCCGCGATCGGAATCGGCGCGGGGCAGACGTCGCGGGTGGACGCCTCGTTCCTGGCGATCCACAAGGCGCGGCAGCAGGGTCACGATCCCCAGGGCGCGGTATTAGCTTCCGACGCGTTCTTTCCGTTCGCGGACGGGGTAGAAGAAGCGGCCCGGGCGGGAGTCCGCGCGATCATCCAGCCGGGCGGCTCGGTGAAGGACGCCGAGGTCGTGGCGGCGGCCGATGCAGCGGGCCTGGCGATGGTGTTCACCGGCGTTCGACAGTTCAGGCACTGACCCGCGACAGGCACATGACCGACCCACAAACCCCGGACATCGCTGCCGAGCGGCCCCCGTATCTGCTCGCGACTCTCCTTGCCTTGGGCGCCCTGACGCTGTACGTGCTGACGCTCGCGCCCACCACCCAGTATTGGGACGCTTCCGAGTACATCACCGCCGCTCACGCTCTGGGGATTCCCCACCCGCCAGGAAGTCCGCTGTTCGTCATTCTGGCGCACGCGTGGGGACTGCTCCCGTTGGGGACCGACTACGCGCGACGCATCAATCTGTTCGCGGCCGTGACGAGCGCGGCCTCAGCGGGCCTATGGTTTCTCATTGGAGAGCGGTGGTTGCGGACCATCGTGGCGTCCGCAACCCGGCGGCGCATCGTCTCAGCCGCGGGTGCCGTCGTCGGAGCCACCACGTTTACCGTGTGGAACCAGTCGGTGGTGAATGAGAAGGTCTATACGCCGAGCGTGTTGACGATCGCGTTGGTGCTCTGGCTGGTGGTACGCTGGGCAGACCAGCCGGCGAGCACCCGGCGCGATCATTATCTGGTCCTCATCGTCTACCTGCTCGCCCTCACGGCCACCAATCACCTGATGGGCGTCCTCGCGGCCCCCGCGGTGCTCGTGTACACGCTATGCACTGAGCCGCGCGCGCTGCTCCGTCCCCGGTTTCTGATTGCCGCGGCGCTCGTGGTGGCGGTCGGGACGAGCGTCAACCTCTTCATACCCATTCGCGCGCACCTCGACCCGTATCTCAATCAGGGTGAGGCGACCACCTGGCCCGCGCTCAAGGCCATTCTGGCCCGCGAACAGTTCGGCAAGCCGTCGGTGTTCGACAACCCGATGTATCCGCCTGGCCCCGACAACCCGGGCCACACGCTCGTCCTGTACGGGCAACAGCTCCTGAACTACGTCCAGTACTTCACGTGGCAGTTCGGCCGGGACTTGCTGCCCGGGATGCAGCGGGCCCTAGCGGTCCTGTTCGGAGTCTTAGGGTTCGTGGGCGCCCGGCGACATTGGCGCGCCGAGCGGCGGGCGGCGTTCGCCATGACGACGCTCATGCTGACCCTCACGGTCGCGCTCGTGTTCTATCTCAACTTCAAGTGGGGGTATTCCCAGAGCTTCCACGGATCCGGATTGGAGCACGAGGTCCGTGAGCGTGATTACTTCTTTATTGCGTCGTTCGCGGCGTGGGGCGTGTGGGTAGGGATGGGCATCGCGACGTTGATGGAGTGGATCGAGCAGGCGGTCGCCGCGAGAGCGGTGGTGCACACACCCGCGAGACGGTGGGCCCCGTCGGCACTCCTGCTTCTTCTCGCCCTAGTCCCGTTCGCGGCCAACCGACTCACCGCTCCCCGCAACGGCGAAACCCTGGCGCGTGACTACGCCCGCGACCTGCTGCAGTCGGTGGATCCCTACGCGATCCTGGTGACCGCCGGCGACAACGACACCTTCCCATTGTGGTACGCGCAGGAGGTCGAGGGCGTCCGCAAGGACGTGAGCGTACTCGTGCTGTCGCTCGCGAACACCGGTTGGTATCTTCGGCAGCTGCAGCGGCGAGCCCCGGTGACATTCGATCCGGGCGCCGCACCCGAGCTGTACCGCGGCCGCGCTTGGCCACGCCCTACCACACCCTGGATGAGCCGGTACTATTTGGGCGACCCCGCCGACACGTTGCCGGACTACCTGCCGCTGATGCAGCCGGCCAGCGGCTATCTCGGGCCGATCGCGGTCGCGCTCGACCCCGCCAGGCTGGGACGCCCGTATCTGATGCGCTCGGACTTGGCGGTGCTGCAGATCATGAAGGATGAGCTCGGCAAGCGGCCGATCTACTTCTCCACCTCGACGGGCGGCTACGCAGACCAGCTTGGTCTCTCTCCCTATCTCGTCACCGAAGGACTGGTGCGCCGGGTGGTCTCCGGCCCTGTAACGGCGAACCAGAGCGTGCGACTGTTGGAAGGACGGGGCTTCGTGAACGTGCCGCGATCGGCAGCGCTCCTGTTCGAGGTGTATCGCGGCGGTGAGACCGCCGCCCGGCCACGACCGCGCGGCTGGGTGGACGTGCCGTCGCAGAGCGGCCTGCTGGGATACGTCTTCGCGTACGACACGATGGCCGCGGCGCTGCGCGAGAGCGATCCGGCGGGCGCCACGCGGGCGATCGCGCTGCGGGATGCGATCCTGGCCAACACGACATATGCGCCGCCCCCAGGCGGGCGCGCCACCGACAACTGATCCCCGATCGAGCGAGCATGACCGACCCACAGACGTCGTATGTCGAGGTGACACCCGAGCGCCCGCCCTATCTCTGGGCGGGGCTGGTGTCCCTGGGCGCTCTCGTCCTGTACGTGTTGACGCTCGCGCCCACCACGCAGTTTTGGGACACCTCGGAATACATCGCGGCCGCGTACGTGCTCGGCATCCCGCACCCGCCCGGCAATCCCCTGTTCGTGCTGATCGCCCACGTGTGGGGCCTGCTGCCGCTCGCGGCCGGATATGCCATGCGGATCAATCTGCTGGCCGCGGTCACGAGCGCGATCGCGGCCGCGTGCTGGTTCCTGGTGAGCGAGCGCTGGATGCGCGCGTGGGTGCCCG
Source organism: Gemmatimonadales bacterium (assembly GCA_035601435.1). GTDB lineage: Bacteria > Gemmatimonadota > Gemmatimonadetes > Gemmatimonadales > GWC2-71-9 > AG41. The sequence continues at coordinate 1,061 of DATNOH010000228.1, read as the reverse complement.
CCCAGCTGCCGCGCCGGCTCGCCGCGGTGGCGGGGGCGCTCGCCGCGGCCACGGCGTTCACCGTGTGGAACCAGTCGGTGGTGAACGAGAAGGTCTACACGCTGTCGCTGCTCTCCATCGCGCTGGTGCTGTGGCTCATCGTGCGCTGGGACGATCAGCCCGCGGGCGAGGGACACGACCACCATCTCCTGATGATCGTGTTCTTGCTCGCCCTGACGTCCACCAACCACATGATGGGCGTGCTCGTGGGGCCGGCAGTGGTGGTCCTGTTGTACCCGCCGCTCAAAGCCCAGCGACCGGCGGACGACGCCGGGCGCCGAGTCGAGTGGTCGCAGTGGTTCGTGTTCTGCAGTGTGTACGCGCTGATCGTGGCCAGCGGGCTCGAGAACTCGGGCCCGCTGAAGCTCGCAGCGGTGCTGTTCGCCTGCGCCCTGGGGTACGCGTTGCTGCGGGCGCGCAACTGGGACTTCGCGCTCGCCGTGCTGCTGGTCGCGGTCGTGGGCGTCTCGGTCTACATGTTCCTGCCGATCCGCGCGGCGCACTTCCCCCCGATCAACGAAGGAGAGCCCACTACGTTGCAGGCGCTGTGGGACGTGCTCACGCGCCAGCAGTACGGCAAGCCGCCGGTGTGGGAGCGGCAGGCGACACTCTCGGCGCAGCTGGGGATGTGGGTCCAATACTTCAGCTGGCAATGGGGGCGTGATTTTCCCGGTGCCATTCAGAACGGGCTGGCGGTCCTGTTCGGGTCGCTCGGCGTGCTGGGCGCGTACCGCCACTGGACCGCTGACCGTCGCCGCGCGATCGCGATGACCGTGCTCATCGGCACGTTCACCGTGGTGCTGATCTTTTATTTGAACTTCAAATACGGCTACTCGTGGCAGCCCGAGAAGCAGGTCGCGCGCGAGGTGCGCGAGCGCGACTACTTCTTCATCGCGTCGTTCGCGTTGTGGGGAGTGTGGGTCGGGATGGGGCTCGCGACCCTCATGGAGTGGATCAGCGATGGCCTCGAGGTGCGCGTGCCCGACGGCGCGCGCCGCTGGACGCTCGCGACGCCGGTGTTA
>DATNOH010000227.1:0-6085 GCA_035601435.1 Gemmatimonadales bacterium | reverse complement strand
CGCAAGGTCACCGCGAATCTGGTGCGCGGAACTCACCTGTCACCTCGATCGCGACGGGGGAGTCGGACAGAGTGGGGGAATGCTCGCGGCAAGCACGCTCCGCGATGAGAATGGTCAAGAGCAGGAGTCCGCCCCAGGTGTAGGTGGCGTTCCGGATGAACCATAGGAACGGCGGATACGCACTAAAGGTCAGCGCACCGGAAGTGAGGATACCGGCCAGGATGAGGGTTGCGACTCTCAGATACCGTGCCCGAGGGCTGCGGGGCGCAGGGCGTGTAAGGACGCCGACCCACGCGGGGAAGGCGAGAGCATAGTAATACAGCCAGGCGATGGGCGAGAGGAGCACCGCGAGGAGCGTAGCCAAGCCAACCTCGTAGACGGGGTCGCTCTCTCGGGCGGTCCGATGGAGCGCGACCCAAACCCCGCACAGGCACGCGACCGCAGCCAGCCATATGGCTGAAGAGGGCCATCCGAGGAGGAAAGCGAACCCCCAGAGCGACTGGCTGCCAAGCCGTGCGAACATGTGCCCTTGGCCGCTGAGCCGCAGCCAGTCGCCCACTGCGCTGACTGCGTCGACGGGGCCGTAGGGCAGCATGGCGCCGACTGTGAGCCCGCCCGCTACGGCGATCCCCGTCGCGACGCCCCGCCAGCGTCGGCGGTAGGCGAGGTACAAAAGCAGCAGGGCCGGAAATCCCTTGATCGCCGTCGCGAGTCCGATCCAGGCTCCAGCGCGCGATTCGCGGCCGGCCTGGAGGTCCACCGCCGCTGCCACGACCAGCGCGAGCAGGATCGGCGTGAGGTTCAGGTATTCGAAGTTGCTCTGCAACGGCTTCCCGACAGCGGCCAACGCCAGCACAACGGGAGTCCAACCGGTCGCCCAGCCACGCGCGCGCCCGACGCTCCACCCCAGGCAGGCGACGTTCAACGTTGCCCAGCATGCCTGGGACAGCGCCAGGCTCCAGCGCGCGACCAGCGCGAAGGGGACAAGCCCGAGCGTTGTGAAGGGCGGCCACCAGATGCCTCTTGGGGGGTTGGCGACATAGAGGGGGAGCCCGTGGAGCAACCGTTCGCTCTGGCGCAGCTCCTGGATGAAATCACTGCCTTTGTGGATGCCGATCGGGATCACGGCCGCAGCATAAAGCACGGTCACGACGAGGAGCGCCCGCTTGGCTCCCGGACTCAGCTCCGAGCCCGGAGTCTCACGGTCGCTCATAGCGATACAACGACGGAACCTTGAGGGCCTGGAAGATTATCGGGTTTGTCTGCGCGCCCAAATTCAGCACGCCCTGCCAGACCGGCGTTCCGTTCGGATCGACCTCCACAATCAGGTTCGCGGTGCTGAAGGCAACGAACGTATTGCCGTTTTCGTATCGCTGGACAGATCCCAGAAAGGGGGTGAGTACCGGAGCGGGGCGCCGGTACTGCCACACCATCGTCGCGGTCTTCATCCCGGCATCCAAGCGGTATTCGACCGCGCGGCTCTCTGGCGGAGTGTGTCGCAGGCCGTTGTCGTACACGAGCAGATTCCCATTCTCGAGGACTCGGACGCTATGCTGACCGCTGAACCCCCCCAATGGATCGTTGAGGAACGTAAACTGATTATTGCGTCCTCCCAAACGCCAGACGATGGTGCCAGTCCGACGGTCGATCTTGGTGATCTCGCCCATGTGGCGGAAGGACACGACGTAGCTACCGTCGACATCGAAGTCCAATGAATTCGGATGATCGAAGTCGAGAGGAGGATTGACTCCGGTCGGCTCGATCCAGTCCGCCAGGACAAAGTGATCCCAAGCGTTCCACAGGAATTCCACTTGCCCGGTGACCGACTGCCGCTCGATCACGTGGCCGGCAACAAGCGCGTCGACCGGGCCGCCCCTGGCGCTGAGATCTACCTGACGGAGCTCGTACCCGAAGAGATGGACCGTGGCGACGGTATCGCCGATCCCGGACAGCAAGATCTCATGGTTATCGGTATAGAAGGGAGGACTGGCCGCATAACTCCGGACGATCTCACCGCTCGGCATGAACTCTACGTATCGCCCGTAGGTCGGCTGCCAACCCTGGCTCAATCCCAAGAAAATGGTGAAGTCTCCGTTCGGCTGCTGCTTGGTCTCGCCGGCCGGCACGCCCTCGTTAAAGGCACGATACCATCGAATCTGGCCGGATGCATCGAAGGCCAGGGCATACGCCACGATGTCCGCCCCGAAGAATGTGACGGGCGTCAGGACATACCCACCCGTCGGAAGGCCCGTCACGTCGAGATGCACGCTCTGGAGGCTCTGCGGAACGTCGCCTGTGGCGAGGGGCAGCGTGTCCGAGGCAACGCGGACGTCGGAGCCCACAGCTTCAACCGTGTGATAGTAGGTGGTGCGTGGGCGGAGGCCCAGCGTGGCAATCCTGGCCGTGTCGCCCCGCAGCCGGTAGTACGGTGTCGCCAGTGGCGGCTCGCCGCCGGCCCAGTACACCACTCGAACGGAGTCGGCGCGAGTGGCCGTGAAGGACACGACCGTGGAGAGTGCATTGTAAGGGCTTGCCGCCACTGCCACGTTGGAGATCGCGGGACGGTCTACTCCCGTTGGGCCGATCCCGTGGTCCGAACAGCTCGTCCCTAACCCTACGAAGGACAGCAGGACTGCGACGAGGCGCGGCGAATACGCCGCGGGCTCCTCGTGGACGCGATTGTGGATCACCGCTACGGCTGGCCGAGGACTCGTACAGGCACCACGCTGTTGGTCATCGAGCCGTTTCCGAGCTCGCCGTATGAGTTGTCGCCCCAGCAGTACACGGTGCCGCCAGTGGTGCGACCGCAGGTGTGACTGCCTCCCGCGCTCAGCGACGCGAAGCTGAGGCTGCCAGACACCGCTGCAGGCACGAAGCTCGTGTTCGTCGAGCCGGTGCCGAGTTGGCCGCTGGAGCTGGCTCCCCAGCAATACCCGGCGGCGGCGGTCGTAACCCCGCATGTGTAACTGCCCCCGGCGGTCGCGACCTGGAACGTGAGAGCGCCTACGACGGCCCCGGGCGTGCGGCTGTCTATGGTCGTGCCGTCGCCGAGTTCGCCCGCGTCGTTCGTCCCCCAGCAGTACGCCGCGCCGCTCGTCGTGACGGCACACGTGTGGACGAACCCGGCGCTCACTACCGCGAACGTGAGGCCGCCCGCGACGGCCACAGGGGTCGAGCGGTTGGTCCCCGTGCCGTCGCCGAGCTGGGCGCTGCGGTTGGCCCCCCAGCAGTACGCGGCGCTGCCGGTCGTGACGGCGCACGCGTGAGAATCGCCGGCGCTGACCGCCGCGAGCGTGAGCCCGCCCGCGACGGCGACCGGAGTCGAGCTGCTGGTCGTGGTCCCGTTGCCGAGCTCGCCCACGCCGTTATAGCCCCAGCAGTACGCGGCGCTGCTGGTCGTCAAGCCGCAGGTGAACGAATTGCCTGCACTCACCGCGGCGAAGGTGAGCCCGCCCACGACGGCCACGGGTGTCCCGCTGCCGGTGGTCGTGCCGTTGCCAAGCTGGCCCTGCGCGTTGTCTCCCCAGCAGTACGCCGCGCCCGTCGTCGTGAGCCCGCACGTGTGGAGGTTGCCCGCGCTCACCGCTGCGAAGGTAAGCGCCCCTGCAACGGCCACCGGAGTCATGCTGCAGGGGGTACCGCTGTAGTAGCCAACCTGACACTGATCGCTTGCGGGTCCGCCGAGCTGGCCGTTGCTGGCAATGCCCCAGCAGAACGCGGCGCCGTTCGTCGTGACGCCACAGGTGTGAAGACCGCCAGCGCTCACCGCGGTGAAACCCACCACCGCAATCGCCGCCGTCCCGCTCTGCCCCTCGCTCGTCGCCGTGATGGTCGCCTGGCCCTGAGCCACCCCTGTCACCAGCCCCGTCGCGCTCACGGTCGCCACCGCCGTGTTATTGCTCGCCCAGGTCACCACGCGCCCCGTGAGCACGTTCTGGTTCGCGTCCTTGGTCGTCGCGGTCAGCTGCACCGGCAAGCCGATCAGGAGGCTCGCCGTCGACGGCGCCACCGTGACCGATGCCACCGGCACCGGGCTGACGGTAACCGTCGCCGTCCCGCTCTTCGTCTCACTCGTCGCCGTGATGGTCGCCTGACCCTGAGCCACCCCCGTCACCAGCCCCGTCGCGCTCACCGTCGCCGCCGCCGTGTTGCCGCTGGCCCAGGTCACCACGCGCCCTGTAAGCACGTTCTGGTTCGCATCCTTGGTCGTCGCCGTCAGCTGCACGGTCTGACCGATTACGACGCTCGCCGTCGGCGGCGCCACCGTCACCGACGCCACCGGCACCGGGACGGTGACCGTCGCCGTCCCACTCTGCCCCTCGCTCGTCGCCGTGATAGTCGCCTGGCCCTGAGCCACCCCCGTCACCAGCCCCGTCGCGCTCACGGTCGCCACCGCCGTGTTATTGCTCGCCCACGTCACCACGCGCCCCGTAAGCACGTTCTGGTTCGCATCCTTGGTCGTCGCCGTCAGTTGCACGGTCTGACCGACCAGGACGCTCGCCGTCAGCGGCGCCACCGTCACCGACGCCACCGGCGCCGGGACGGTGACCGTCGCCGTCCCACTCTGCCCCTCGCTCGTCACCGTGATGGTGGCCTGGCCCGGAGCCACCCCCGTCACCAGCCCCGTCGCGCTCACCGTCGCCACCGCCGTGTTGCCGCTCGCCCAGGTGACCACGCGCCCTGTGAGTACGTTCTGGTTCGCATCCTTGGTCGTCGCCGTCAGCTGCACCGTCAGGCCGATCAGAACGCTCGCCGTCGGCGGCGCCACCGTCACCGACGCCACCGCCGTAGGCCCTTCATTGTGGCAGGTGACAAGCAGCAGCGCAGCTACTGGAGCGAGCAGACGTCCGAGGATCCGCGACATGTTGGCCTCCCAACGATCCGGGCGGTGCGAGTGAAGGGGCGGGAGACCCAAAAACGAAAACACCGGCCACGTGGGTATCCCACTCAGCCGGTTTCGCGATTTGCTCCCCTCGAGGCATGGGCGAGACGCACGACTTCGCGCCCCGAGGTTCATAGCATCTGAGTTACGTCTCAATATGCCGCCCGGTGGATCGCTCGCAAGGTGAGTACCCGGCAGGCTCGTGCGGACACATAAGAACCCGCGCCGCCTCCGAGATAGGAATCTCCTCGCCGTCAACGATTGACCGCGGCCATCCCCCCCTCTGCGTAGCGCTCGCCCGCCGCGGCGCCCTGCGGGAACACCGCCTCGAGCGCCGCCAGCTCGGCGGGGCTCAGCGTGATGGCAGCGGCCGTGGCATTCTCCTCCAGGTAGCGCACCCGCTTGGTGCCGGGAATGGGGACGATGTCCTCGCCCTGCGCCAGCACCCAGGCCAGCGCCAGCTGCGATGGGGTGCGCTGTTTGGCGCGCGCCAGCTCCGCGATGCGCGCCACCAGCTCCAGGTTGCGCGTGAAGTTCTCGCCCTGAAACCGCGGATTGCCGCGCCGCCAGTCGTCTGGAGCCAGGTCCTCATACCGTCGGATCTGGCCCGAGAGGAAGCCGCGGCCCAGCGGGCTGTAGGCGACAAAGCCGATGCCCAGCTCGCGGCAGGTGGGCAGGATCTCGTCTTCCGGATCGCGGCTCCACAGCGAGTACTCGGTCTGGAGCGCGCTGATCGGGTGGGTGGCGTGGGCGCGCCGCATGGTGCCGGGGGCCGCCTCCGACAGGCCGAGGTAGCGGACTTTGCCGGCGTGCACCAGGTCCGCCATGGCGCCGACCGTCTCCTCGATCGGCACGCTCGGGTCCACGCGGTGCTGGTAGTACAGGTCGATGTGATCCAGGCCCAGCCGCGTGAGCGAGGCGTCGCATGCCTGGCGCACGTATTCCGGGCGGCCGCTCACACCGGCCCAGCTCCCGTCCGGCCTGCGCACAAAGCCGAACTTGGTGGCGACCGCCACGCGGTCGCGCCGACCCTTGATGGCCCGGCCCACCAGCTGCTCGTTGGTTTTCGGGCCGTAGGAGTCGGACGTATCGAGCAGGGTGATGCCGAGGTCGATGGCGCGGTGGATGGTGGCAATGGACTCGGCGTCATCGTGGCCGCCGTAGAATTCCGACATGCCCATGCAGCCGAGCCCCATGGCGGAG
>DATNOH010000226.1:0-5229 GCA_035601435.1 Gemmatimonadales bacterium | reverse complement strand
ACGCGAGAGCGCTCGGGAAACGGGGTCACGCCATGGTCGGCGGTGAGCACCACCAGGACGTTGTTCCTTCCATAGCGGACAAACAGCTGCTCGAGGAACCGGCCCAGATACCGGTCCAGGCGCACGACCTGGTCGTGAATTTCACGGGAATCGGGGCCGTACGCGTGACCGACGTAGTCGGTGGTGGACAAACTCACGGCGAGCAGGTCGGTGGCACCACGCCCGCCCAGCTGCAGGGCGCGGACTCCCTCGAGCGCGAAGGCGAGCGTGAGCGAGTCCATCGTCGGCGTGGCGACGAAGGCCAGGGCCGCCTCCCCGCTATCCGCTGGAAGGCGATGGGGAAACACCACGTCCCGCCCCTGATTCTCGTAGGCGACGCTATCGGGCTCGGAGTACTCGCGCTCCGGCAGGAATAGCGTCCACTGCGTTCCCGCGGCCCGGAAGGGAACGCGCTGTCCGTTGAAGATCCGCACCCAGGTCGGGAGCGAGTCGGCGTAGTAGCGACTCGTCGTGAAGAATCCCCCGGCATACCAGTAGACCTGCTCCTTCGCCCGGCCGATCGGCAGAATCGCCCCGCGGTCCTTCCCCGAAATCGAGAGCGCGCGCGCTCCGGCGTCGGCGGCCTTGAGCCAGTCGAAGAATGCGGTCCCGCGGAAGCGCCTGGGGGATGCACCGGGGCCGGCGACGCCAATCAAGGGCGCTGCCTGATCCTGTACACCGGCGAGGTTGCGAGTGATGCCGGTGTGCGCGGGCCAGCGCCCCGACAGGATCGTCGAATGCCCCGGAGCGGTCTCGGTGACCGCGTGGTCCTGGTAGGCGTCAGTGAACGTGGCTCCGGTCCTCAGGAGGGTCGCGAACCCGCCCTTCAGCTGGGGGCGGTAGCGATCCAGGTAATCCGGCCGCAGCTGGTCTACCGTGATGACCACGATGAGCCGGGGCCTAGGGGCGGGCGCGGTTCCCGCGCCGAGGCCCGCGAGCAGCAGGACGAGGGGTCGAATCATGCGCGAAAGCTAGTCAGGCGGGAGCGGCTACTGGAGCCTCCCGCCGCTCCCGAAATGCCATGAACCCCGCGACGGCCACGATGGCAGCCGCGAGCAGGAACGGAACGCCGTGACCGAGCCCGTCGAAGGCGAGAGTCGCTCCGACCGGGCCGACGATGCTCATGATCCCGCGGAACGTCTGCTGCGCGCCCATGACCAGCCCGAGCTCGTGCTTGGCGGTGCGCTGACTCACGAGCGACGTGGACGCGGGAAACAACAAGGCGGTCCCCACCGGCACCAGAATGAGAAAGACGATGAAGAGCGCCATCCCGGGAGCGCCCGGCGTCAGCGCTGCCGGCAACGGCATCAGCACCAGCCCGAGCCCGAGCAGCACGGTGCCGATCTGCATCGTGCGCACTTCGCCGAAGCGATCGTTGAACCACCCGACGAGCCAGACGCGCATCAGGACACCCACGATACCGAAGATGGGGAAGAAGTATCCGATCGTGTCCTCAGTGACGGCGTACGTGTCCTTCAGGTACAGCGCGAGCACGCCGATCACGACGTTCAACGCCAGCATTCCGACCACGTAGATCCAGATCACTCGATGCGCCGGCGTCGCCGGGTGTCGCATGATCTCCCACAGGGCCTGGCGCACGGACCGGCTTTGCGTCGGCGCGACATACCGCCCGCTCGGTGTCGTTGTGTGACCATCCGAGACGCGCGACTCCGGCAGCCATTTCCAGGCGAAGTAAACGTTGATCAACACGAGGGCCGCGGCCACGACGCCCGGAACTGCTGTGCCGAACCGGTGCGCCACGGAGCCGATGATCGGCCCGATCACCACGCCCGCACTCGTCGCCGCAGACAGCCATCCCAGGGCCTTCGCCCGCTCGGCGGGCGCCATGGTGTCCGCCACGTACGCTTGCGCGACGCCGGTAGTCCCGCCTCCCAGCCCCTGAACGATGCGAGAGGCGAACAGCAGCCACAGCGTGTTGGCGAATCCGAAGATCAGATACGCGAACGCGGAGCCTGCAAGACCGACAATGAGCGCCGGCCGGCGACCGTAGCGATCGGAGACCTTCCCCCACACGGGCGACGCGACGAGCTGGGCGACCGCGAAGGACGCGATCAGCGGCCCCACCATCCACTCCGGCGCGTCGAGGCGCAACGCGTAAAAGGCCATGAGGGGGGCGACCAGCATGAGCCCCAGCATGTCCACGAAGCAAACGGCCATCAGCACCGACAAGCGCTTCATCGTCTGGCTCCCACGCCGAGGACCACGGCGCTCAGCACCATCAGGATCACGCCGAAGCCCGCCGCCACGCCCAGCTCCGACACGCGGAGGCTGGACATGATTTCGATCGCGATGGGCCGATTGTCGGGCGTATAGAGGACGATGGACGTCACGAAGTCGCCGAGCGCCGCGACAAACGCGAGGCTGCCGCCCGCGGCGAGCGCCGGCTTGAGGAGCGGCAACGTGACCCGGCGGAACGTGGCCCACCGTCCGGCGCCGAGGCTCGCCGCGGCCTCGTCGAGCGCGGGGTCGAGCTGCCGGTACCCGGCGAGGACCGCGCGTCCCGTCACCGGGAGGTTGCGCACGAGGTAGGCGAGCGGCAGCAGTACCGTCGTCCCCACCAGGACCCAACGAAGTGTGAGGGGGTCGTGCTTGCTGAAGGTCGTCAGGAGCGCGAGCGCGAACACCGTTCCGGGAAGGGCCCAGGGCAGCGTGAGCAGCAGTTCGATCGGACCGCGGAACTGCCAGGGTCGCCGTCTCCCGACGAGCATGCCGGCGACGAGCGCCAAGACCGCCGCCGCGAACGTGCTCACGCCCGCCATCCACACCGAATTCACCAGCGGGCGCAGCCGCTCGGCCTCGCGGAACAGCCGCTCATAGTTCACGAGGGAGAGCACCGGTGGCAGCGTCTCGGTGGTCCACGTGCCGTAGGGGACGAGCGAGACCAATACGAGCGTCAGGTGGGGCAGCAGCAGGACGACCGCGAAGACCCAGCCCGTCGTGGCGGCGAAGGCGCGGACGCCGGCCCGGCGAATCGGCCGCCGGCGCGGGGCGGTCCCCTTCCCGAGCGCCGTGAGAATGTCGTCGCCCTCGGTGCGGCGGAGCAGCGCGAAGCCCAGGACCGCCACCAGCGCGAGCGCCACGGTCTCCACCATCGCGAGGGGCAGCTCGCCGTTGAGCTTGGTGGCGACAATCTGCGTGGTCATCACGCGAAACCCGCCGCCGAACACGTACGGCGCGCTGAACGAGCCGAGAGCCGTCATGAAGACCAGCAGCGCCGCCCCAGCGAGCGAAGGGCGCAGCAGCGGCAGTATCACGCGGCGCAGCGTCTCCCACCGCCCGGCGCCGAGCGCCTGGGCCGCCTCCAACATCGACGCGTCCAGCTTCGCGAGCCCGGCGCGGGTGAACAGGTAGAAGTACACGTACATCGAGTACGCGTGCACGAGCAGGATCGCCCCGGCCCCCTGCAGCCGCCACGGCGGCTGCGTGAGGCCGAGCAGCCGCTGGACCGCGCGCGCCACGAACCCGGACTCCCCGTACAGGAACAGGAACGCGATCACGCCAACGAACGGCGGCAGCACGACCGGCAGCGCGATGAGCGAGCCGAGAGTCTTTCGGCCCGGGAAGTCGAGCCACTCGAACAGAAACGCGAGCGGCACGCCGATCGCGGCCGCGAGCACCACGCTTACCACCGAAATCCAGACACTGGCCCACAGCACGCGCCACTCGCCGGGGCGCGACACGAATGCCGCGAGCGCGTCCCCTGCCGCGGCATCGTACACGACGATGACGATCGGATACAGCACCAACCACGCCAGCAGCAACGTGAACGCCGCCCGCGTCGCAAAGCCGAGCCGCGCGTTCACGCGCGCTCCTCGGGGAACGTCAAGACCCGCACCGCTTCGAGGTACACGCGATCACCCACGCGCGCCGCCTCCGGCCGGGCCAGGACCTCGAGCCGATCCCCCGTCTCCGTCTCGACCAGATAGAAGGCGGCGGCGCCCGTATAACGCCGCTCCCGCACCATGCCCGGCACGCCGGCATCCGCCAGCGCCAGACGTTCGGGCCGGACCACCAGCACTTGACCCGGAGCCGCCCCGAGCATCTGCGCTATTTTTCCGCGGAGCACGTTGGCCCGGCCGACGAACATGGCGACGAACAGGCTCGCCGGATGCTCGTACAGCTCGTCGGCCGTGTCGAGCTGCTCGAGTCGCCCGGCCTGGAGCACCGCCACCCGGTCGCCCAGATCGAACGCCTCCTCCTGCTCGTGGGTGACGAAGATGGTCGTGATCCCGACCCGCTGGATGAGCGCCCGCAGCTCGCGCCGGGTGCGCTCGCGCAACGAAGGGTCCAGGTTGGACAGCGGCTCGTCCAAGAGCAGCACCCGCGGCTCCGGAGCGAGCGCGCGCGCGAGGGCCACGCGCTGCTGCTGCCCCCCCGAGAGCTCCTGCACGCGCCGCCCCTCGAACCCCTCGAGGCCCACCAGCCCGAGGACCTCCGCCACCTTGGAGTCGTTCGCGCCCCGCCCGGTGAGTCCAAACGCGACGTTCTCTCCGACGTCGAGGTGGGGGAACAGCGCGTAATGCTGGAACACCATCCCACAGCGTCGCTTTGCGGGCGGCACCGCCGTCACGTCCTCCCCCGCGAGCACGATGCGACCGGCGTCGGGGGTCTCGAACCCTCCCAGCAGGCGCAGCACTGTGGTCTTGCCGCTGCCCGAAGGGCCGAGCAGCACGAGAATCTCGCCGCGCGGGATTTCCAGCGAGAGGGGTCCAACGGCCACGGTGTGCGACCACTGCTTGCGCACACCGTCCAGGGTGACGAACCCGCTCATCGCGCGTGATTCCGCACGGTCTGATCCCAGTAGCGCATCCAGTCCGCCCCCCGCTCGGCCAGCAGGTCCCAGTCCACGTCGGCGACCTTCATCACGCGCCGGACCTCGCGGGCCCACGGCGGCAACGAGTCCACGGGGACGTCGAGCCGCGCCGGTAAGCGGTAGGCCTCGCGGGTCGCGGCCAGCTGCGCGGCGACGCTCCCGACGTACTCGACGAACGCCCGCGCCTGGGCGCCGTGGCGCGCGTTGCGCACCACGCCGATCGCGTCCTCGATCACCGGCGTCCCGCTCTTCGGAAAGACGTAGCCGAGCGGCAGGCCGTCGCGCCGGCTGAGCAGGATGTCCGGCAGGTCCCAGATGGTCACCAATCCTTCCTGGCGCACGATCTTCTGGTCGAG
>DATNOH010000225.1:0-2188 GCA_035601435.1 Gemmatimonadales bacterium | reverse complement strand
CTCGCTGCCCGAAGGTGTGACCGTGCGCAATACCTGTTCGCAGATCTATCTGACACCATCGGGACGGTTCCTCTATGTCGGCAACCGCGGCCACAACAGCATCGCCGGGTTCGCAGTCGACCCGGCGACCGGGCGCCTGACACAAGCCGGGCATGCGCCGACCGAGGCGGTGCCCACCGCGTTCGGTCTAGATTCGACGGGGACGTTCCTGTTCGCCGCGGGAACGGCATCCGGACGTCTCGCCTCGTACCGGGTCGATGGCGGGACCGGCGCGCTGAAGCCGCTGGAAACCTACACGGTCGGACGGCGGCCCGCGGCGGTGCTGGCGGTCCCTCTCAGCCGTAACGCGCCATGAAAGTCATTCCCACCGCGGCCGTGCTCGGCGCGGAGATCGCCGAGGTGGACCTCTCGGGGCGGCTCGACGACGCCACGTTCGCCGCGATCGAACGCGCCTACGACGAATACGGCGTCATCTTCTTCCGTGGGCAGTCGATCACGCCCGCCCAGCAGGTCGCGTTCACGCGCCGCTTCGGCGAGATCGAATTCAACATCTTCGGCGAGCGCTGGAGCGTGCCCGGCAACCCCGAGATCGTCGTCCTGTCCAACATCACCGAGGGCGGTCGGCCGACCGGCGTCCGCCGCGCCGGCGAGAACTGGCACAGCGACATGTGCTACACCGCGAGACCACCACGCGGGACCATCCTGTACGCCATCGAGGTCCCCGAGCTGCACGGGCTCCCGCTGGGAGACACCGAGTTCGCCAGTGCCGCTGCGGCCTGGGACGCCTTGCCGGATGCGATGAAGCGAAGCCTGGAGGGACGGCGAGCCGTGTTCGATTTCCGCGGACGCAAGCGGGCCCTGACGCCCACGCAGGCGGAAATCGACCGTAACCCACCGGTTCGCCATCCCATCGTGCGGACCCATCCGCGGACGGGCCGCAAGTGCCTCTACGTGATGCGCGACGACTGCACCGGCATCGAGGGGATAGGGCCCGACGAGGCGGAGGCGTTCATCGCCGCCCTGGCGGATCACATCATCAAGCCCGCGTTCGTGTATCGCCATCAGTGGCGGCCGGGCGACGTGCTGATGTGGGACAACTGCATGGTCCAGCACCGGGCGATGCAGGACTACGACATGCCCCAGCGCCGTTTGATGCATCGCACGACGATGGGTGGCGCGGTCCCCGCGTAGCAGCCGCGCGGCGTCAGGCCGCGTAGCGCTTGGCGTAGTCCCAGTCGATCTCCACTCCGAAGCCTGGCTTGTCGTTGAGGTGAACGCAGCTGTCGCGCGTCTCGGGGCCGCCGACCAGGAGGTGGTGCGACAGGGGGTTGCGCGCCGCATCGCCGTGCGATTCCACGCCGAAGCCGCAGCGTGGCAGGGCCGCGACGAGATGCGCGTGCAGCTCGGGCGCGGTGTGCGGCGCGATCATGACCGCGTGCTGCTCGGCCAGCGCGGCGACGCGCAGGCCCTCGGTGAAACCCGCAGCGCGCGTGCTGTCGAACTGCACATAGCGGATCGCGCCGGTGGCGATGAAGTCGCGCACCGTGAAGCGGGTGAGCTCGCGCTCGCCGTGCGCGAGGGGTATCGAGGTGGCGGCGGCCAGCCGCACGAAATCCGCCGGCTGCAAATACCAGTGCAGCGGCTCTTCCAGCCAGTAGATGTCGAGCGGCTCGACCCGGCGGGCGAACTCGATGCAGCCGTCGACGTCGTACGGCGCGTTCATGTCGAGCATCAGGGAGATGTCCTTGCCGATGGCCTCGCGCACCGTCCGCACCCGCCTCGCCTCGTCCGCCGGGCTGCCGGCGCCGCTCTTGAGCTTGACGGCGCGATACCCGGCCTGCACGAAGCCTGCGAGCTCCTCGGCATAGACCTTGTCCGGCGCTCCGGGACGGTAGTAGCCTCCCGTCGCGTAGGTCGGAATCGGGCGCCGCTCGCCTCCCAGCACCCGCCAGACCGGCAGGCCCGCGTGCTTGCCCTTGATGTCCCAGAGCGCGATGTCGATGCCTCCGATGGCCGCCATGATCTGCGGCCGCTCGCCGCGTGGCAGTGGCGGCGGCAGGCCGTCAGCTCCGGCGATGCCTCCGGGGCGCGGGCACGTCAGGGAGAAGAGCCGGTCCCACACCGCGACATGGGCGAGCGCGTCCATGCCGCGGACGATCTCTCCGAACCGTTCCACCCAGGCGCAGAT
>DATNOH010000224.1:0-11847 GCA_035601435.1 Gemmatimonadales bacterium | reverse complement strand
CCGGAGGTGTAACGGACGAGTTGTCGAGCGCCCGCGCCACCGCTCCCCGCCCGATCGGCGCCACCGCAAAGTTCGCCAGCTCGAGTGGCGCGTCCGCGGACACGAACGTATCGATCGCATGGACGCGACGCGGTGTCGTGCTGAGCGATGCGGCGGCCGCCGTGGCGCCTTCGAGGCCGATCTCTTCGCGCACGCTCCAGATGAAAATCACCTGGTGCTTGGGCGCCGCGCGGTCCAGGTGCCGCAGCGCGAGCAGCTGCGCGGCCGAGCCGACGCGGTCGTCGAACGATCGGCCCGTCGCGCGTGTGCCGGAGAGGCGCACGTATTGCTTGGGCATTGTTACCGTCGCCCCGGGGCTCACGCCCCGGGCCGTGGCCCCGGCGCGCGATTTAGCGCCCACGTCGACGCGGAGCGGGGGAGGAGTGCGGCGCGTGAAGCCGGAGTCACGCGGCAGGAAGACACCCGCGACGTCGCCCTTGTCCGTGTGCACCAGCGCCGGCTTGGCCTCGAAGAGCGACGGGAAGAATCCGCCGCGGTTCTCGAGCTCCAGCGTGCCGTCGTCGCGGATGCCGGTCACCCGGAAGCCGATCTCGTCCAGGTGCGCGACGATCACCACCACCGGGTTGCCCTGACCTACGCGCACCCAGAGGTTGCCCGCCGTGTCGGTGGACGAGACGGCCCACGTCGGTAACAGTCGCTTCACCGCCTCCCGCACCGGACCTTCGGCACCAGAAACGCCGTAGGTCTCCACGAGTGCGGCGAGAACGGTCTGCGCTTCGGCGACCCGGGCGGAGTCCTGGGCGGACAGGCGCATCGACGCGCCGGCGGATAGAAACAGCAGAGTCACCACGCAGTCTCTGACCGCCGTCATTTCCCCTCCATCCATTGCACGATTTCGCGGACGAGCTTGTCCGCGTCGGCGAGGGCCACCGTCTCCACCGCCGTGTCGGCGTAGCGCGCGGGCAGCGCCGCGGTCTTAATGGCGTCGAACGGCCCGAGCCCGGCCTTCACGCTTCCGAGCCCAGCATCGGTCGCGTACAGGCTCTGCACCGTGAACGCGACGACCACCGTGCCTTTCACGTTGGGCTTCGATTGCACCGCCGCGGCGAGCGCGGCACACGCGGTGCGCCGCCCGGCAGACGGTGCGGCGAGCAGGCGCTCGCCATACAGTTGCGGCCGCTTGGTGAGCGACACGGGCGCCAGCACCGCGATCCCGAGACCCTCCACTTCGGCCACGGAGCTCGCCCCGACGTCGACATAGGCGTTGTCCACGGTGAAAACGGGATCAGGTGCACCGGGACCGACGCGGCCGCGTGTCAGATGCGTCGACTTCACGGCCACCACCCCGGGCACCGCGCCTCGCGTTCCAAAAACGGTTACACGGTGCCCCTCGAGCTGCTGATCGAGCAGCGGATACGCTGTGCGGGCTCCTCCCACTCGCCGCAGCAGCAGGAAGCCGTCGGGCAGGATGTTGCCCACCACGTAGCCGACCTCGTCGAGCGGACAGGTGCAGAGTCGCTTGGGGGAGCCCTGACCGAGCGTGAGCGTCACGTTGCCCGCCCGATCCCGCACGCTACCGGGGAAAAGCGCGCGCAGCGAGTCCGTCATCGCCTGCTCGAGACCGGTCACGGCGGTCATAGAGGAGAAGCGGAGCGCGAGGCGGTCCAGGTCGCCCTGGGCGGACAGACGAACGGTGAGAAAGGCGGATAGGATGAGCGTCAAGAGCGCTGCCGTTCGTCTATGCCTCATCACCGAACCTCACAGAGGGTTGATCAGCCACCACGAATGCAGATCCGCTCGCGCGCAGCCGCACCGCCTTCTCCGGCACTCCCAACCGCGCCAACGCGAGGACCACCTGGGGCAGCAATCGGTGCTCCACTTCGAGCACCCGTGCGGCGAGCGTGTCCGGCGTGTCGTCCGGACGGACCGGCACGGGCCACTGCGCGATGATCGGACCCCGGTCGTACTCCTCGTCCACGTAGTGCACGGTCGCTCCGGAGAGCGCGGCGCCGCTCGCGAGCACGGCTGCGTGGACGCGGCGGCCGTACATCCCGGGGCCGCCGAACGCGGGGAGCAACGCCGGATGGATATTAATCACGCGCCAGCGAAGCCGCGCGACCGCCGCCGGCGGAATCTGCTTCACGTATCCCGCGAGCACGGCGAGCCGGGCGTCGCCGACAGCCGTCCCGATCTCGGCAGGATCGGCGGGGTCCTGGAGTACTACCGTGGGCACCCCCGCACGTCGTGCCCGCTCGAGCGCCCCGGCGCCGGCGCCGCTCGCCACCACGCGTACGACCCGCGCCACGGCCGAGTCGCGCAGCGCGTCGAGCAGCGCCTCCAGGTTCGTGCCGCCGCCTGAGACCAGCACGGCCACAGGAACCGGCGTCACCGATTGCAAGGACTGAGCGAGCGAGGCTTCCTTCCGGGGACGACGCTGAGCGTGAACGCACCGGTCGCGAACCGCTCGCTGCTCGTCACCACGATGAAGTAGTCTCCCGTTTGGGGCAGCCGCACGGTGAGTCGGGCGTTGCAGTGGCCGCCCGAGTCGTCGTCCTGCGGCTTGGCGACCTCGAGGCCGGGGCCGAGCAGGAAGGCGTATGCGTCGAAGGCGTCCGCCGCGAGGTCGATGGTGACCGTCTGGCCGGCGCGGCCCGCGAGCCGCCATTGCTGGGTGTAGGTGCTTTCCGCGGGAAGCAAGGCGTCGCGCCGCGTGAGCGAGTCGCGTACGGTGTCGCCCACGGCGATCGTGCGCTTCCCCTGCGCGGTGAGGGCGCTCGCGCCGAGCGCGAGCACGGCCACCAGACTTCCCGGCGTCATGAGCACCGCAATTTGCGGGTGCTAACCGCCGCGCACAATCTCCGCGGCGGCGGCCGCGAGGTCGGCCACGACGGGGACGCCGAGAGCGCGGGCCTTCCCGGCGTGCGCGCCACCGCTGCCGGTCTCCACTAACAGCGCGCGTCCACGAAGCCTGCGCGCCGGCTCGACGTCGCTCCTGCGATCACCCACCCACACGCAGCGCGCGAGCTCGAGGCCCAACGCGGCCGCGGCCTCGCGGAACAAACGCAACCCCGGCTTGCGACACTCGCACGCTCCGGTGAAATCGGGATGGTGGGGACAGAAGTAGGCGCCGTCGAGGCGCGCGCTATGCGTTGCCAGGAGCTCGACGAGGCGGCGCTGCACGGCGTCGTACGCGGCCGCGTCGTACAAGCCGCGCGCGATGCCCGACTGGTTGGAGACGGTGATCACCAGCCAGCCCGCTTGGTTCAGCTGGTGTATTGCCTCGCCGGCGCCGGCGAGCAAACGGACCTTGCCGGGCTCGTGGAGGAATCCCGGGTCTTCCACAATGGTCCCGTCGCGGTCGAGAAACACGGCCCGACGGCCGGGCTCGGCGCGGGCGTCAGGCATCGAGCGCGGTCCGCACCGCGCGCGCCACGCTCTCGACCTCGTCGGGGAAAATGGTGCGAGGATCGAGGACAACGTGATCGTCCGCAATACGGGCGATGATGGGAGGGACACTTCCCCGCAATCTCCCCGCCAAGGTGTCGGGGGCCAGGTGACGGGGATTCAATCGGACCAACCACGTCTTGAGCTTTGCTCCCGGAAATGATCCTCCCCCGACCTCGGATTCACCTTCGAGGATCTCAGCCTCTTTGCCGACGCCTTTCTGCAACGCCTCTCCGCGCCGACGGATTTCCGCGACGTCTTCAGTGAGCATCCGAAGTACGGGTATCTCGACCCGTGCCCGCTCTGGCTCTCGGTAAAGAGCGAGCGTCGCCTCGAGCGCCGCGAGCGTGAACTTGTCGGAGCGCACCGCCCGCGCCAGCGGATCCTTGCGGCACGCGGCGATCGCCTCGCGCGTGCCGAGCAGGATCCCTGCCTGTGGACCGCCGAGCAGCTTGTCGCCCGAGAAGGCGATGGCGTCCACGCCGCTCGCGAGCGCCTCGGCCACGGTGGGCTCGCCGCTGAGTCCCCAGGGCAAGAGGTCGGTCAGGAGTCCGCTGCCGAGGTCGTACAGACTGGCTGCACCCCGCGCGCGCGCGACCCCGGCGATCTCGTGCGCCGAGACCTCGGCGGTGAAACCGGTGACTTGGAAATTCGAGCGGTGCACTTTGAGCAGCAGCTTGGTGCGCGCGGTAACCGCGCCTTCATAGTCCGTCAGGTGCGTGCGGTTGGTGGTCCCGACCTCGACCAGCGTGGCCCCGGAGCGGGCCATGATATCCGGGATGCGAAACGCGCCCCCGATCTCCACCAGCTCGCCCCGCGACACAATGGCTTCGCCGTCGCGCGCCAGCGCCGAGAGGGCCACGAGCAGCGCGCCGGCGGCGTTGTTCAGGACGATGGCGTCTTCGGCGCTGGTCAATTCCACCAGGAGATCGCGACACAGCGCGTGGCGTGACCCCCGGGCGCCCCGAGCCAGGTCGTATTCGAGATTGGAATATCCCGCGGCGATGCGCGTCATCGCTTCGCGGGCGGCGCGCGCCAGCGGCGCCCGGCCGAGGTTGGTGTGCAGCACCACTCCGGTGGCGTTGATCACCGGCAGCAGCGACGGGGCGGCGAGGTGCCGGACCCGGGCGCCGACGGCGGCGCCCCAGCCTTCGGGTGGCGTGGTGCCGCCGTCAGCGCGCGCGTGGTCGATCGTGTCGCGCACGGCTCGAACCACCAGACTCCGCGGATGGGCCTTCAGCAGGGCCGCTACGTCGGACTCGGCGAGGACGGCGTCCACCGCCGGGAGATGTCGGCGCGGGTCGGTCATCGCTTGTTGGTCTTGGTCGAGTCGCCCGGCAGGGGTTTCGGCACGGGAATCTCGATCACTCCGACGCCGTCCCCAGCGACGCCGCTCAAGCTGATCGCCCCGCGCACGCGCACCAGGTACTTGGCGCCCGGCGTGAGCAGCCGCGTGGTCTGGACGACGAGCCGGTCATAGGGCACGGGGCGTTGCAACAGGAGCCTGCGCACGCGGGCGGTATCGACGTGGGCTACCGTGTCACGCGGGGCCCGAGCGACGCCCCCCGGAGCAGCGGGCGCCCGCTGGGCTGCTGCGGAGGGGGGCGTCGCTCGGCCCCGCGAGGTGTCCCGGCGAGCCGTCGTGTCCCGCAGCCGCTTGAGCGAGTCGGCCACGGCACGGGCCCGCGCCTGCAGCGAGTCGAACTGCGCCGGCCGGTACAGCGCCCGTACGCCGACAGGTGTCGAGTCGGGCAGTGCGAACACGCGCACCGCGGCCGTGTCGGGCGCGCGCGCCGGATCGAGCGTCTGGGAGAAGCTGATGCGGAGCGTGACCGAGTCCACCGCCTCGATGGTGCGAATCCGCGGGCCCGCGCTGTCGTGCACGAACGCCCACAGCACGGCGCTCGCCGTCGAGTCGACGGCGACCGTGACCGTGTCGAATGGCTCGCGCCGGTCCCGGCGGCGGTTGTTGTTCTGGTCCTGCACGACCCACACACGATACCGCCCTGGCGGGATCTCCCGCAGCCGGAAGTTTCCGGCGGAGTCGGTGAGCGTGACGTAGGCGACGGTGTCGGGGAGCGGGGCGGCCCGGATCACGCCCTGCGTGAGGATCCGCTGCTCGACCCACAGTAGCGCCGTGCCACTCAGCTCGGCCTGGGGCAGGGGGCCGCCGGTCGAGAACACGATCGTCGTGCCGGTCTTCGTGACGTTGCGGCGCAGGTCCGCGATGCCGGGCAGCACCTCCAGGTGGTACACACGGTTCCGCTTGAACCCCTCTTCGGGCTGCACGTGAATCGCGCTGCGGTGCCAAGACACTTTGACGTCGCCCGCGACCGGGGACAACACGATCTTCTGCGCCAGCCCTGTGATGGCGCCCGTTCCGCCGCCGCCCCCGCCCCCGCCCCCCCCGCCGGAGCTCCCCGGCGCCTCGTCGATCACCTCGTCGAACTGGATGACGGCCTTGCCCCGAAAGTCGGGGACAACCGCGCCCGACTCCGGCACGGTGCTCAGGATCGCGGCCGGCGTGGTGCGAGGCGGACCGCCGGGCGGCGCCGCCTGGTTCGCGCAGCCGCACGCCAGGGCACTTAGGAGCAGCCCAGCGATTTGAGCTTGTCGGCCAGCACTTGCCGCTGGTCGCGCCACGCCCGCTCCTTCTCGCGCTCCTTGGCGACCACCTCGGCGGGCGCCCGCGCGACGAACTGCTGGTTGGTGAGCTTGGCGGCGAGTCCCGCCAGCTGCTGCTCGAGCCGGGTGAGCTCGCCCGACAGGCGCCGGCACTCCTGCTGCACGTCGATCGCGTCCGACAGCGCAACGAACACTTCGCTCCCGTCGGCGAGCACGGCGTGCGCACCTGTGCCCCTCAAGCCGCCGTCGAACTGCAGCTCGGAGAGCTGGGCCAGACGTACGATCGTGTCGCGTTCTCCGTCGAAAGCGGCTCTGATCAGCTCGGTTCTCGGCTTGATGGTGGCTGCAACCCGCGTCTTAGGGGCGACGCGGTACTCCGCGCGAATCGCCCGGATCTTGGAGATCGCCTCCTGGACGCGCGCGAATTCGAAGTCCGCCCGGAGCTTCGGCAAGGCCGCTGGCACGGTAGGCCAGGCCGCGACCGCCAGAAGGTCCTCGGGCTGTCGGCCGGGAAGCTTCTGCCACAACTCCTCGGTAATGAATGGCACGACTGGATGTAGCAACCGGAGCACGGTGTCGAAGCAGAACACCAGCACGGCCTGAGCAGCGGCGGCGTCGCCCGAAGCAGCGGGCGCCCGCTGGGCTGCTGCGGAGGGCGACGCCGCCGCTGCGAGGCGCGGCTTGACCGCCTCCACGTACCAGTCGGCGAGATCGCTCCACGCGAACTCGAAGCAGGTTTTGGCAGCTTCATCGAGGCGGAACGCCTCGAGGTGTTCCGTGGCAGCCACGATCGTCTTGTAGGCCTGGCCGAGAATCCATCGATCTGCCAGCGCGAGTCGCGACGGATCCAAGTTGCTGATAGACTGCACCCGCTCCGGCAGCTGCGCCAGGATGAACCGCCCGATGTTCCAGAGCTTGTTCGCGAAGTTCCGGCCGGGCGCGAACGTCGTCTCCAGGTCATTGGGGTCGAGGATCAGGTCCGACCCGAGCGACACGCCGGCGATGGTCGTCCAGCGCAGCGCGTCCGCGCCGAACTTGCCAACCACGTCGAGCGGATCGATGCCGTTGCCGAGCGACTTGGACATCTTGCGGTGCTGCGTGTCCCGCACCGTGCCGTGCAGATACACCGTCGCGAACGGACGGTCTGCACGGAAGTGGTAGCCGGCCATGATCATCCGCGCCACCCAGAAAAACAGGATCTCGGGCGCCGTCACCAGCGTATGGCCCGGATAGAAGCGCTTCAGGTCGGGCGTCTCGTCCGGCCAGCCGAGCGTGGCGAACGGCCACAGCCAGGATGAGAACCAGGTGTCGAGCACGTCGGGATCCTGCTCGACCGGGCCGCCGCACTCGGGGCACGCCTTGGGGTCCTCGCGGTCGGCCCACTGCCGGGGAGGGACGCACTTGGTGCACGTGAACACCGGGATGCGATGGCCCCACCACAGCTGTCGCGAGATGTTCCAGTCCCGGATGTTCTCCATCCAGTGCTCATACGTCGCGCCCCACCGCTCGGGCACCAGGCGAATGGCCCCGGTGCGGTACGCCTCGAGCGCGGGTTGCGCCAGCGGCTTCATCTTCACGAACCACTGATCGGACAGCCGCGGCTCCACCACCGTGTCGCACCGATAGCAGTGGCGCACCGCATGCCGGTGCGGCTCGACCTTTTCGAGCAGACCGCGCTCCTTGAGCATGTCCACGATCTTTTCGCGCGCGTCGAAGCGATCGAGGTCGGCGAGCGTCTTCGGCACGCGGGTGGGATGCTCCATCCGCCCGTCCTCGGTCATCACCAGGGGCATCTCGAGCTTGTGCCGCAGCCCGATCTCGAAGTCGGTGGCGTCATGCGCCGGGGTCACCTTCACGAATCCAGTCCCGAACCCGGGCTCGACTGCCTCATCGGCGATGATCGGCACCGGCAGGTCGATGATCGGCACCCTGGCCACCTTGCCCACGAAGCCCCGATGGCGCGGGTCCTTGGGATTCACCGCCACCGCCGTGTCGCCCAGCATCGTTTCGGGGCGCGTGGTGGCCACGGTCAAGTAGGGTTTG
The DNA here is from genome assembly GCA_035601435.1 of Gemmatimonadales bacterium. Classification (GTDB taxonomy): domain Bacteria; phylum Gemmatimonadota; class Gemmatimonadetes; order Gemmatimonadales; family GWC2-71-9; genus AG41. The sequence continues at coordinate 3,735 of DATNOH010000224.1, read as the reverse complement.
GGGCCGCCTTCCACGTGATAGCGGATGAAGTACAGCTTGCCGTCGATGTCCTTCGATTCGGCTTCCTCGTCCGACAACGCCGTGAGGCAGCGCGGGCACCAATGGATGACCCGGTGGCCGCGGTAAATGAGCCCCTCTTCCCACAGTGTCACGAACACGTCCCGCACCGCCCGCGAGTAGGCCGGGTCGAGCGTGAACCGCGTTCGGGTCCAGTCACAGGACGCGCCGATCACCTTGAGCTGCTCGAGAATCGTGGCGCCGGTCTCCTTCACAAAGGCCCACACCCGCGCGACGAACGCTTCGCGGCCGAGGTCGAAGCGGCTCTTGCCCTCCGTCGCGATGATGCGCTCCACCACGTTCTGGGTAGCGATGCCGGCGTGGTCGGTGCCGGGAAGCCACAGGGCTTCGCGGCCGCGCATCCGCTCGAACCGGATGAGCACGTCCTGCGTCACGTTGTTCAGCCCCTGGCCCATGTGCAGCACGGCCGTGACGTTGGGCGGAGGGATCACGATCACGTACGGCGGCTTGGGTGAGTCTACCCGGGCCGTGAACACGCCGCGCTCGACCCAGCGCCGGTACAGCGGGCGCTCGACGGCGTGCGGGTCGTACTGGGGAGAAAGGTCGAAGCGCGTCGCGGTCATTCCTTATAATAGACGGCTAAAAGGAGGTTGTGGAGGTTGCGGAGGTTGGTGGAGGTTAGGGGAGGTTGTGACGCGAACGGGACCAACCTCCCCTAACCTCCCGAACCTCCTCTAACCTCCCCCAACTTTCTGTTTGTGCTAGAATTCTCTCCAAATGGCCGACGAATCTAGCGTCCTTCCGACCAGCCGCCTCGCGCGCTGGTTCGCCATCGCCGCGGTGATCGTATTCACCGTCGTGCTGTACTTCCGCGACGCACGCCGCGTGCCGCCCTTGACGGGCACACCCGCGGCCACCGGCCAGCCGGCCAACTAGTCTCATGCCCTCCGAAATTCGCGTCACGCTCCCCGACGGGAGCGAGAAGCGTGTCCCTGCCGGTTCCACGGGCGCCGACCTCGCCAAGGCCATCGGGCCGGGGCTCGCGAAGGCGGCGCTCGCCGCGCGGGTGAACGGCCACGTCTGGGACCTGTCGCGCCCGCTGCCCGACGCGGCGAAGGTGTCGATCCTCACGGACAAGGACCCGCAGGCGCTGGAGGTGCTGCGCCACTCCTCGGCCCACGTCCTGGCGACGGCGGTGCGGCAGCTGTTCCCACACGCGCAGATCGGATTCGGCCCCCCGATCGAGGACGGCTTCTACTACGACTTCGCGGTGGAGCGGCCCTTCGGGCCGGAGGATCTCGCAGCGATCGAAAAGAAGATGGGGGAGGTCGTGCAGGCCGATTACCCGTTCGTGCGCGAGGAGGTGGATCGCGCGGAAGCGAAGCGGCGCTTCAAGGATGACCCGCTCAAGCTCGAGCGCATCGAAGACCTCGGGCCGAACGAGGTGATCTCGGTCTACACCGACGGTCCGTTCGTGGACCTGTGCCGTGGGCCGCACGTGCCGAGCACCGGGCGGATCAGGCACTTCAAGCTGCTCAACGCCGCCGGCGCCTATTGGCGGGGCGACGAGCGCCGCCAGATGCTGCAACGCATCTACGGAACGGCCTGGTTCACCAAGGACGACCTCGAGGGCTACCTGCGGCGCCTCGAGGAGGCCAGGAAGCGCGACCACCGGGTGCTGGGGAAACAGCTCGACCTGTATTCGATCCAGGAGGACGTGGGCCCGGGGCTGGTGTTCTGGCACCCGAAGGGCGCGATGATCCAGCACCAGCTGCGGCGCTTCATCGAGGACACGATCCTGGAGCGTGGCTATTCGCTGGTCTACACGCCCAACGTGACCCGCGAGGAGTTGTTCCTGCGCTCGGGACACCTCCCGCTCTATGCGGCGAACCAGTTCCCACCCATGGCCGCGGGGGAAGGAGAGGCGGAATCCGTGCGCTATCGGGTGAAGCCGATGAATTGCCCGATGCACATCCTCATCTACGCCTCGCAGCAACGCAGTTACCGCGATCTGCCGGTCCGGCTCGCCGAGATCGCCAACGTGTACCGCAACGAGCGATCGGGGACGCTGCATGGGATGCTGCGCGTGCGCGGGCTCACGATGGACGACGCGCACATCTTCCTGCGCGAGGACCAGATCGAGCAGGAGATTTTCCAGCTCCTCGATATTGTGGAGCTGGTTTTCGGGAAGACCTTTGGGCTCTCCTACCGGCTCGACCTAGCGACGCGCCCCGAGAAGAAGCTGGGCACCGACGCGAACTGGGATGTGGCGGAGCGGGCACTCGAGCAGGCGCTCAAGCACCGCGGCGCCACGTACCGCGTCGACCAGGGTGGGGGGGCGTTCTACGGACCGAAGATCGACATCAAGTTCAACGACGCCATCGGCCGCGAGTGGCAGGGCGCCACGATCCAGCTGGATTTCGAGCAGCCCGAGCGTTTTGGACTCGAGTACACGGGCGACGACAACCGGCCGCACCGACCGGTCATGATCCACCGTGCGATCTTCGGCACGCTGGAGCGGTTCGTCGGGTTCCTGATCGAGCACTTCGCGGGAGCGTTCCCGCTCTGGCTCGCCCCCGAGCAGGTCCGCGTGCTGCCCATTTCGGACCCGCAGACGCCTGCTGCGCGCGCGCTACACGAGCGGCTGCGCGCGGCGGGCATCCGCTCGCATCTCGACGAGCGCAGCGAGACGCTCAACTACCGGATCCGTGACGGCGAGCTGCAGAAGATCCCATACATGGCGGTGGTGGGGCAGCGCGAGGCCGAGGCGGGCTCGGTCGCGGTGCGGGGACGGGGAGAAGGGAAGAAGCAGGTGGTGCTGTCGGCTGCCGATTTCGTCGCGAAACTGCAGGAAGAGGTTCGCACCAGGAGCCTGGTCCCGTTAGTTTGAGATCTGTGATCCCCGGGCTTGAACCCCGGGCTGGCGCCCGGGGTCGGTGAACCCCGGAGGAGACTAACTAACCCCGGGCGCGAGCCCGGGGTTAAACCGAAGGCCGGATGAGTACGAGCGACCAAACCACCCCCGTCATTCTCTCCGCCGTCCGCACCCCGATCGGCAGGTATCTCGGCGGCCTGTCCGCGCTGCCGGCGCCCCGGCTCGGTGCCCTCGTGATCCGCGAGGCCGTCCGCCGCGCTGGAATCGAGGACGGCGCGGTCGAAGAAGTGATCATGGGCAACGTGCTCCAGGGCGGTGTCGGCCAGGCGCCGGGCCGCCAGGCGGCGATCCACGCCGGTCTCCCGGGGACGATCCCCGCGCTGACCGTCAACAAGGTGTGCGGCTCGGGACTCAAGGCCGTGATGCTCGCCGCCCAGGCGATTCGCGCGGGCGACGAGCAGTGCATCGTGGCGGGCGGGATGGAGTCGATGTCGAACGCGCCGCACTACGTCTACGGGATGCGCGGCGGGATCAAGGCGGGCAACAGCGAGCTCGTGGACGGTATGATCCACGACGGGTTGTGGGACTCGTTTTCAAACACCCACATGGGTAACCTCGCCGAATACACGGCCAAGAAGGCCGGCGTGTCGCGCGCCGACCAGGACGCGTTCGCACTGGCGAGCCACCAGAAGGCGGTGGCCGCGATGGCGGCGTGCCGCTTCAAGGCGGAGATTGTCCCGGTCGAGATTCCCGGGAAGAAGGGGCCGACCGTGGTCGAGAAAGACGAGGGTCCGCGCAAGGAGACCTCGCTCGACGCGCTGGCCGCGCTCAAGCCGTCCTTC
>DATNOH010000223.1:0-9221 GCA_035601435.1 Gemmatimonadales bacterium | reverse complement strand
TGCGGGAGCTGCAGCGCGCCGTCACCGACCCGAACTTCCGGATTTTCACCGACCGCGACACGATCACCGTGTTCAATAGCGAGCGGTTCGTGCGCGGCACGGATATCCACGAGATCTTCGCCCAGCTGGGCGTGGACGAGGTGACCCACGCGTTCTACCTCGGCCGCGAGCTGATGAAGGCCAAGCTCGCCATCACGTTGGGTAAGACGTACCGGCAAGAGGGAGCGCTGCAATGGGGCTACCTCACCCCCCCAGACGACCGCGGGCCCGAGCACGTGCAGCTGACGCAGCGTTCGGCACGCGCCCGCTCGCGCGCGGGGCGCGCCAAGGGGACCCGGTGAGCACCGTGGCACCGCTGGTCCACGAGCTCGTGCCGGCCCCGGACCCGCTCGACGCATGCGCGCGCTTCCGGGACCTGCCCTTTCTGCTGTTCCTCGACAGCGCCCCCCCGACCGATCCGCAACACCTGGGGCGCTACTCGTTTCTCGCAGCCGACCCGGCCACCGCGGTGCGCTCGAAAGGACTGCTTACCCAAGAGCTCGTGGACGGAAGCTGGATTCGAGTCGCCGGGGATCCGTTGGCGCACATCGGAGCGCTGGTGGCGGCGCACGCGACCGCGCCCGTGGCGGAGCTCCCGCCGTTCCAGGGCGGCGCCGCGGGCTACGTGGCGTACGACTGGGGCATGATGCTCGAGCGGGTCCCGCGGCCGCGCTATGACGATCTGGCCGTGCCCGACCTGCTGCTTGGTCTATACGATTGGGTGATCGCCTGGGACCACGCAGCGGGCCGCGCGTGGGTGATCTCGACGGGGATTCCGGAACGGGGGGCGGCGCGCGAACGGCGCGCAGCTCAGCGGCTGGCGTTCGCGAATGATCGGCTTAGGGGGCTTGGTGCGGGGGGGCTCCCTGCGCGACAAAAAGACGCAGTCGCTCCGGGAGCCCCCCCGCACCAGCCCCGAAGCTCCGCCGCTCCATCGTATCCGGTGCCCGACGTCCCGGGCGTCCGGTCGAATTTCACGCGCGAGGGCTACCTCGACGCCGTGGCCCGCGTCATCGAGTACGTTTACGCGGGCGATATCTTCCAGGCGAACCTGTCGCAGCGGCTCCAAGCCCCACTCGTCGGCGCGCCGCTCGACCTGTACCGCCGGCTGCGGCAGCGTAACCCCGCGCCCTTCTCCGCCTTTCTCGATTTCGGCGACCTGGTCGTCGCGAGCTCGTCCCCCGAGCGCTTCCTGCAGGTGCAACCGGACGGCCGGGTCGAGACCCGGCCCATCAAGGGAACCCGTCCGCGCGGGCTCTCCCCCGAGCACGACGCGGCGCTGGCCCGCGCCCTGGTAGAGAGCGACAAGGACCGGGCCGAGAACGTGATGATCGTGGACCTCCTCCGGAACGACTTGTCGCGCGTGTGTCGGGCGGGGACGGTGCGCGTGCCGGAGCTGTTCGCCATCGAGCACTACGCCACGGTCCACCACCTCGTCTCCACCGTGGTGGGCGAGCTCGCGCCGGAGCACGGCGCCGTGGACCTGTTGCGGGCGGCATTTCCGGGCGGCTCGATCACCGGTGCGCCCAAGGTGCGCGCCATGCAAATCATCGCGGAGCTCGAGCCCACCCAGCGCGCCGCGTACTGCGGCTCGATCGGCTATCTCTCGCTCACGGGCGCGCTGGACACGAGCATCGTGATCCGCACCTGTCTCGTACTCGGCCGCGACGTGTACTTCCAGGTCGGCGGCGGCGTCGTGGCCGACTCCGATCCCGAGCAGGAATACTGCGAGACGCTCGACAAGGCGCGCGCACTCATCGCCGCCCTGGTCCCATGATCCTGCTGATCGATAACTACGACTCGTTCGTCCACAATCTGGCCCGCTACGTGAGCGAGATGGGAGAACAACCCGTGGTACGACGTCACGACGCTACGACGCCACAGGAAATCGAGATGCTGCAGCCGTCGCATATCATCATCTCCCCCGGGCCCTGCACGCCGGGGGAGGCCGGCATCTCGACCGACGTCGTGCGGCGCTTCGGGCCGACGATCCCGATCCTCGGCGTGTGCCTGGGGCATCAGTGCATCGGCGCCGCCTACGGCGCCGGTATCGTGCGCGCCGGGCGGCCGATGCACGGGAAAGCGTCCCGGATCCATCACGACGGCACCGGCCTATTTGCCGGTCTCCCGAACCCGTTTCCGGCGGCGCGCTATCACTCGCTCGTCATCTCCCGCTCGGGGCTCCCCGCCGACCTGCGCGTCACCGCCAGCGCCGAGGACGGGGAGATCATGGCGGTGGAGCACGCGCGCCACCCTGTGATCGGGCTGCAATTTCACCCCGAGTCGGTGCTCACCGAGTACGGCTACGTCCTGCTGGACCGTTTCCTGCACGGGGCGGCCACGCGCCTCGAGGACCTGCCGGACCACGCGGACGCGGTCGCGCCGCCCCCAGCCGAGTTGGTGCGGTGATCATCGAGTCCGTGCTCACGACCATGGATGCACGTGGAGTAATCAACTTCGCGCCCATGGGGGTGGAGTGGGGAGAAGAAGAGATCGTGATCAAGCCGTTCCTCGAGACCACGACGTTCAAGAACCTCGAGGCGTCGCGCGCCGCCGTGATCAACCTGACCGATGACGTGATGGTGTTCGCGCAGGGCGCGATCGCGAACGCGCAGTTTCCGGCGGTCCCGGCGGCGGTGGTGCGCGGCGTGGTGCTCGAAGCGGCCTGCTCCTGGCGCGAGGTGGAGGTGCGCGCCCTGGACGCGACCCCGCCCCGCGCCCGGATCGCGACGCGGGTGGTGCACCGCGGCGTGCGACGCGAGTTCCTGGGGTTCAACCGCGCCCGCCATGCGGTGCTCGAGGCGGCCATCCTCGCGACTCGCACCCATCTGCTGCCTGCGGAGCAGATTCGTGCCGACTTCGCGCGCCTCCAGGTGATCGTGGACAAGACGGCCGGCCCGCGGGAGCGCGAGGCGATGGCCCTCCTCACCGACTACGTGCGCCGGGCGCCCCGCCCCGAGCAGCCGGTGACCCCATGAGCACGAGCGGGGGCCCGCGCCTGTTCGTCGAGGCGCCGGCGCGGCTGCATTTCGGCGTGCTCGACCTGCGGGGCGATCTGGGGCGGCGCTTCGGCGGCATCGGGGCGGCGGTCCCGGCTCCTTCACTCCTGCTCGAGGCCCGACCCGCAGCGGGGCTCAAGGCCGAGGGGCCAGACGCGGATCGGGCGCTCGAGTTCGCGCGCCGGTTTGCGCGCCACCACGGCCTGGACCTGCGGCTCCACTTCTGCCTGCATCGGTCGATTCCTTCTCACGCGGGCCTCGGCTCGGGCACGCAGCTCGCGCTCGCCGTGGCCCGCGCCAGCGCCGAGTTGTCCAATCTGCCGACCGACGTCATGGCGCTGGCGCAGGCGGTGGATCGCGGGCGCCGCTCCGGCGTGGGCACGTGGACGTTCGCCCACGGCGGCTTCGTGCTCGAGGGCGGCCGGACCGGGGACGCGGACCGCGTGGCACCGCTCCTGGCGCGGCTCCCGTTCCCCGAGACGTGGCGCTGTGTCGTCGCGGTGCCGCGGGGCAAGCCGGGGCTGGCGGGCGACGACGAGGCGGCGGCGTTCGCCCGGCTGCCGTCCCCGAGCGCGCGCGACGTCGAGCGCGTGGCGCATCTCGTGCTCATGCAGCTGCTTCCGGCCCTCGCCGAGGCAGACCTGACGGGATTTGGGCATGCACTGGGCGAAGTCCAGCGCATCACGGGCGGCTGGTTCGCGCCCGTGCAAGGAGGGGTGTTCGCGCCGGGAGAGACCGGCGAGCTGATCGAGCACCTGCGGGCGTGGGGTGCGGTGGGCGTGGGGCAGAGCTCGTGGGGACCCGCCGTGTACGGCATCGTGGGCGAGGCGGGCGCAGCGCGGGCCCTGGCGGAGCGGGTGCGCGGGGCGGTAGGTGCCGGGGGCTTGGTATATGAAGGAGGTTTCAGCGTGGCGGGCGCCCGCGTGTGGCGCGACGAGGGAGGACACCCGAACGGCTGATTGACACTGGCTGCAAGTCGGGATATAACCCGTATCCCTAGCAGCAGTCCCGGTTGGAGGAGTCGGACGATGGTTGTCGCCTGTCGGGAACGTGGGCCCCCGGACCTCGTGCGGGTCTCGGATTCTGACGGGCAAGAGTGTTTTAGGCCGTTTTTTTTCACACCCTCATCCTCAACATGAGGTCAGCTATGAACCGCTTCAAACTGTGGTCCGGTGGACTCGCAGCGAGCCTGATGGTGCTCGTCGCGGCGCCCGCCGTCGGCCAGGGTGCGGGCGAGTGGACGATGACGGGTCGGACGTCCGACCTGCAGCGTTTCAGCCCGCTCACCCAGATCAACAAAGCGAATGTGAAGAACCTCAAGGCCGCCTGGACGTTCTCGACCGGCGTGCTGAACGGCCATGAGGGGAACCCGCTGGTGATCGGCACCACGATGTACGTTCAAAGCGCGTTCCCGAACATCGTGTTTGCGCTCGATCTGACCAAAGAGGGCGCGCCGATGATCTGGAAGCATGTTCCGGCCCAGCCACCCGAGGCGAAGCCGATCGCGTGCTGCGATCTGGTGAACCGCGGCCTCGCCTACCATCCGAGCGGCAAGCTGTTCATCGAGCTGCTCGCCGGCGATCTGCTGGCGCTGGATGCGAAGACCGGCAAGCAGATTTGGCGCGTGCCGAACGCCGATTACAAAACCGGCTCGACCATGACGAATGCGCCGATCGTGATCAAAGACATCGTGATCGCGGGCATTTCGGGTGGTGAGTTCGGCGTGCGCGGTCGCGTGACGGCGTACGACGTCAACACCGGCAAGGAAGTGTGGCGCGCCTATTCGACGGGCCCCGACGCCGACGTGAAGATCGTCGGTGATGCCAACCCGAACTACGCGTCGCACCGCGGCAAGGACCTCGGCGTCAGCACCTGGCAAGGCGACGAGTGGACGCGCGGCGGCGGGACCACGTGGGGCTGGTACTCCTACGATCCGACGCTGAACCTATTCTACTACAGCTCGGGCAACCCGGGCAGCTGGAACCCCGATCAGCGTCCCGGCGACAACAAGTGGTCCATGACGATCTTCGCCCGTAACCCGGACAACGGGGAGGCGAAGTGGGCGTACCAGATGACGCCGCACGACGAGTGGGACTATGATGGCGTCAACGAGAACGTCCTCGTCGACCTGACGATCGGCGGGAAGCCGGTGAAGGCGCTGGTGCACTTCGACCGCAACGGCTTCGGCTACACGGTTGATCGGACGAACGGCAAGGTGCTCGTGGCTGAGCCCTTCGGCCCGGTCAACTGGGCCTCGAAGATCGATCTCTCGACGGGTCTCCCGGTCCGCAATCCGCAGTACGGGACCACCTCGAAGAAGAACACCGAGGGCATTTGCCCCGCCGCCATCGGCTTCAAGGATCAGCAACCCTCCGCGTACTCACCGATCACCAAGCTGTTCTACGTCCCCACCAACAACATCTGCATGGACTACGAGGGCGTAGAGGTGAAGTACTCGGCCGGTCAGCCGTACGTCGGCGCGATCGTGCGCATGTACCCGGGCCCGGGCGGTAACCGCGGCCGGTTCATCGCGTGGGATCCCACCATCGGCAAGGCGAAGTGGGAAGTGAAGGAGAACCTGGCGGCGTACGGCGGGGCGCTGGCGACGGCGTCCGGCATCGTGTTCTACGGCACGATGGAAGGCTGGCTCAAGGCGGTCGATGCGACAACCGGAACGCTGCTGTGGAAGTTCAAGACACCCTCCGGGATCATCGGCAACCCGATGACCTATCTGGGGCCCGACGGCAAGCAGTACGTCGCCGTGCTCTCCGGAGTCGGCGGCTGGGCGGGCGCTGGTGTAGCGCTCGGCATCGGCCCCGAGGATCCGACCGCCGCACTCGGCGCGATCGGCGCCTTTGGTGACTACATCAACATCAGCAACGCGGGCGGCACGCTGCTCGTGTTCGGGTTGTAAGCAGTCGCAGGGCAACACCAATCGCAGTCGGGAGATGTGTAGAGCACCCGGTGCCGGAGCGAACCCGCTCCGGCACCGGGTGTAGTACTTGGCCACCTCTTCACCTTCTGTACAGTTCCGCAGGGAGCACGCAATGCGTTCCATACGGGGTAGGCTCACGGCGGCGCTGCTCGTCGCGGCCGCCACAGTCGCATTCATGGCCGGCGCGCCGCCGCGGCCGGCGTCGGACCTGCGAGTCTGCGCCGACCCGTACGACATGCCCTTCTCCAACAGTCAGGGGGAGGGATTCGAGAACAAGATCGCGCAGCTGGTCGCCCGGGACCTGAACGCGACCGTCATCAACTACTGGTGGCCCAGCCGCCGTGGCGTCCTGCGGAACTCCATCCTCGGGGGATTCTGCGACGTCATGATCCAGGCTCCCGTGGGCCTCGACCCGGTCGCCACGACGAAGCCCTACTACCGCTCCACCTACTATTTCGTGTTCCGGGCCGACCGGGGGCTCCAGCTGCGCTCGCTCGATGATACGCTCCTCAAGCGTCTGAAGATCGGCGTGAACATGATCGGCTACGATTACACCAACACGCCCCCCGCGCACGCGCTCAGCTCGCGCGGCATCGTGGGCCTCGTCGGGTTCGGGAACTTCCTCAATCCCGATCCCAAGGCCGACCATCCCGACGACATCATCAAGGCGGTGGCGAAGGATTCGATCGACGTCGCCATCGTGTGGGGACCTCTGGCGGGCTATTGGGCGAAGCAGCAGCCCGTTCCGCTCACCCTGGTCGCGTTGCCCGACAGCGACGCCGTTTCAGGCATGCCGTTCGCGTTCAGCATGGCGATGGCCGTTCGGCACCGCGATAAGGCGCTCAAGGCCACGCTCGATTCGGTGATCGACCGCCGGCACGGCGAGATCACGGAGATTCTGCGTCAGTACAACGTGCCGATGATCGAGATGCGCCCGTGAGGACGAAGCATTTCGTGCGGGGCGGCCTGGTGGGCGCCTGGGTCACGGCCGCAATCGTTATGGCCTGGGCGCCCGCCGGAAGGCAGCGCGCCGCCGCGGCGGCCGCGCCGCGGGACACCATGCGGGACAGCCTGCTGGTGTCCGATTCCATCTACCAGGGGTGGAAGTGGTGGCACGTCTACTGCTTCCGCTGCCACGGCGAAGACGCAATGCGCCCCATCCTTCCGAACGCGCCCGATTTGCGCTGGGCCGTGAGCCCCACGGGCGCGAACTTCCCGCGCGACAGCTTCTTCAACACCGCCTGGAACGGCCGGCCCACCAAGGGCATGCCCGCCTGGAACGTGCTGCTCGATTCCGCGGCGATCAACGAGGTCTACGTGTACGTGAAGGCACGGAGCGACGGCTGGCTCAAGCCGGGACGACCGCACCGGCTCTCCGACCTGCAGCCGAAGAACAAGAGTCCGTGACGGGCCGCGCCGGTAGGCTGTCGGGGGTGGTCCTCGCAGTGTTCACCGCGAGCATGTCCCCCGAGGCCGGTCGCGCGCAGCAGCCCCTCACCCGCGAACAGGTCCTCGCGGCGCTCGAGCGCGCGACACCTGCGCACCCCGCCGACTTCACCGGGCAGGACCTCTCCGGGCTCGATTTGTCGGGTGTCGATTTCAAGCGCGCCAACCTCACCAGGTGCCGTCTGGTGCGCACCAATCTCGCCAAGGCGCAGCTCTCCTCCGCCACGCTCACGGAGGCGGTCGCGACCGATGCCGACTTCACCGCGGCGAACCTGGACGTGGCCGTCGCCTATCGCGTCGATTTGCGGCACGCCGTGCTGCGTGATGCCAGCATCTTCGCCGTCATCCTGTACGACGCTGATCTCTCCGACGCGGACCTGTCCGGCGCCCGTCTCATCGGGCCGATGAACAACGCCAAGGCACGGCGCGCGAAGCTCATCAGGGCGAACCTGGGCGTGGATCCCGGAAACCAGGGAATGGGTATCATGCGCGTCGATGCCAGCAGCGTGGATTTCAGCGGCGCCGACTTGACGGGCGCGAACCTGCGCAAGGTGCTGCTGGTCCGCGCGGACCTCACCGGTGCCGATCTCACGGATGCCGACGTAACGGGCGCCGATCTCACCGGGGCGATCCTCAAGGGCATCCGGGGACGCGACCGCCTCCGCGGGCTCGACAAGGCGCTGCACGTCGATCAGGCGATCTTCAACGACTGACCGGGACGTTCGATTGACCGAGACCACTCGCCGGCGGCGCCTCGCCGCCCTGGCCACACTCCTCGTATTCGCGAGCGCCTTCGGCACAGACGCGCGTGAGCCGCAGCTCTACGTCAGCAACGAACTCCCCAATACCATCTCCGTCGTCTCTCCGCGCACCAACGCCGTGGTCGCGACCATCCCGGTGGGCAACCGCCCGCGTGGCATGGCGTTGAGCCCCGACAAGAGGACCGTGTACGTCGCCCTGGGCAAGGACGACGCGCTCGGAGTGATCGACGTGGCGAGCGGCAAAGTGACAGGCACGGTCCCGGCGAACCGCGACCCTGAGCTCGTGGTGCTGAGTCCGGACGGGAAGACCGCCTACGTGTCAAATGAGGAGATCGCGCACGCCTCGGCGATCGATCTCGCCACCGGTAAGACGCTGTTCTCGACGCCCGTGGGGGTGGAACCCGAAGGCATGGCGATCTCGCGCGACGGCGCCAAGGTGTACGTGACCGCGGAGACGAACAACACCGTGTCCGTGCTCGACGCAAAGACGGGCCACTTGCTTCACACCCTGCACGTGGGCGACAACCCCCGCACCATCGCCTTTACGCCCGACGGCGCCCGCGCCTGGGTGTCGGCCGAGGCGGGGGGCAACGTAACGATCCTCGATGTGGTCAAGGACAGCGTGGTGGGGCAGTTCCCCATCCGCGACGGCAAGACCAAGCCCGTACGCATCGCCTTCGCGCCCGGAGGCCGCCTAGCCTATATCACGGAAGGCGCCGCTGCGAGCGTCAGCGTCGTGGACGTGGCCAAACGCGTCGTGATCGACTCGATCGCCGTGGGGCGGCGGCCCTGGGGGATCGCCCTCTCGCCGGATGGACGGTGGCTCTATACGGCCGATGGGCGCTCCAACACCGTGTCGGTGATCGACACCAAGACGCGCAAGGTGGTTACGGCCGTCTCCGTGGGGGAGCGGCCGAACGACCTGCTGTACATCCCCTAGCCGAGCGGCAGCCGGGCGAGCCACGAACCCGGATGCCGGGCTCGGACGAATCCGTCCAGCCCCCAGGTCCTCCCCGCGCGCGCGCCCAGAATCACCACCAG
>DATNOH010000222.1:0-7953 GCA_035601435.1 Gemmatimonadales bacterium | reverse complement strand
ATGCCGCGCTTGGGGGGCGCCAGCTGCTCTTGCGCGTAATCCGTCTGCACTCGCTCGGCGGTGATGTCGAAAGCGTCCCCCGACTGCACCCGCAAATCTCGCCCCGGGGCGGTGTGCCCGCTGCTCGCCTCGCCCACGAGCTGGAGCCGGCCGACGGAATCGGCCTGATATAGCTGGACCGTCCCTCCCGGCAGGGGCCGGTCGCCGAACGGCGTGCCGCGACCGCGCTTGAGCGTGTACCACACCTGCACCGGCACGCGATTGTCGTCGCCGGGCGTCTGGCCGAGGAACCCGCGCCACGGCAGCGCGCCGGGCACGACGAACTCCTGGGTGTAAGCAGCACCCGAGCGGGGGAACAGCGCCGTCGTTGTCGGCGTCCCGGGCTCGATCGAGATCCGCGCCGGCAGCTGGTAGACGTGGGTCTCGCCGACCGCTGCTTCGCTGGCGGTCGCCGGTGCTTCCTCGGCCGCGACCTTCATGGCGCCGCGCAGCATGAGCTGTGGGCGCGGCATCGCGGCCCGCGCCCGGTTGATCGATCCGGCCACGAGTTGCACCTCAGCGCTGTCCGCACGCAGCGATTGGGCCACGATCGTCGCCGTCCCTGACACCTGGCATTTGGCACCCACCAGCACGACCTGGTATGCCGCCTCCCACCGCGCTGCACCGTCGGCCACGTAGGCAAGCTCCGTCCGGGGGCGGGCCAGGACAGCCTCGAGCGCGACGGCGGCTTCGGACCCGGTCCGCACCAGTTCCGCTGGGAAGAGCGGCTCACCCGGCTGCCACAGGATGTAGCGCCCGTCGGGCAAGCGGTACTGCGGCGGATCGCTCCGCACGACGGTCGCCCGCATCGTGTCGGCTCCCCCTGCGGCGCGCGCCCGGACGAAGGACAGAGTCTGCCCCGCCGCGGCCGCGAGGGCGGCGTTCTGATCGGTCGGGGGATGCACCACCGCCGACACCACTGCCACGGCCGTGTCGGGCGAGAACAGGGTCGCCCCGTCGAGCCCTTCCAGCTTGACGGTGAGCGAGTTCCGCCCCTTTTGGAGCGGCTGGGGCAGGGTGCGGCGCACGACGACGCGCCCGTCACTATAAATGGAAAGCGACGTCTGAGCGGTGAGCGGCATGACAGCCGCCGCGATCGCCAGGACTACGGACGCCGTGATTTGAGCCATTCGAATGCGATCCTCTGTGCGATACGAAAGGTCAGCAGATACCACGCGACGGCCGTCACGGCGCCGACGGTGCGCGCGGTGGCCTGTGACTCCAGCGGGGTCGACCGCAGCCTGAACATCACATACCCCGCGACCAGCAGCGTGGTCACGATGGCCACGAGACGCCCGATGCGTGACGCTTTTCTCGAGACGTCTCTCGTACACGGCGCGCACAGGTCGCCCGGCGCGATCCCGGCGGTCTGCTCGCCGCAGCGCGCGCACGGGTGGCTAGAGCCGGCGGGCCACAGCCCGGGCGAACTCGGTGGTCGAAGCACTGCCTCCCAGATCCTTGGTGCGCACGTTGTCCTTCACGATCGCCGTTTCGAGCGCCCGGCGCAGCCGGTTCGCGGCCGCCAGCTCGCCGACATGATCGAGCATCATCGCGGCGGCGAGCAGCTGGGCCGACGGGTTGGCGATTCCCTGCCCCGCAATGTCCGGGGCCGAGCCATGCACGGCCTCGAAAATCGCCGCATGCTCGCCGATATTCGCCCCCGGCGCGAGCCCGAGCCCGCCCACCAGCCCCGATGCCTCATCCGAGAGGATGTCCCCGAACAGATTGGTCGTGACGATCACGTCGAACTGCGCTGGGTTGATCACCAGCTGCATCGCCGCGTTGTCCACGATCTTCTCGTCCGACGCGATCTGCCCTTCGTACTCCTGGGCGATCATCCGGGCGGTTTCGAGGAACAGGCCCGAGGTCGCCTTGAGGATATTCGCCTTGTGTACCACCGTCACCTTGCGGCGGTCGTGCTGCCGGGCGTATTCGAACGCGTAGCGCGCGATGCGCCGGCAGCCGTCCCGCGTCATCACCGAAGTGGCCTGGGCGAGGGCCTTGGGGTCGTTCCCCACCTTGAAGGTCCGGTCGAACCCGACGTACATCCCCTCGGTGTTCTCGCGGATGATCACGAGGTCGACGTCCGTATAGCGGCCGCCCGGCACGATCGACTTCACGGGCCGCACGTTGGCGTACAGCTCGAACTCCTGGCGCAGCGCCACGTTCACCGAACGATAGCCGTCGCCCACCGGCGTCGTCAGCGGGCCCTTGAGCGCCAGGCCGGTTCGCCGGATCGAGTCCACCGTGGAGTCAGGGAGCGGGGTGCCGGCCTGCTCCACCGCGCTCATCCCACCGAACTGCTCGTCCCAGTCGAACCCTACGCCGAGGGCGTCCAGCACCTGCAATGTCACCTGTGTGATCTCTGGCCCGATTCCATCGCCGGCGATGAGGGTCGCCTCGCGTATCACGGCAACCCCGGCGTGAGACTCTTCACCGCGCGGGTGAGCGCGCTCCACGGGTCGTCCCCGTCCCCGCGCGCCACGGTGCGGAACCCGACCCGACCGGTGCGCACGTCAACCAGCACCACCGTCAGCTCAGCGGTGGCGGTCAGGCGGCCTGCCGGCGGGGCGGCCGGAGGCTGCGATTTCCGCCGAAACGTCAGCCCCGCCGGCACGAGCGCGTACCGCCCACCTCCCGCCAACGCGGCAAGCGTGCGCAGCTCGCTGCGCAGCGGGTCGGCCACCATTTCCGGCTCTTGTTTGGTCGGGTGGAACAGGATCGCCGTGCCCATCTGATCGGGAGCGGGAGCGATGCCTGGCGCCCGGCGCGCTACGCGCCGTAGCTCGTCCGGGAGCAACCAGCTCACCTCGGGGGCCCGCGTCTTGAGCAGCGTGCCGATGATGCTGTCGCTCTTCGCGAGCGCCACCCGGCGCTCGCCCAAGGCCGTGTCCCAGTGCAGCGAATCCTCGGCGGCAACCAGCGTGAGCGGCAGTACCCCGACCGGTTGGGACGCGATTCCGGCGGTGGGGAGCGGCGCGGTCGGCTCGGGAGTGAGGGTTTCGGACCTGTGGGGGCACGCCGCGAGGGCAGCGGAGGTTACCACGCACCACGTACCACGCACTAAGCTTTTGATTTGCAATGCATTAGTCACGGCGCGCAATATCGTGTGCGCGCCGCGGATTTTCAAGAAGCGAGCGTCAATCCGCCATCCACCACGATCACCTGTCCCGTAATGTGGCGCGCCCCCTCGCTGCACAGGAACACGATCACGCGGGCCACGTCTTCCGGCTCGGCCACTCGTCCCAGAACCGACTCGTGCTCGGCGCGCTCGAGCACCTCGCGGGGCAGCGTCGACAGCAGGTCCGTTTTGACGAAGCCGGGGGCGACGGCGTTGACGTTGATGCTGGACGGGCCCAAGTCCACGGCGGCCGAGCGGGTGAGTCCGATCAGGGCCGCCTTGCTGGCCGCGTAGTTGGCGATGCCGAAGCCCGGCCGAAACGCCTGGTGGCTGGCGATGTTCACGATCTTACCGTAGCGCTGGGCGCGCATCGGGCCGGCCACCGCCTGTATACAGTTGAAAGCGCCGGTGACATTGGTGTCCATCACCTCCTGCCAGGCCTCGGAGGTGAGCCGCCACAGCGCGCCGTCGTGCGCCACGCCCGCGTTGTTGACCAGGAAGTGGACGCCGCCCAGACGCTCCCGCACCGTGGTGACGAACTTCTCCACGTCGTCCCGTTGGCGCACGTCGCACTTGGCGCAATACACCGGCACGCCGAGGGCACGGATGGCGGTTTCGGTGAGCAAGGCCTGCTCCGCCACGTCGCGGTCGGGCAGATCGACGTAATTGATCCCGACCGCCGTGCCGCGCTGGGCGAACTCGAGCGCCGTGGCCCGCCCGAGGCCGGTGGCGCCGCCGGTGACCACGGCGACCCGCCCCTGCACCGTCTCCGCCAGGCGCCGCGGATCGGGCCGGGTCTCGGTTGCCGGCGCTCCGACTTGCGTCGCCCCGCGCGGGGCCAAGATCCAGGGAGAAATGGGTGTCAAGGTTTCGAACCTATGTTCGAAATTGAACATCGGCAAGGCACGGCGTAACTTAGCGCCATGCAACCGCTCGCCTCGCTGCTCGTGTGGAGCGGGATCTCCCTGCTCGGCGCCGCCGCCTTCGGCGTGCTCGCGCTCTCCCGGGGGGAGACGGTCAACGCGGCCTGGCTCCTCACCGCCGCGGTCTGCACCTACGCCGTCGGGTACCGCTTTTACAGCAAGTTCCTCGCCGACCGCGTGTTCGGCCTGGACGATCGGCGCGCCACGCCGGCCGAGCGATGCAACAACGGGCGTGACTTCGTGCCCACCAACAAGTGGGTGCTGTACGGACACCATTTCGCCGCCATCGCGGGCGCCGGTCCGCTGGTGGGCCCGGTGCTGGCCGCACAATTCGGCTTCCTGCCCGGCACGCTGTGGCTCGTGATCGGCGTGGTTCTGGGGGGCGCGGTGCAGGACTTCGTCATCTTGTTCTGCTCGCTGCGCCGCGACGGCAAGTCGCTCGGCCAGATGGCGAAGGAAGAGGTGAACCCCGCTGCCGGGGCGACGGCCATGCTGGCCGTGCTCTTCATAATGATCATCCTGCTGGCCGTGCTGGCGCTGATCGTGGTGAACGCCCTCAAGGCGTCGCCCTGGGGCCTCTTCACCATCGCGTGCACGATTCCCATCGCGCTGCTGATGGGGTGGTGGATGAAGTCGTGGCGGCCGGGCAACGTAGGCGAGGCGTCGGCCGTCGGGGCCGTCCTGCTGCTGGGCGCGCTCGTCGGGGGAGGTTGGGTGGCGGGCCAGCCCCACCTCGCCCCGCTGTTCACCCACGGCGCCACCGCGCTCACGTGGATGATGATGGGGTACGGCTTCATTGCCTCGGTCTTGCCCGTGTGGATGCTCTTGTGCCCGCGCGACTACCTCTCGACGTTCCTCAAGATCACGACGATCCTGGTGCTCGCGGCCGCCATCCTGGTGATCCTCCCGCCGCTCCGGATGCCGGCGCTCACGCCGTTCGCGTCGCTGGGGGAGGGTCCGGTGTTCGCGGGGAAGCTGTTCCCATTCGCGTTCATCACGATCGCGTGCGGGGCGATCTCGGGATTCCACTCGCTCGTGGCCTCCGGCACCACGCCCAAAATGATCGCGCGCGAGTCCGATGCCCGGCTCATCGGGTACGGCGGCATGCTGATGGAGTCGTTCGTCGGGGTGATGGCGATGATCGCGGCCTGCACGCTCGATCCGGGGGTGTACTTCGCGATGAACACGACGCCGGCGGCGCTGGCGCAGGCCTCGCAGGCCCTGGGGCAGGCGGGCTTCGTCGTCACCCCGGAGGCGATGCAGGCGCTCGCGGCGCGGATGGGCGAGACCACCCTTGTGGCCCGCTCGGGGGGGGCGCCCTCCCTCGCGGTCGGGATGGCCCAGATCTTCGCCGGCGCCACCGGCGCGCTGGGCGGCCGGACCCTTGATGCGCTGTGGTATCACTTCGCCATCATGTTCGAGGCGCTGTTCATCCTCACGACCATCGACACGGGCACCCGGGTGGGGCGGTTCATGCTGCAGGAGATCGTGGGGCACGTCTGGCCCCGGTTCGCCGAGACGTCGTGGTATCCCAGCGTGATCGCTTCGAGCGCCCTGATCGTGACGGGGTGGGGATACTTCCTGTATCAGGGCGTGGTGGACCCGCTGGGCGGGATCAACTCGCTGTGGCCGCTGTTCGGGATCTCGAACCAGCTGCTTGCCGCGGTCGCGCTGTGCGTGGGGACCACCATTCTCATCAAGATGGGCCGCGGGCGGTACGCGTGGGTGACCGCCGCCCCGCTGGCCTGGCTCGTGACTGTCACCATGACCGCGGGGTGGCAGAAGGTGTTCTCGGCCGACCCGCGGCTCGGCTTCCTGGCACACGCCGCGTCGCTCGCGGGGTCGGCCAACCCCGATGCGGCGCGACTGATCTTGAACGACCGGCTGAACACGTTCGTCGCACTGCTGTTCATGACCATTGTGACGGTTTTGATCGTCACGTCGCTCTGGGAATGGTGGCTCGTCTTGTCGCACCGCAAGACGGCGAACGTACACGAAGCGCCGTATGTGGAGGCGGGATATGCGACGGGAGACTGAGGGCCGTAAGGGTTGGCGTCACGCGCTGCGCCGGATGTTCGGCATGCCCGACTACGAAGCATATCTCGAGCATTGCCGGGAGGCGGGGCATCCACCGCGGCTGACCGAAAGGGAGTATGTGAAGGAGTTCTTCGATTCAAAGGGGACCGGCAGCCGCTGTTGTTAGGGGCTCGCCCTCGTGAGGCACAGCGTGCTCCATTTGGGCCCCGCCTGGGTTACCTTGTGCATCGCCTTCGGCATCCATGTGGTGGACGAGGCGCTGACGGACTTCCTATCGGTCTATAACCCCATGGTCCGCGCCATTCGGGCGCGGTTTCCCCTCCTACCTCTGCCCACGTTCACGTTCCGCGTCTGGCTCACCGGGCTGATGCTGGCTGTGGTCGTGCTGGCGAGCCTCACGCCATTCGCGTTTCGGGGGGCGGGGTGGATGCGGCCGGTGGCACTCGCGTTTGGTCTGATCATGGCGGGGAACGGTCTGCTGCACCTCGTCGGGTCGGTCTACCTGAGGAAGGTGATGCCGGGGACGTACTCGGCACCGCTCATCTTAGCCGCGGCGATCTACTTGCTGGCCTCCGTCGCGCTCTCTTAGAACGCATATCTCGCTCCGAGCTGGACCCGCCACCGGGACGCGACGTCGTCCACCACGCCGCGCGCCGGCACGCTATTGCTGGAGAGCCGGTACATCCCCCGCTCGTTAGCGGTGTCCCACCCGACCAGCGTCAGGAGCGTCACAGAAGGGCTGGTGGTAATGTCCCGGTACCGGCCCCACAGCGAGTTGATCAGGTTCAGCATGTTGAAGACGTCGGCGGTGACTTCGATGCGCTGGCCTCCAGCCATCGGCACGACCTGCGTGAGCCGGGCGTTCAGGAATCCGAGCCACCCGTTGCGGCAGCTGTTGCGAGCCATGATTCGCCCTCGTTGCTCCCGTAGGCACGGCTGCTGCTCGATGAACCCGTCAAGCCGCGCATAGTCGGCCGCCGGCATGCTGATGTCGGCCACGTGCCTGGGGACGTACACGATGTCATTCTTGAGTGACCCAGAACCCCCGACGCCGTCGGCGTTCGCGTCCCCGTCGATGACGTAGGTATAGGGCGGCTGCGACGCACCCACATAAAGGAGGGAGAGCTGCAACCTGTGTGGCAGGTAGAACGTCGCGGCGAGCGCGACTTTGTGGGGCGTCTCGAAAAATGACGGTCGCAGCCGCCGGTCGTCCAGCGTGCCGTCGAGCGGCGTATTGCTGAAATTCGCCCGGGCCGGGAAGTTGACCCATGACATCCGATCCTGTGCTCGCGAGTACGCATACGCCGCGTACAGGGCGAGCGTCTCGCCGAATCGCTTTCGCAACTGCGCCGATAGGGAGAGCCCGTGGTCCCCACCCCGGTTTGACACGTGGTAGATCTCCCTCTCCCCGAAAGACGTGTCGCGCCAGGCTGGATTTGTCTTCAGGTTCGCGAGTGACGTGCCGCTGACCCTACCGTACAGAGGGCGTCCGCCCTCACCGCCGGCGACGCCGGTCGGGGCGCCGAGGTTCGCCTCGCTCGCGTAGATCTGGTGGACGGCGCGCGTGTACAGGAAGTCGATCGTCGCCACCAAGCCGGAGGAGAAACGCCGATCCACGCCCAGCGCGAGCTTCAGGTTCTGCGGCAGCTTGAGGCCTGGGTCGAAGAAGCTGATTCGCGGACTCACGCCGGGGGGCGATGCGCATCTGGTCGGCAGGGTGCTGTCCGGGACGAACGGGGGCAGGTTCGGCCTGTCACAGAACACGACCGACTCATCGCCTGTCTCTCGGTAGCCGTTCCCAAGCCAGCGGTACGGGGGAGGGCCGCTGAACAG
>DATNOH010000221.1:0-3848 GCA_035601435.1 Gemmatimonadales bacterium | reverse complement strand
CCCGAACTACGTCACGGCGTACGCCGCGACGCATCCGCAGGAGGACTTCGCCGAGACGTTCCGGTTCTACGTGTCGCGGCGCGGGCGACTGCGCGAGCTGTTCGCCGAGTTCGGGCGCAAGCGCAAGGGCGTGCCGGTGTTTGAGAAGTTCCTGGTGCTGCACGACTACATCCGGAGCCTCAGGGGATGGAGTTGAGCATCCAACCGAGAAGTTCAAGCTCGGCGTCGTCGCGGCGACGGGGGCGATCGCCCTGTTCTACCTCGTGGGATTCGTGCTCTCCTTCTTCGGGATCGCCCTGCCGTTCCTCCAGGGGAATAGCACGGCCAGCATCGTGGTCAGCGGGATCATCGTAGTCGTCGCGGCGCTGAATCTGATCCTCGACTTCGATTTCATCGAGTCTGGCGCGGCCGCCGGAGCGCCCAAGTATATGGAGTGGTACGGCGCCTTCGGCCTGATGGTGACCCTGATTTGGCTGTACCTGGAGATCCTGCGGCTGCTCGCTAAGTCTCGCAGCCGGCGTTAGTCGGCGCTCAGGACTCCCCGACGGTCGCCGCTTCCTTGGCGAAGGCGCGGGATCGCTCAACCAGCTCCCTGTACCCGGTCACCTCCTCCGCACGGCGGGTTGCGTCCCAGCCGAGCGGCTCCGCTAGCCATTCCGCAACCGGGCTCGCCGCCGGCACCCCTTGGTCGCTGGTCGCATAGAACAGATGGAGCCGCCGCACCAGCACATCCGAGAGCCGAACGGCCATCTCGCGCTCCACCGCGTGCGCCACCTCGGCCCACAGCGCCGGCCGCCCGGCGACGATGGGCCGCCCCAGCGCCCGGTCCCGGTCCACCAGGTTCAGCACCGCCGCTGACTCGCTGCCGTAGCGGGCCACCAGATGGCGGGCCGTCCGGTCCGACGCCCCCCGATCCATGGCCGCCTTGACGAGCCCCTCCAGGTCGGCCGTCTCGCCTCCCGGGAGCGGTAACCGATCCGTCGGCACCCGGGGGGCGCGGGGGCGGCCGTCCAGCTCGCGCAGGCGGGCCGCGACGCGATCTACCACGTCGCGAGCCATGACGCGGTAGGTGGTGAGTTTACCGCCGGCGATCGTTAACAGACCGCTCGGACTTTCGACCACGCGGTGTTCGCGCGAGGCCGCGGATGCCGTGACGTCCCGCGGCGGCCGCAGCAGGGGTCGTAACCCCGCCCAGCTGGCGACGACGTCCGCCGGCGAGAGCCGCGCATGTGGGAAGAATGCGTTGGCCGACCGCAGCAGGTAGACGACGTCATCCGCGGTCGCGCGCACCGCATCGGGAGACGCATCGTCGTCGCTGTCCGTAGTCCCGATGTAGCTCAGATCGTCCCACGGCAGCACGAACATCACGCGCCCGTCGATGGGGGACGTGAGGGTGAGCGCGTGCGTGTGCCCGATGCGTTTGCGTGGCACCGCCACGTGCACGCCTTTGGTGGGTCGGAGCAGGGGATCGGCACCGGTGTCGTCGAGGCTCCGCACGCGGTCTACCCAGGGTCCGGCCGCGTTCACGACCACGAGCGCCCGTATCGTCGAAGCCTGGCCCGTCAGGCGGTCCCGCATGGTCGCGCCGCCCACCCTGCCGTCCGGTTTGAGGAGCGCCGTGGCTTCTGCGTAGTTCGCGACCAGCGCGCCCGCCTGCGCGGCGCTGCGCATGGTCGCAATCACGAGGCGGGCGTCGTCGGTCTGCGCGTCGTAGTACAGGGCCGCACCCTTCAACTCTTTATCCCGCAGCCCCGGCTCCAGACGCTGGGTCGCCTTGCGTCCCAGCCAGCGGTGCCATTTCACATTGTGGAACGCCGCGAGCAGATCGTACAGCCACATTCCCGCGCGGAGCTTCCAGGCCGGTATCCGCGCGCCGCGGTAGACCGGGAAGAGGAAGGGCAGGGGGTGCACCAGATGCGGCGCGATGCCGAGCAGCACGCGACGCTCGTGGCTCGCCTCGAATACGAGGCGAAGCTCGCCTTGCTCGAGATAGCGGATCCCGCCGTGGATGAGCCGGGATGAAAGCGACGAGGTCCCACCCCCGAGATCGCCCTTGTCCACCACCGCCGTGCGAAAGCCTCTAAGCGCCGCGTCGCGGGCGATCCCGGCGCCCGTGATCCCACCTCCGATGACCAGGACGTCCACTGGCTCGGCAGCCATCGATGCGAGCGCGGTGGCGCGCGTGCGATGCGAAAAGGGTGTCTCGCTCGTCGACGTTCTCCAGCTTGGCCCAGCGGCGGGCCCGGGGTAGGTTTCGAGACTTCCGGGAGGGGAATGTAATGCCGGTTGCCAACGGACGGCGCGTGGCGGTGATTGCCGGTTGCCGCACGCCGTTCTGCAAGTCGGGGACGGTGCTGAAGGACGCCCGGGCGGTGGACATGGCCCGGTTCGTAGCGCGCGAGCTCCTCGAGCGCACTAATCTGGACGGCACTGACGTGAACGCCGTGATCTTCGGGCAGGTGGTCCCGTCGGCGCTCGTCCCGAACGTCGCCCGCGAGGTGAGCCTCCTGCCGCAATTCCCCAAGGAAATTCCTGCCTACTCACTCAACCGCGCCTGCGCTTCGTCCGGACAGGCCGTCGCCAACGCGTACGACGAGATTGTGCTCGGCGATGCCGAGGTCGTGCTCGCCGGCGGCGTGGAGTCGCTCTCCGACATCCCGATCCTCGCCTCGCGACGCCTCGCCGACATCCTGGTGGAGGCGAGCAAGGCCAAGTCGCTGGGCGCGCGGCTTCGCACACTGAGTCGGATCCGGCCGCGCGACCTCGTTCCCGTGTCACCCGCCATCGCCGAGCCCTCGACCGGCGAGTCGATGGGCCAGTCGGCCGAGAAGATGGCCAAGGAGAACCACATCGCGCGTACCGCCCAGGATCGCTGGGCGCTGCGCAGCCACGAGCTCGCGGCCCGGGGGACGGACGACGGCCGGATCTCGGCGGAGATCGTGCCCTGGTTCGGGCCCGGAGGCCGCCCGAGCGACGGGGTGATCACCCAGGACAACGGGATCCGCCGGGATACGTCGCTCGAGCAGATGGCGAAGCTCAAACCGGTCTTCGACCGCCGCTACGGCAGCGTCACGGCCGCCAACTCCTCGCCGCTCACCGACGGTGCCTCCGCGGTTCTGTTGATGAGCGATTCGGCGGCGCGCGCGCTCGGCTATACGCCGCTCGCCTACGTCCGCTCCTACGCCGTCGCGGCGGTGGATCCCGGGTGGCAGCTGCTGCAGGCACCCATCTTCGCCGTCCCCAAGGCGCTCGAGCGGGCGGGCATCGAGTGGAAAGAGCTCGGCCTGATCGAGGTGCATGAGGCGTTTGCGTCGCAGGTGCTCTCGAACTTCCAAGGCTGGGCCGCCAAAGGCTGGAAGATCAACGAAGACATCATCAACGTGATGGGCGGCTCCATCGCGATCGGGCATCCGTTCGGCGCTACCGGTACGCGGATCGTCACCACGCTCGCGAACGAAATGGTCCGGCGGGACGTGCAGTTCGGGCTACTGTCGATTTGCGCACAGGGCGGCATGGGCTTCGCCATGGTGCTGGAGCGCCGCTGATGCCTCCGGGCGCGGCACTCACTTGGGAGCTCGCCGACGCGGGCGTTGCGGTCGTGACTTTCGACCTGAAGGGCGAGCCGGTCAACAAGCTCTCGGCCGCGGTGAAGCAGGACCTGCTTGCGACGTTCGATGCGTTGGAGCACGACACCGCCGTACGAGCCGTCGCGTTCTTTTCGGGGAAACCCGAGAACTTCATCGCGGGTGCGGACATCGAGGAGTTCGTTCGGCTCGCCACGGCCTCGGAAGCCGAGCGGCTTTCGGCCGAGGGACAGGAAATGCTGGGCCGGGTGGCCCGCTTCCCCA
>DATNOH010000220.1:0-3238 GCA_035601435.1 Gemmatimonadales bacterium | reverse complement strand
GCGGTCTTTAGGGAATAACCCCCTCCAACTCAAACGAGGAGACGCCCTATGCTGCTGCCGAGTCTTCGCCGCCCCAGATCGGCGATCGGAGCATGCACGACCCTTTTCCTGACGCTGCTCGCCACCGCCTGCGATCACTCGCCCAGCGGTCCCGGCACCAACTCGATTCAGTTCTCCCGTACCGTCTCCCTGCCCGATGCCCAGAGTCTGCTGCAGACCGGCCCGACCCGGGTCGAAGTGCGGGTGATTCCCGGTACGCTGGTCGCGCGTCGCGTCGAGCTCGAGGAATCGAGCGAGATGACGCGCCCGGAGCAGGTCCGCAGTCGCGTTACGGCGGTCACGTCCGGCACCGACACGGCGACCTTCACGCTGGAGGTCGGCGGGATCCACATCGCGGCCAACGGGTCCACGATGATTCGTCACGGCGACCGTGACGGCGACATGGCCCAGAGCGCCGTGACGCTGGCCGACTTCGTCGCGCTGGTTCAGGCAGATATCGCTGCCGGGCACAACCCCACGCTGACCGCATCGCGGCCGGCGCCGAGCGCGCCGCAGGCGCTGGACGACGGCAAGTTCCTCGCGGCCGACGTGAGGCTCGACGAAGGCAATAGCCATTCGGTCATCAAGCTCAACATCGCCGCCGCGAACCTGGTGACGAACGCGACACCGCCCCCCGATGGATTTCTCAAGCTGCTCGGCGTCAGCCTGGAGCTCCGCCTGGCGGACGGCACTACGAAACTCAAGCAGGAGAACCCGGAGCTCGAGGGCGTCCGCGAATTCGAGGGCACCGTGCAGTCGGTCGATCAGACGGCGAGCACGGTGACGTTGAAGGACGGCACGGTTATCCGCATCGTCGCCGGGACGGAGTTCGACGCGCGCGAAGGTAACGAGGATGATCACCTCACGTCGCTCGCCGCGGTGCAAGACGCGCTCACGGCGGGCAAGACCGTCAAGACGGAGGGGCGAGGCCTGGTGGACAGCACGAGCCCGCTGACGTTCGACGCCATCCGTATCGAGTTCGAGGTCGAGGGCGGGGAGCTGCCGCCGCCCGTTATGATGGTGGAGTTCGCGGCCGGCGTGACGAGCGTCGACGTGGCCGGCTCGACGTTCACCCTCGCGAACGGTGCGGTGGTCACGGTGACGAGCGAGACCAGGATCGAGGCGGAGGGTAGCCTCCTCACGCTGCAGGCGGCCTCCGACGCCATCGCCGCGCAACACACCGTGCGGGCGGAAGGGCTCGCCACGGTAACGTCGGCCGGTCCTCCGCCGACGTTGAAGGCGCTCGACGTTAGGTTCGAAACGCCCTAGCGGGTTTTCAACCCTGTGGCGATCAGCCGGGCCGCGAGCTCCGCGTCCCGGCTGATGTTGTATAGGCCCCCGGTTGCATCGTAGTTGTGTCCGACGAAGTAGAGCCGCGGCTGGTCCATGCTGACCACGCGATCGTGCCGCCGCGCGAAACCCTTCTCGTCCAGCTGGATCAGCCCGCCGAGCGGGCCGAGCGCCGCCGTGAACCCGGTCGCGAGGATGATGTGGTCGAATTGGCCTGTCGTACCATCGGTGAAGCGGGCCCCGTCAGCCGTCAGCTCGGCCACCCCACGCCGCACCTCGATCAGGCCGTGCGCAATGGCGTCCACCAGGTGGAACCCGATGACGGGGATCGCGTCCAACGGGCTGTGCGCGGGGCGTGGCAGCACCGGTTTTCCTCGCCGCAGGTCCGTGAGGAGGCGTACCAGCGCGACCGCCCACTCCTGCACCCGTCGCGGCAGCTTGCGCACCCAGTAGGACACATACTGGATGGGCACTCCCGCGAGCGTCAGCGGCACGACGTTCGCGCCCGATCGCACCGCGACGGTCACCTCGCCACCGGCGCGGGCGATCTCGCTCCCGATCTCCGCACCCGAGTTGCCCACCCCGACCACCAGCACTCGCCGGCCCACGTATCCGTCGGGCCGACGGTACGCCACGCTGTGCGCGATGCGCCCCGTGAAGCGCTCCTGCCCCGGGAAATGCGCGGTCTTTGGATTGGCCACGATACCCGTTGCCACGACCACGCAGTCTGCCGCCAGGACGCCCCGGTTCGTGCTCACCGTCCAGGTACCGTCGGTCCGGGTGATCCGTTGAACCTCGCAACCGGTCTCGATGGCGAGCTCGAACCGCGCCGCGTAGCTCCGCAGGTATTCCAAGAAGTCCTGTCGCGATACGAACAGCGGGGCGGAGCGGGGGAACGCCATGCCGGGGAGGCTCGACATGTGCTTCCCCGTGTGGAGCGTGAGGCTCTCGTACAAGTTGGCCCACGTGTACCCAACGGTGTCCCCGCGCTCGAGGACGCGGTGGGGCACACCGTGCTGTCGCAGCTGCTGCGACGTCGCGAGCCCCGCCGGCCCGCCGCCGACGACGACGACGTGCACTCGCTCAGTCACGGGCGACCGCCACATCTCGCCGGACGCCCTCGGCGACGCGGTCGGCGAGTGCCATAATCGTGAGGTAGGGGTTGATCTCGAGCGAGTCGGGAAACAGGCTCGCGTCGGCGACCCGGAGCCAGGGCAGGCCGTGCACTCGTCCCCAGGCGTCGGTCACCGAGTCGGCGGCGGTCCGGCCCATGCCGCAGCCGCCCATGAGGTGCGCCGCGGAAACGGCCACCGAGCCGGGCCGGAAGTGACGCGCGGTGATACGCTCCTCGAGCCGGTCGGCGTCGGCCGCTTCGAGGATGGGCGGATCGGCGGGCGCGTGGACGCGCCGGACCCCGGCGGCGAAAAAGATGCGGGCCGCCGCGCGGGTCCCGCGCACCAAACCCTCGACGGTCGAGGGCGTGAAGCGGTAGTGCACCACGGGGCTCCCCGCCCGAGTGACCGCGATGCGATTGCCTGGGGCGACGTGGTCGCATGCCAGGATCAGGATCATCTGGAGCCGCGGGAACGCGTGCATGATGGCGCTGTGCGCCGGGCCGAACCCCGTCAGGCTCTTGGCGGTCACGAACGGAAAGTACATGCAGGTCTCGAGCACGAACCGCTCCGACTCGGCATGGTCGACGAAGTAGCTCTTGGGATGCCCGACGTCGTTGGTGATGGAATGCGGGTGCTCCGCGACCAGGATGAGGGCCGGGTGACAGGTGAAGCCGTGGCCGAGGGAGCGGGGAGCGGGGAGCGGGGAGCGCAGCAGCAGGGCCGCCGAACCGATGGCTCCGGCGGCCGCTACGACCATCCGTGCTCGCACGTGGTAGTCGCCCGGCGCCCACTCG
>DATNOH010000219.1:0-3290 GCA_035601435.1 Gemmatimonadales bacterium | reverse complement strand
TGGGCTGGGGTGTGGACGATGCTGCTGGGCGCTACTGTAGGCGCCAAGGTCCTCTTCGTGGCGCTGGGCTGGGAGCACTACGCGCGGGGAGAGCTTCGACTCTGGGCGGACTTCGGCGTCGGATTCGTGTTTTTCGGCGGGTTGGTGGGTGCCGCCGTGGCGGGCGGGGCCTTCGCTCGGCTGCGTAGCCTGAGCTTCGTGGGCGGAGCCGACTACTTCGCGGTCGCCGTGCCGATCGGTCACGCCATCGGGCGAGTCGGCTGCTTCATCACCGGCTGCTGCGCGGGCGTCCCGCCGCATCCCGTGCAGCTCTACGAAGCGGCGGGGCTGGCACTGATCGCCTGGTCCTGCCGGGCCACGCTCAGGCGGGTGGAGGCGGGCCAGGTGCCGCAGGGATCCGCCTTCTGGCTCTACCTGCTGTTCTATGGCGCGCTACGCGTGGCCCTCGATCCTCTGCGCGCCGACGGCCGGCCCGAACGATTTCTCGGCCTGTCGCCGCAGCAGGGCCTGGCCCTAGCGGTCATCGGAGTGGCGATGGCGTGCTCTCTCCTCTCGCGGCGGAGGAGCCAGAGCAAGGCCCAGCCAGTCTAGGATGACCCGGAGCCGTGACGCTGAGCGACGCGAGCCACGATGACTCGGCGACTTCGGGGCTTCGGCGGGCCGGCTCTGCTGGTGCTCGCGGCCATGGGGACTACCCCAGCCGCCGGCCAGGAGACGGAACAGCGAACGGCGTACGCGCGTCTGCTCGCGGCCCATGTCCGCCCGGTGACGATTACCGGGATCCGATTAAACGCCGTCGACTACACGCTCCTCCGAGCCGATCCTAGCTACGCACAGGCCGTCACCGACCTCGCCGGCGCGCACCCTGACCTCCTCTCGAGCGATGCCGCGCGGATCGCCTTCTGGGTGAACGCCTACAACCTACTGGCCATCAAGGCGGTGGTCGATCACTACCCCCTGCGCAGCATCAGGGATGGCGGCAACCTGCTCCGGCCCATCTGGAAGCGTAAGGTCGGGACGGTGGCCGGACGTGAATACGCGCTGGACGAGATCGAGTACGACATGCTCCGCGCCCGCTTCCACGAGTCGCGGGTGCACATGGCCATCGTCTGCGCGTCGCTGTCGTGCCCCGATCTCCGCCAGGAGCCCTACGCGACCGAGCGGCTCGACGCCCAGCTCAACGATGCCGCCCGCCAATTCCTGGCCAATCCGACCAAGGGGCTCCAAGCAGGCCCCGACGGCCGGACGGCGCGCGTGTCCTCAATTTTCAAGTGGTTCGCCGACGACTTTGGCGGTCCTGACGGGGTCGTGCGCTTCATCCGACGTGCCGCCCCCCCGGCCGTCGTGGAGCGCCTCGGCGGCCTTGATGCCCATGGGCTCTCCTACCTCGACTACGACTGGAGCCTCAACGATACCTCGCGCGTCGGAGCGCACCGATGAGGGCGCTGTCGGGCTGGCTCACCCCGCTCTTGCTGGCCGTGCTCGCGGTCGGCTTGGCGGCCTGCGCGACCATCGTGCCGTCGCCAAGGCCGACCGGCGCGGGGGCTGGCGATCCGCTCGCCGCATGGCACCGGATTCTCCACACCCATGTCCTCGAGGACGGCCGCATCGATTTCGTGGGCCTTCGGCAGGATCCGCGGGATCTCGAGGCCTATGTCGCTTGGGTGGCGATCCACGGGCCGCGAGCGACGCCCGAGCTCTTCTCGACCCAGGCGGCCCGACTCGCCTACTACATCAACGCGTACAACGCGGTGGCCATGTATCAGGTCGTTACGACCCCGCATCGGCCCCAGCAACGGGTTCGGTTCTTTCTGCTCACCGCGGTGGTGATCGACGGGCGGCGCACGTCACTCTATCGTCTGGAGAATGCCGTGATCCGGCCACTCGGCGAGCCGCGCGTGCATTTCGCGCTGAACTGCATGGTCCGGGGCTGCCCGCGGCTGCCGCGCGAGCCATTTGACCCGTCTCGGCTCGACGCGCAGCTGGAGCGCGAGACGCGCCGCTTTCTCAACGAGTCACGCAATGTGCAGGTCGACCCCCCGCTCCGCCTCGTACGCGTCAACTCGATCCTTCACTTCTACCGCGAGGACTTTCTGGCGCAGGTGCCGTCGCTGGTCGCCTATCTGAATCGGTACCGCGACGAGCCGATCCCCGAGGACTACGCGGTCCGGTTCATTCCCTACGACTGGACCCTGCACCAGCGATGAAGCTTCGCCCGCTGCTCGCCGCCTTTCGCACTCCCGTGCCCGGGGAGACCCGGCGCGCGCTGGCGGCTGCTTGGGCGCGCGTGCCCGTCCGATTGCGGACTGCCCGGCAGTTCCTGGGACGTCAATACGCCGGCTGCGGAGCCACGATCGGGGCGATGCCCCGCTGCGACTTCGCCTGCCGGGGCTGCTATCTCGGGGCAACCGCGAACCGAGTGCCGGCCGCCTCCCTGGACGAGGTCAAGCAGCAGCTCGGTCGGATCCGCGCCTGGCTCGGGGAAGGGGGCAACGTGCAGCTCACCGACGGCGAGCTGACCCTCCGGCCCGAAGGCGAGCTCATCGCCCTGATCCGCCACGCGCGGGCGCTCGGGCTCGTCCCCATGCTCATGACCCATGGCGACAGCTTTCGTCGCCGTGCCGGCCTCCTGGAGCGGCTGATGGTCGACGGCGGTCTCACCGAGGTGAGCCTCCACATCGACACGACCCAGCGCGGCCGCCGCGGCTACCGAGACGCGCGCCGCGAAGACGAGCTCGGCCCGTTGCGCACCGAGTTCGCCCAGCTCATCCGCCGCGCTCGGCGCCTTACCGGGCGCCGGCTGGAGGTGGCCACCACGGTGACCGTCACCCGCAACAACCTCGAAGGCGTACCCGCCATCATGCGCTGGTTGGTGGCCAACGCGGACGCTTTCAAAATGGTGAGCTTCCAGCCGGTGGCCCCCGTGGGGCGCACCGAAGCGGGGCTCCCGGGCGTCAGCGTCGAGGAGCTGTGGGGGGCGATCGCCGAGGGGCTCTACGGCGACGCGCGCGCCGTGGCCCGCCTCATCGCCCACGAAGGTTGGCTCGGCCACCCCGCCTGCAGCCGCTTCGTCCAAGGGCTCGTGGTGCGCCAACTCGACGCCCCCCCGTCCTTTCACCCGCTCCTCCACCCCGACGACCGCCGCGACCGGGCCGCCGTTGGCGCGTGGCTGACACACTTCGGCGGCCTGACGTGGCGACTGGACACGCCAGCGGTCGGGCTCGCTCGTCTCGCCGGAGTCCTAGCGGCGGCGCCCGGGCTACTGCTTTGGCAAATCGCACCACTCCTGT
>DATNOH010000218.1:0-16880 GCA_035601435.1 Gemmatimonadales bacterium | reverse complement strand
GCGGTGTACGACGACGTGCGCGGCTGGAACACCGAGCAGTACCTCGGCCAGGGCGAGTTCTACCTCGAGTACGGTGACTTCGACGTATCGATCACCGTGCCGCGGAGCTTTGTCGTGGCTGCGACGGGAACACTCACCAACGCCGCGGACGTGCTCACGGTGGGGCAGCGCGCGCGGCTCGCTCGGGCGGTCCGGTCGGACACGACCGTCGCGATCATCCCCAGGGCGGAGGTCGGCCAGCCGCTCACCCGCCCCGCGGGCCCGCGGTCCACGCTCACCTGGCACTTCACGGCCAAGAACGTGCGCGACGTGGCCTGGGCGGCCGCGGCCAATTTCATCTGGGACGCGAGCGGCTACGACGGCATCCTGATCCAGTCGTTCTATCCGCCGGAGGCGAACGCCGACTGGGCGCGCTCCACGGAGTACGCCCGCCACTCGATCAAGCACTACTCCGAGAAATGGTCTCCGTACCCCTACCCCACGGCGATCAACGTCGCGGGTCCGGTGGGCGGGATGGAGTACCCAATGATCGTGTTCTGCGGGCATCGCGCCGGGAATCGGGCCCTGTTCGGCGTGACCACCCACGAGCTGGGGCACGAGTGGTTCCCCATGGTCGTGGGATCGAACGAGCGGCAGTACGCCTGGATGGACGAGGGGTTCAACACGTTCATCAATATCTATTCGACGCTCGTGTTCTATCACGACACCGCGCCACGTGACCGTGGTAGCGCCGCGGAGTGGGCCCGCTTCGTCGCTACGGGCCACGATGTGCCGTCCATGCTCCCGGCGGACCGGGTTCCCCCGCCGCTCCTGGGGGCGGCGGAATACGACAAGCCCGCGACGGGTCTCTATCTGCTGCGCGAGCACATCCTCGCCGACACGACGCGATTCGACGCCGCATTTCGCCAATACATCCGGCGCTGGGCGTACAAGCATCCCACGCCGGCGGACTTCTTCCGCTCCATGGAGGACGGGCTCGGGGAGGACCTTTCGTGGTTCTGGCGTGGCTGGTTCTACCGATCCGACGTCGTAGACCTGGCGGTGGACTCAGTGCGCGCCCGGACGGACTCCACGGGAGCCAGCGCGCTCGTGTTCCTCTCGAGCCTCGGTGCCCTCCCGATGCCCGTCGACCTGCGACTTACCTACGCCAACGGCGCCACGGAGGACGTGCGTCTGCCCGTCGAGATCTGGTACCTGGGGAACCGCTTTACCTACCGGCGCAGTGTCCCGGCCGATGTCGTAAAAGTCGAGATCGATGTCCGGCAGAATTTCCCGGATGTGCGGCGGGGGAATAACGTGTGGACGAAACCGTAGAGGCACAGCATGACGCTACGACGCCACGTTGTAAGACTTATGGCGTAGCGTCGTGGCGTCGGGCAACGCTGTTGAGGATCACCAAAAACACACCCCCCCAGATCAAGCCGGGGAGCTCCCCCAGATCGCGTCCGTAATGAATCCACAGCCAGCGCGCAATCACATAGCACCAGAGCCCCCCGGCGAACCAGCCGAGCACGCGTATGAGCGGTCCCACGCCGGTGCGGATCCCGGGCAGAGCGAGCAACAGCCGATCGATGTAATGCCCCAGGAACGTGAAGCAGAACGCCACGCTGAACACGTCCACGAAGTCGAAGGCGAGCGAGGCGTGCCGGGGGAGGGCGAGGAGAAGTACGATGCCCAGCGCGCCCGCCACGAGAGCGCTCCGCGTCAGTGTCTTGATGAATGGCTCGCCCATCAGCGGGCCCCGGCCGGGGGGGGCGCGGGCTTCAGGTACTGATCGATCCAGTCGAGCACCGTTCCCCACCACAGGCGGCGGTTGCGCGGCCGCAGCACCCAGTGGCCCTCATCGGGGAAGTACAGGAACTTGGCCGGCACGCCCCGCACGTTGGCGGCGGTGAACGCCTGATAGCCTTCCGACAGGTCCACGCGGTAGTCGAGCTGGGAGTGGACGATCAGGATTGGTGTCTTCCAGTTCTGTACAAAGTTGAAGGGCGACCATTTTTCGTTCAGCGCGCGGTTGGCGTACGGCGTGCCGCCGAACTCCCAGTCCATGAACCACAGCTCCTCCGTCGTGCCCGCCATGCTGACCGGATTGAAGACGCCGTCGTGCGACACCAGCGTCTTGAAGCGGTTGGTGTGTCCGGCGATCCAGTAGATCATGTAGCCGCCGTACGACGCCCCGGCCGCGCCCATGCGCGTGGAATCGACGTAGGGGAGGCGCGCCACGACATCCAGGCCCTTCATGAGATCCTGGTAGGGATAGTCGCCCCAATGCTGGGAAATCGCGTCGGTGAACTTCTGGCCGTAGCCCGTGGAGCCGTGGAAGTTGACCGCCGCCACCACGTATCCGCGCGACGCGAACAACGCGTAGTTCCAGCGCGCCCCCCAATAATCGGTCCACGCACTCTGCGGCCCGCCGTGAATCAGATAGATGAGCGGGTATCGTTTGGCGGGGTCGAAGCCGGGCGGCTTGAGCAGCCACCCGAAGACGGAATCTCCCAGCGCGCCTGCGAAGCCAAACTCGTCGAGCGGGCGGAGATCGAGCGCGTCGAGCGCGGCGTCGTTGTGATGCGTGAGCTGGCGGCCCGAGAGCCAGATCTCGTTGGGCTGCGTGTTGCTCTGATGCAGGTACACGAGGCCCTGACCGTCCGGCATCACCTGCACGTCCGTGTTGACCCCATTATTGCCTACGGCCACCGAACGACGGAACGACGGTAGATCGATGCGGTACAGGTTGTCTCGCCCGCGCTCATCGACCGCGGCGTAAATGCATTTCGAATCGGGGCACCACGTGTAGGACCCGACGGACAGCGTCCAGCCCCTGGTCGCCTCGACCGGCGGTCCGTCGGGCCGGCCGGCCGACCGGGCGACCAGCATCAGTCGCTGTCTATCGGCTTCGAACCCGGCCCGCTCCATCGAGAGGTAGGCGAGCCACTTGCCGTCGGGCGAATAGCGCGGCGTGTTGTCGGCTCCACGTCCTGTGGTCAGCGCGCGCATCGCGGAGCCATCCGGTCCCATGATGTAGACGTCTACGTTCGTATTGTCGGCGACGGTCGTGTCGCCATGCATCGCGACCGCGATCTCCTTCCCGTCGGGTGAGACGCTCACATCGCCATCGCCGCCGGTCGCGATCGTCGGCACGTCGTGGTCCACGGGGGTTACGTCCCTGGTGGCTCCATCGGCGAGCCCGACGGTGAACAGGTGCTGGCGCTTGCCGGCGCGCCAATCGTCCCAGTGCCGCCACATGGCGCCGGTCCAGATGCGGGCGTCGGTAGGGAAGTCGCCGTTGCGCCGGTCGATTTCCTGCGCCGCAGGCCACTTGATGTCGCTCGTGACGATGAGCCCCGTGCCGTCGGGCAGCCACACCGGATCGAACACGCCGTCGGCGAGACTCGTCAGCCGCCGCGCCTCGCCCCCCGCGACCGGCAGCACCCACAGCTGCGCGCCGTTCCCGCGGGTGGACACGAAGGCGAGCGTGCGGCCATCGCGCGACCAGCGCGGCTGCCGATCCGATCCGGGCCCCGCGGTGAGCTGGCGCGCCGAGCCGCTCGCCACCTCGGCGAGCCAGATGCGCGTGATGCCGCGGTTGTCCTTGAGGGAGGGCTCGGTCACCGTATACGCGACCCACTTCCCGTCCGGCGACAGCTGCGGGTTGCCCACCGACTTGAGCGCGAGATAGTCGTCGACGGTTATCGCTCGCTTCTGGGCCCCCACGGGCGGGGTCAGTGTGGCGAGCAAGCATGACACCAGCAGGCCAGTGATGCGTTTCATGTTGGCGCCTAGTAGTCAGGATGCGTGAGAATCGCCTTTACGAGATCGTCGAACACTTTGGATTCTGGCTTCACCGCGCCGCTCGCGTCGGTGTGCACGTTCCAGGCGCACAGCTCGTTCAGCGCCGTGGCTTCCTCATACGTGAGGTGCAGGACATGGCCGTCGCCGCCTTGCGGGCGCGTGGCGCCGTCCAACACCTTTTTGAGGACGTCGGGCAGGTGCCGCGCGCCGCGCACGGCGTCGTACTGCGCCCCGGTGAGCGTAAGATCCATGACTCCCTTGCCAAGCCTCGCGTCGGGGGCGAAATCTCCTCCCGGCGCCCCTTTCCCGCAAGGAATCCCGATGCCACGCACGGAATTCATCGCCACCGGATTCCACGTTCCCGAGCGCGTCGTCACCAACGACGATCTCTCACGCATCATGGACACCTCCGACGAATGGATTACCCAGCGCTCCGGGATCAAGACGCGACACTGGGTGTCGGACGGCGAGACCGGGGCTTCGCTGGCACGGCAGGCGTCGCTGCAGGCGCTCGCGAAGGCCGGTATGAAGGCGTCGGACTTGGACTGTATCGTGTACTGCACCTGCACCCCCGACCACTTCGAGCCCGGCAACGGCGTGTTCCTGCAGCGCGAGCTCGGGATCAGTGACGTCCCCGCGATCGATGTGCGCAACCAGTGCTCCGGATTCATTTACGGCCTCTCGGTTGCGGACGCCTGGATCCGGACTGGCCAGTACGCCCGCGTGCTCCTCGTGGGCGCCGAGGTCCACTCGCGCGGCCTCGACCGGACGACCCGCGGGCGGGATACGGCCGTGCTGTTCGGCGACGGGGCCGGGGCGGTGATCCTCGGCCCCACCGACGATCCCGGGCGCGGCGTGCTCTCGACCCACCTCTACGCCGACGGCCGGCACGCCGAGAAGCTGTGGGTCGATGCGCCAGGGCTGGCACACGACCCCTTTATCAGCGCCGAGCTGATGGAAGAGGGGAAGCACCGGGCGGTCATGGAAGGGCGCGAGGTCTTCAAGTACGCCTCGGTGCTCATGCCGCAATCGGTGGCGACCGCTCTCCAGGCGAATGGCGTGACGGCCGCGGACGTGAAGCTCCTGGTCCCGCACCAGGCGAACCTGCGGATCCTCGAGATGGTGCAGAAAGCCGTCGGGCTGCGCGACGACCAGGTGTACGTGAACATCCAGAAATACGGCAACACGACGGCTGCCTCGATCCCCATCGCGCTGCACGAAGCCCTGTGCGAGGGGCGCCTCAAGCGCGGCGATCTGCTGGTTATGACCGCGTTCGGCTCGGGGTTCACCTGGGCGAGCGCGGCGATCCGCTGGTGACTACCTGATCTCCTGCCCCCAGACATCGCGGTACACGATCGGCCCCTCGTTCAACGCCTTGATGCCCGACTCGATCTGGGTCTTGTCGCCCACCACCAAGATGTCGAAGCGGTCCGGATCGATGTACTGCCGCGCCACGCGCTGCACGTCGGCGGCCGTGACCGCGGTAATGCGGTCCAGGTAGCGATCGTAGTAGTCGAGCGGCAGGCCGAAAGAGAGCAGCTCGCGAAACCGCGCCGCGGCGCCGCCCGTGGTCTCGAAGTCCCCCGGCAGGCCGAGCGTGAGATACGCCTTAGCCTTCGCGAGCTCGGCCGGGGCCACCGGATCGTCGCGGATGCGCCGTAGCTCCTTCAGAAACTCGATGAGCGAGCTGTCGGTCTTGGCGGTCACCACCGACGCGAGCGCCACGAACGCCCCGCTGAGCCGGCGCGGCACGAACTGGGAGAAGGCGCCATAGGTGTAGCCGCGGGTCTCGCGCAGATTCTGGTTCAAGCGCGAGGTGAAGGCCCCGCCCAGGATGGTGTTCAAGACTTCGAGCGCAAACCAGTCGGGGGTCGTGCGGACCGGCCCGAGATGGCCGATCCGGACCACGGACTGCGCGGCCCCCGGTTTGTCGATCAGATACACCGTGCGGGCCGCCCCGGGCGGTGCGATGGCAGGACTCGGGAACGCGGGCACGTCACCGCGCTCCCAGCCGCCGAACCGCGCCGCGATCAGGCGGCGCGCCTCCGCGAGCGTCACGTCGCCCACGACCAGAATGCGCGCCCCATTGGGCCGGTAGTAGGTCCGGTAGAACTCGGCGACGCTCTCGCGCGCGAGCCGGGCGGTCGCGCTGTCGGTGCCGTTGAGCGGATGCCCGTATGGATGCTCGCGACCGTACACGATGGCGGGGAACGCGATGTTCGCCACCGACACCGGCTCATCACGCTGCTGCACCAGCTGCGCGGCGCGGAGCTCCCGCTGCCGCGCGATCTCCGAGTCGGCGAACGCGGGCCGCAGCACCACGTCCGCGAGCAGATCGAGCGCAGCCTCGAGCCGCCGCTTGGGCACGTGGATGGAGGCGCTGGCGCCGTCGAAGCCCGCCGCCGTGCCGAGCTGCGCGCCGAGGAACGCCGCCTCATCCGCGACGTCGAGGGCGCTGCGCGCGCCCGCCCCCTGCTGCAGCATCGTCGCCGTGAACGTCGCGAGCCCGGGAGCGACCGACGGATCCCGGGCCGCACCCGCATCGATCAGCAGCTGCACGTCCACCACCGGCACCTTGTGCATCTCGACGACGGCGAGCGTGAGGCCGTTCGGCAGCACGGTGGTCTGCACGGCCGGCAGCTTGAGCGCCGGCGGCGGTGGCAGTTGCGGAGGCTTGCTGCGGTCCACGACCTGGGCGGACAGACCGCAGGCCGGAAAGGCGATGAGTATCAGCGCGACGAGTGCGGCGGCCGCCCTCATGGCGTCGCCCCTTCCTTCACCGCCAGCTCCGGCTTGCCCTGCGGCACCACGCTGAGCACCACGCGGTGGGGGGGCGAGAGGTACGCGCGCACGGCGCGCTGCACCGCCGCGGGCGTCACTCGCCGATACCGCTCCAGGTCCTTCTGGAAGTAGTCCGGGGTTCCGACGAAGTAGTTGTAGTAGTTCAGCTGATCCGCCTTGCCGCCGAAGCCGCCCACGCGCTCCATGCGCGACAGGAACTGCGCCTCGACCGTGTTCTGGGCCCGCTCCACCTCGCGCGGCGTCGGGCCCTGGTCGGCGAGCTTCCCCAGCTCTTCGTCGATCACCCGCTGCAGCTCGCCCAGATCGTGGCCGGGACGGGCGGTGGCGTACACCTCGAACTTGCCGTCGATACGGCTGCCATCCTGGAACGCCACGACGTCGGTCGCGATTTGCAGCTCGTACACCAGTCGGCGATAGAGGCGCGACGACCGCCCGCCGGCGAGAACGTTCGCCAGGACATCCAGCGTGGCATCGTCGGGACTGAACGCCTTCACCGTATGCCAGGCATCGTACACACGCGGCAGCTGGACGCGGTCTTCCAGCACGGCGCGGACCACGCCCGCCACCGGCACCGGAGGCGGCGGCGTGCGGGTCATCGCAGGCCCCCGGGGAATGTCGCCGAAGTAGCGCTGCACGAGCTGGCGCGCGTCCTGCGCGGTGATATCACCCGCGATCGCGAGCGTCGCATTGTTCGGCGTATAGTACGTCCGGAAGAACTGGCGCACGTCTTCCAGGGTCGCCGCCTGGAGATCCGCCATCGAGCCGATGACTGGCCAGTGATAGGGATGGTTCGCGGGATAGAGTCGCTGCAGGATATTCTCTTCGGCGAGGCCGTAGGGACGGTTCTCGTAGCTCTGCCGCCGCTCGTTTTGCACCACGCCGCGTTGCAGGTCGACCTTCTCCACCGTCATCTCGGGCAACAGAAACCCCATGCGGTCCGCGTCCAGGTACAACATGAGGGGAAGCGCGTTCGCGGGCCCGTCTTCGTAATAGTTGGTGCGGTCTTCCGTGGTCGAGCCGTTGTTGTCGCCGCCCGCGGCCTCGAGCAGCCGGTCGAACTCACCGGTCGGCACGTGCTGAGAGCCCATGAACATGATGTGCTCGAACAGATGGGCGAACCCGGTGCGCCCTGGCTTCTCATCCGACGAGCCGACGTGATACCAGGTGTTCACCGCCACCACCGGTACCGAGTGATCCTCGTGTACGATCACCTGGAGGCCGTTGGGGAGGGTGAATGTCTGGTAGGGGACACGGAGCGATTGAGCGGACAAGCGGACGGGCGGGCAGGCGGACCAGAGGCCTAGCAGCACGGCCGTCGCGGTAGCGATTCGCGTCATCATAACTCCTCTAGACGCCGGATTCGAGGAAACGGTTGCAGCGAGAACCCCCCGGCCTCACAATTGCGGGGGAAACCGCGCGCGCGCAAGTTGCGTAGGGCGCGCGACAAAGGAGATCGATATGTTGGGCTTGCTGATCGGAGCGGTGGCGCTGGGTGGAGGGTTCATGGCCACGCGGGACTTCGTACGGCGCCGGTTGCGCTTCGTCGATGCGGTGCGGAAGCCGGCGGCGCCACTCCTGGCGGGGCTCGCCGCCACCGTCGTCGCCCTCCCCATCGCCGCGCTCCCGCTCGTGACGGTCTGGACGGCAGCGGCGTTCGGGGTGGGAGTGGCGGGTGGGGTCGCGAGCGGGCGGCGCACGCCCGAGCTCCCGCCCGGGTCCTAGACGACCCTCAGGCCCGCCTCGGACGCCGCGGCTTCCGGCCGCCCGGCGACACTGCGCAACGCCCGGACGGCATCCTTCGCGAACGTCTTGCCCGCGCCCTTCTCCACTTCTTCGAGCGCGGTCCACTTGGGAAACGCCGGACGCACCGGCGTCGCCATCTGCAGGGTCTCGAACGCGTCCGCGACCGCCAGGATCTTCACCGTCAAGGGGAGCGGCAGCGCTTCGATGTCCCAGTCCTCACCCACGATCTCGTAGTAGTGTCCGTACTCACCGATGATCTCGGCGGCGCCGCGCATGGCGCGCGCCACGCCCACCGAGGAGTTCGACACCGAGCGCGACAGGAGCCGCAGCAGGCGCTGGTCGCGCGTCCCCACTTCGTGCAGCAGCGCCGCCACCCGGAGGTTCTCGACGTCGTCATCGGTGAGCTTCAGCTCCCGCCCGATCGCCGCCGCCACGTCGGCCACCCGGTTGGAGTGCCCCTGCTGGTTCCGCTCGGCGGATTCGATGTGATAGGTCAAAAGCTCGAGTGTCGCGAGATACGCGTTCTTCACCTCGGCGAGACGCACCGCCCGCTGCTCGGCGAGGCCGCCCACCACGTAGCCCGTAAGGATGAGGAAGCCGGCCCACGGTACCAGCGCGAGCAGCGCGTCGGCGTAGAATCCGGGCAGCATGTCCAGACCCACGAAGTACTGGTAGTAGAAGACGAGCGCCACCACGAATACGCCCGCCATGACCGCGAAGCGTCGGCCGCCGTAGAAGCCGGCGAGCATCATCGGCAAATAGTAGAAGCTCAGGAAGGCGAACTTCTGGTCCACGAGGGCGTGAATCGCCGCCATCGCGAGCACCAGAAACAATACGAAGATCCGCTCGAAGTGGCGGAAGAAGAACAGCTTGGCGCGCTCCAGGGGACGCGGTTGAGCCACGAGATACCTCGAGCGTAAGCGGTGTCGGGGGGCGCGAAAATCAAACTGGGGAAACCGGCCCGCCCGCGCAATAGCCGGGCCCCGGTTCGTGCTTAAGGAGCTCCTTCGTCGTTCTCCGGGCGACCCTCCTCGTACCCGACGCATTGCCGCACCGGCAGCGGCGGGTAGCGTGGGAAGCGCGGATCCGTGTCGGCGCGGCCGCAGCGGTAAAAAGTCGAGCCGCGTCGCGTCGTCACCGCCCGCATCCAGCGGCAGCTGAGGCAGAGACCAATCGAGTCGTCGATGACGGGCAATATCATGCCTCGGTCGGCTTGCCGGCTATGGCATTTTCACCGGGCGGTTCCCCATCTTGGTAGTCCATGGCCGCCGACGCCACGTCGCCCCCACCCGAGCTGCCCCCGGGGCTGCTCGCGGAGTACCTCGAGAGCGCGCGCGGGCAGCTCAGCGTGCTCGCGGGGATTGCCGAGCGGCTGGTGGCCGCGGGCGGCGACCGCGAGGCGCTGGAGGAGCTGCGACGGGAGACCCACAAGATCCACGGCTCCGCCGGCTCGTACGGGTTCATGGAGGCGTCGCGCCTCGCGGCTGGGATGGAGGCGACCGTAAAGGATTGGGTCGCTCGACCGGACGACCCGGACGTGGAGCGCGGCTCTCTCGCCCGCTGGTTCGTCAAGCGGCTCGCGGAGCTGCTCGGAGTCGAAGTCCCGGACGCGAGCGCCACCCCTGCCCCTGCGCCGCCAATGCGATCCTGGCCCCTGCCGCGCGGCGGCCCGCCGTCCCGGCCGGGCCCGCGACGCCCGACGCAACGCCCCGGGGCGACGCCCGTGCGCACCGCTCCTCCCCGGGTGCCCCCGAAGCCGGCGGAGCCCGTCGTCCCACCGGCCGACGCCGTCCTGGTGCCGGAGGTGATCTACGTGGAGGACGACGCGGCGCTCGCGGAGCTGCTCGAGTACGGGCTGCGCGCGCACGGGTATCGGTTTTTGGCGTATCGTAACGGGAGGGAGGCGCTGCGCGAGCTGCTCGCGCTGGACGTGCGGGGCACGCGACCCTTGCTCCTCCTGGACGTCGATCTTCCCGCCCTGGACGGGTACTCGATCCTCGCCGCCCTGGAGCGGGAGCGCCCCGGGACGTACCGCGTCGTGTTCACGACGGTGCACGGCACCGAGGAGGAGCAGCTGCGCGGACTGGAGGCGGGGGCGCTCGACTATCTCGTGAAGCCGATCAGCCTGCGCGTGGCACTGGAGAAGATCAAGCGCTGGGTGGGCCGGTGACCAGCCTGCAATTCCTCTGGGTCGTCGCGGTCGCGCAGGGGATCCTGCTGGTCGCGCTGATCATCCTCATCATCCTGAATCGCTGGTTTCGGGTGCGTCGCAGCGCCCGGTTGCAGCCGCGCCGGCGCGAGCTGGAAGCGGTGATGCATCGCTGGACGATGGGACAGGCGCCCGCGGCCGAGGTGGTGGGGGCCCTGGCGCGTCTGCCGGTGTCGCTGGCCGTCGACGCCCTCGTCACGTGGTCCGCCCGGGTGCCGGGCGAACGGTGGCAGGACTTGTCGCGGCTGCTCGCGAACCAGTGGTGGGCGCGCGTGCTACGCACCAACTGCCGGTCGGCGCGCTGGTGGAAGCGGCTCGAATGCGCGCGCTTCCTTTCCGTTGCCGCTACGCCGCACGACATCGGCCGGGTGCTCCGCCTGTTGCGTGACCACCATCCCGCCGTGCAGATCGCGGCCGCCACCACGCTCGAGCGCCTGACCAGTCCGGTGCTGGTGACCGCGGCGCTCGATCAGCTGCCGCAGCTCGGCCCCACGGTGCAGGCGTACTACGCGAGTGCGCTCAAGAAGGCGCGTCCCGCCGTGGTGCGTCACCTGCAGCAGCTGTTCGCGCGGCCCGACGATCCCCGGCTCCCCCACGTGGTCGAGTTCGCCGCGCGCCTGGAGCATC
This sequence comes from Gemmatimonadales bacterium, assembly GCA_035601435.1. Classification (GTDB taxonomy): domain Bacteria; phylum Gemmatimonadota; class Gemmatimonadetes; order Gemmatimonadales; family GWC2-71-9; genus AG41. The sequence goes on along the minus strand of DATNOH010000218.1, from coordinate 5,710 downwards.
CGGACTTGCGCCAGCCCTTCACCGCCCTGGCCACACACCGGGACCCGGAGGTGCGGACTCAGGTGGCCCGCGCGCTGGGGAGGTATCCCCACGCGGAGTCGATCGCGGCGCTGCGGCTCCTCGCGCAGGACGGCATTTGGCCCGTGCGCGCCCAGGCCGTCCGCTCGCTCGGCATGGTCGCCGATCCGGCCACCCTGCCGCTCGTGCGGGAGGCGCTGCGCGACGGCGACTGGTGGGTGCGGTTGCGGGCGGGACTCGCCCTCACGCGCTTCGGCGCGGCGGGGCGCAACGTCCTGCTCGCTGTGGAAGTCGGCGCGCACCAGGCAAGCCGCGACATGGCCCGGCTGGTGCTCGGCCTCTCCCCGCAGGCGCTGGCGGAATACGCGGCATGAGCCCCGTCATTCACGGCGTCGATCTCGCGATCCTCCTCTACTTCCTGGTGTTGAATTCCTTCTACGCACTCCTGCTCGTGCTCTCGATCCCCGAGATCTGGGAGCAGACCCGCCTGGCGGAGGACGAAGACTTCCAGCGGCTGATGCAGAGCGACGCCCTCCCGCCGATCAGCATTCTCGTCCCCGCCCACAACGAAAGCGCGACCATCGAGGCGAGCGTCACCGCCATCCTGACGCTCGAGTACCGCAACTTCGAAATCATCGTGGTGAACGACGGGTCCAAAGACGATACGCTGGAGCGGCTGCGGCACGCGTTCGATCTGTACGAGGTGCCGCGCACCTACCCGGAGACGATCGCCACTAAGCCGCTACGGGCCCTGTACCGCTCGCGCACCCGCACGCGCCTGCTGGTCCTCGACAAGGAAAACGGGGGGAAAGCGGATTCGCTCAATGCCGCCATCAACGCGAGCCGGTTCCCCCTGGTCATCGCCGTGGACGCGGATACGCTGATCGAGCCCGACGCACTGCTGCGCCTCACGCGGCCATTCCTGCTCGGCCGCCACATCGCGGCGGTGGGGGGAACGGTGCGCGTCGCGAATGGGTGCACCGTGAAGGACGGACGCGTGATCGACGCTCGAGTCCCCGGCCGCTTCCTCCCCGGCGTGCAGGTGGTCGAATATCTCCGCGCCTTCCTGTTCGGCCGACTGGGCTGGAACCGGCTGGGCGGGACCCTGGTCATTTCCGGTGCGTTCGGGCTGTTCCGCAAGGAATACCTCCACGCAATCGGCGGGTACCGTACGACCAGCGTGGTCGAGGACCTCGATCTCGTCGTGCGCTTGCACCGCTATCTGCGGCAGCACAAGCAGCATTACGAAATTCCCTTCATTCCGGATCCGGTGGCGTGGACCGAGGTCCCCGAATCCGGGCGCATTCTGTCGCGCCAGCGGGAGCGGTGGCACCGCGGCCTGGTCGCCGCGATGTGGCAGTACAAGGGGATGCTCTTCAACCCCCGCTATGGTCGCGTGGGCTTGGTCGCGATGCCGTTCTTCGCGTTCGGTGAGATGCTCGCCCCGCTCGTCGAAGTGTTCGGGTACGTGATCACCGTGGGCGGCCTGCTGGTCGGCGCCGTGAATACCAATTTCGCGCTGCTCTTCGTGCTCGTGGCCTGGGGCTACGGGATGTTGCTGTCGCTATGGGCCGTGGTGCTCGAGGAGGTGAGCTTCCAGCGATATCGCCGGTTCGGCGATCTGGGCCGGCTGCTACTGTTCGCGACGCTCGAGAACTTCGGCTACCGGCAGCGGACGGTGTGGTGGCGCCTCAAGGCGTTCTGGTCGGTGTTCCGGCAGAAACAGACGTGGGGGGAGATGACCAGAAAAGGCTTTGAGTCAGCAGGGAAGCAGGCGTCAGAACCGGCCAGGGCCAACAGCGAGTAAGCGGCGCCGGGACTACCGTTTCGACGCCGCCACCCCTTCCGCTGCTCGCAGCACACGGAGGGCGTTGAGCCCAGCGACCTTGCGAATGTCCTGCTCGCTCCAGCCGCGTCTCAAGAGCTCCGCCAGCAGATCGGGAAACTTCGACACGTCCTCGAGGCCCACGGGCACTTCCGTGATGCCGTCGAAGTCGGAGCCGAGGCCGACCGCGTCCACGCCCGCCACATCGCGGATGTGCTCGATGTGATCCGCCACCTGCGAGAGAGTCGCCTTCGGACCCCGCGCCGCCCAGCCCTTCAGGGAATCCGCCACCGTCGTGGTGTCGACCCCCGCGGCACGCAGCACGCGGGCGCGTCTGGCGATGCTGTCCTCGTACACCCGCACCGCCTCCGAGACGAAGCCGGGGTTGAAGTTCACCATCACCACCCCGCCATTCGCCCTGACCATCTTGAGGATCGAGTCGGGGACGTTGCGCACGTGGTTGCAGAGCGCGCGGGCGGAGGAATGTGAGTAGAACACCGGCGCGCGAGACACGCGGATCGCGGCCACCATTGTGGCGTCCGACACGTGCGACAGATCGACCAGCATGCCCAGCCGATTCATCTCGCGGACCACCTCCTCACCGAACGGCGTGAGCCCGCCGTGCTTCGCGCTGTCAGTGGCCGCGTCGGCCCAATCGATGGTCTCCCAGTGCGTCAGTGTCATGTAGCGCACGCCCAGCCGGTAGAACATCCGCAGTGCGCCGAGCGAGTTCTCGATGGCGTGGCCGCCCTCGATCCCGATGAGGCAGGAGATCTTCGAGTCGTGCGGCGTGGCGGTCGAGCGCGGCCGCTCGAAGTTCAAGCCGCTCAGGCTGCCGCGTTCCGTCTTGAAGTTCCGCTCGACGTCCGCGACCGTCTCCGCCGGGGCTAACGTCTGCCCGTACTTGCGGCACAACCGGTGCACGAGATCGATCTGCTCGAGCGCGTACACCGCCGGATGCTCGCCTCCATGGAGCGTGGTGACGGGCACGTACGCCGCCCAGAACTGCGCGCCCACGGCGCCGGCGCGGAGCTTGGGGATGTCGGTCATGAGCTTCGGCTGGAGCACGCCGAAATCCACGGAGTCCAGGCCGCCCCGCTCGCGGATCGCATCGGGGATATCGTTGTGGCCGTCGACGAGCGGGACCGTCCTCAGGATGCGCAGGGCCTGGGCGCGGTAGTCCTGCGCGGACAGGCGGTGAGGCGAACCAGCGGTCAGTAGGAACGCGAGCCCGACCGCCACCTTCCAGATTACGCGCATATCATGCCCGTCGGCTTGGGGAGCGCGAAAGCTGGCGCCCTACCGCTCGGTTATCAAGATTTCCGAAAGAGACGGTCTAGTTACCACCTGCGGCGATCGCCATGGCAAGCAGTAGGGTCGCGATGCCGCCGGCGGTAGTGAGCGCGAGGCCTGGCACCCCACCGAACTCCACGCCGAGCGATACCCGCCCCTGCGACTGTACTTCGGAAGTGCAGGTGGTCGGTCCACAGCCGAGCACCACCGATCGGCGCACCAGCTCCGGCCGACCCGCGAGCGCAAACCAGGGGTTCGGACTCCACCTCACGAGGCCGAACACCGAGCCTGTCTGGATGTTGCCAGCGCCGGTCACCAACGGGGTACCCACGGCGAGGTCCAGCGATGCCGAGGACGAGAGCCATCGGCGGTAGCGGACGGCGGGCCCGAGCGCGAACCCAAGGCGGTCCAGACTCGCGAACACCGACGCGCCAAGCGCGTCGCGGGCGCTCACGTTGGCCATCACGCCCCAATCCGCTACTTCCCGGAGTGGCGTGTCGTTTGATTCATCCCCGCCCAAGACCAGGTAGCCACCGAAATTTGTGAGGATGAACGCGGAGCAGGCAGGTTTGGGGCGCGCGCGGTAACAGAGCGGGGCAACCTGCCGGTCGGCAACCGAGTCCTGGGCGCCTTGGGCCGGGGCTGGCTCGGACCACGCCAGGATCAAGGGAATACAGAGCAAACTGACATGTCGCACCTGAACCTCCCACTGTCTGGGTCGCGCCATTGCGCTTCATTTCACGCCCCACCAATAAGGCGAAGGCCGTTCAAGCAGCTTTCAAGACGGCCGATCATTAAGTTTTGAACTATGCCCGACGCCAAAGCGAAGATCGCACTCGAGCTCAACGGGGAGCCCGTCGAAGTGGCGTTCGCACCACATAAGACGCTGCTCGAGGTGCTGCGCGAGGATCTGGGGCTGACGGGTACGAAGCACGGCTGCGAGCTGGGCGAATGCGGCACCTGCACCGTGCTGCTCGACGGCACGCCGGTGTTGTCCTGCCTCCTGCTCGGGCTCGCCTGCGGCGGCCACCGGGTCAAGACCGTCGAGGGCATGGCGGAGCGCGGCACGCTCCATCCCCTCCAGGAAGCATTCGCCGAGCTGGGTGCGGCACAGTGCGGTTATTGCACGCCGGCGTTCCTGCTCACCGCCGAGGCGTTGCTCGCGTCGAGCCCGCGCCCGTCGCGCGACCAGATCAAGCAGGCCCTGTCTGGCAACCTTTGCCGCTGCACCGGCTACATCAAGATCTATGAAGCCGTCGAGCTGGCGGCGGCACGCATGCGCGGCGAGAACGCGAGCCCGGCGCCGGAGACGCTGTATGGCGTCCGGTAGAAAGCCCATGGGGTTCCGAGTTGTGGGGAAGGCCCACCGCAAGGTGGATGCGACCGCAAAGGTCACCGGAGTCACCCGCTTCGCCGACGATCTGTTCCTGCCCCGCATGCTCTTCGCCAAGCTGCTTCGCAGCCCTCACCCGCACGCGCGGATCCGGTCCATCGACGCCTCCCGAGCCGCCGCGCTGCCCGGCGTAAAGGCCGTGCTCACGGGGAAGGATCTCCCGATCCCGTTCGGCATCTTGCCGGTGAGCCAGGACGAGCATGCCCTGGCGCTCGATAAGGTGCGCTTCGTGGGCGATCCGGTGGCCGCCGTCGCGGCCACCACCGAAGAAGCGGCCGCGCAGGCCCTGGACCTGATCACGGTCGATTACGAAGTGCTGCGCGCCTTCCCCGACGCGCTCGACGCCGTCGAGCATCCCGAGCCGGCGATCCACGACTACGCCGATGCGGGCAACATCCACAAGCTGATCGATCTCGAGTTCGGCGACGTCGATGCGGGCCTGGCGCAGGCCGACGTCGTGCGCGAGGACCTGTTCTTCTTCGAGGGGAATACCCACCTGCCGATGGAGCAGCACGCGGCGGTGGCCGACTGGTCCGCCGATGGGAAGCTCACGCTGTGGAGCGCTACCCAGACGCCGCACTACGTGCACCGGGCGCTCGCCAAAGTGCTGGAGCTCTCGCCGGCGCGCATCCGCGTGATCGCGTGCCCGAACGGGGGGGGCTTCGGCGGGAAGAGCGATCCCTTCAGTCATGAGATCGTAGTCGCGAAGCTGGCTATGATCACGGGGCGACCCGTAAAAGCCACCCTTACGCGCGAAGAGGTGTTCTACTGCCACCGCGGGCGTCACCCCACGCTCATGTGGGTGAAGACCGGAGTGAAGCGCGACGGCGCCATCACCGGCATGCACTTCAAGTCGCTGCTCGACGGCGGCGGCTACGGGTCCTACGGGGTCGCGAGCACCTATTACACGGGGGCGCTGCAAACCGTCACGTATCACGTTCCCCGTTACAGGTTCCAAGGGGCGCGGGCGTTCACGAACAAGCCGCCTTGCGGGCCCAAGCGCGGCCACGGCACTCCGCAGCCGCGCTTCGCCCTCGAGGTCCACCTCGACAAGATCGCCGAGCAGCTCGGCATGGATCCGGCCGAGCTCCGCCTCAAGCATCTGGTCCCCCCCAACTCGCTCACCGCCAACTGGCTGCGCATCGGCTCGATGGGACTCGGATCCTGCATCGAGAAAGTGG
>DATNOH010000217.1:0-5126 GCA_035601435.1 Gemmatimonadales bacterium | reverse complement strand
GCCCGGCGGACTGAACAGGGCGAGCTGGGCCGCGTCCGGACGCGCGGGCGGAGTCTGACGCGCCACCTGGTGGCCCGCTTCGAGCAGCGCGAGCACCTGCCACGCCCGCTCGACCACCGGCGCCGGGAGCCCCGCGAGCCGCCCCACGTGGACGCCGTACGACCGGTCGGCGCCGCCGGGCTCGAGGCGATGCAGGAACACGATCTCGTCCCCCGCTTCGCGCACGGCCACGTTGAAATTGCGCGCGTGGGCGAGCTCCTCGGTGAGTTGTGTGAGCTCGTGATAATGAGTCGCGAAAATCGTCTTGCATCCGATCGTGTTGTGCAGGAATTCGGTTACGGCCCAGGCGATCGCGACGCCGTCGTAGGTCGAGGTTCCTCGCCCGATCTCGTCCAGCAGCACGAGGCTGCGTGCCGTCGCGCCGTGGAGGATGGCGCTGGTCTCGCTCATCTCCACCATGAACGTCGACTGGCCACGCACCAGATTGTCCGACGCTCCTACGCGCGTGAACAACCGGTCCACCACGCCGACCACCGCGCGCCGCGCGGGGACGAAGGCCCCCATCTGAGCGAGCAGGACGCACAAGCCGACCTGCCTGAGCAGCGTCGACTTGCCCGCCATGTTCGGACCGGTGAGCAGTATCACGCGGCCCGCTGCGTCGAGCAGCACGTCGTTCGGGATGAACGCCTCGCGCGCCATCATGCGCTCGACCACCGGATGGCGACTGCCCTCGAGCTCGATGGTGAAGTCGTCGCTGATCGCGGGGCGCACGTATCCCTCGCGGTGGGCGACGTCGGCGAGGGAGGCCCATACGTCGAGCCGGGCGATCACGCCGGCCGTCGTCTGCACCCGGGCGATGGCTTGAGCCACGCGCTGCCGCAAGGCGTCCACCAGTTCCGCCTCGCGCACCGCGATGCGCTCCTCGGCGCCCAAAACCTTGGCCTCGTACGCCTTGAGCTCCGGAGTGACGAAGCGTTCGGCGCCGGACAGGGTCTGGCGCCGCTCGTAATCGGCCGGCACACGATCCCGGTGGGGGTTCGTGATTTCGAGGTAATAGCCGAAGACCTTGTTGAACCCGACCTTGAGTGATGAGATACCGGTGCGTTCGCGCTCTCGCGCCTGGAGCCCCGCGATGTACTGCTTGCCGCCGTCGCGGGCACCCTTGAGGTCGTCGAGTTCGGCATCGTACCCGCTTCGGATCGCGTCGCCCTCGGACGCCTGGGCCGGCGGACGCTCCACCAGCGCCCGGGCCAATTCGTCGCCCACGTCCTGGAGCAGATCGAAGCGGTCCGCGGCTTCCTCGAGCAGGGCGGCGCGCCCCCGCGCTTCCAGACCGTCGAGCGCTCCACGCACGTCGGGCAGACGGAGGACGGAATCCCGCAACGCCCCGAGCTCGCGCGCCGTCGCGCGACCGAGCGCGGCGCGGCCCGCCAGACGCTCCACGTCGCGTACCCCGTCGAGCGCTTCCCGCAGGCGGTCCCGCCCCCGGGCGTCCCCGACCAGCACCTCCACCGCGTCCAGGCGGGCGGTGATGGCCGCGGACTGAACCAGCGGGGCGAGCAGCCAGCTGCGTAACAGGCGCGCGCCCATCGGCGTCAGGGTGCGGTCCAAGACCTCGAGCAGGGTCGCCCCCTCGCGCAGCGGCTCCACCAGCTCGAGGTTGCGCCGGGTCATCTCGTCGAGCGGCAGCAGATCGCCGCGCCGCACCATGCGGGGACGGGTGAGGTGCGGCAGGCCGCCCGGTTTGAGCTCTCGCGCGTAGCGGAGCAGGGCGCCCACCGCGCCCAGGGCCGGGCCGTCGCCCGGCTCGACGCCGAGTCCGTCGAGCGATGCCACGCGAAAGGTGCGGGCCAGGTCCTGGCGCGCCAGCTCCGGATCGAACTCCCATGCCTCACGCTCCGTGCGCACGGCACCCGGGAGCGTGAAGGCGACCGGCGCGCCGCCGGGAAGGACGACTTCCCGGGGTTCGTAGCGCGCCAGGGTTGCCAGGAGGTCCTCCGGAGCCACGGTCTCGAGCAGCAGCTCGCCGGTCGTCAGGTCCAGTGCCGCCACCCCCGCCGCTGCGCTCCGAGCGTCGACCGCCAACAGGAAGTTGTTCCGGTTGCGCTCGAGCCAATCGTCGGCGAGGACGGTACCGGGGGTGACGGTCTCCACCACCGCGCGCCGCACGAGGCCCTTCGCGAGCTTGGGATCCTCCACCTGCTCGCAGATCGCCACGCGGTGCCCCAGGGCGATCAGCCGCCGCAGGTATTCGGTCGCCGCCTTGACGGGCACGCCGGCGAGTGGCACCTCGGCCGCGCCCCCGTTGTTCCGCGAGGTGAGGGTGAGTCCCAGCTCCCGGGAGGCGAGCCGCGCGTCATCCTCGAACATCTCGTAGAAGTCCCCCATCCGAAAAAACAGGATGGTGTCGGGGTGTCGCGCCTTGATCTCGCGATACTGCTGCATCAGCGGCGTGTCCACCTCGACGCGGGGCGTCACGGCTCTTCCACCACGAACGGTTGGCCCCCGAGCCGCGTCTTGAGTCGCCGCTGCGCCTGTGCTGCGTCCTCGTGCGTGCCATAGCGCCCGACCCGCACCTTGAAGAGGCCGCTCGTGTCGCGCACCACGCGGGCGTCGAAGCCCATCACCTTCAGACGGGTGAGCATCTCGTCCACTTGCGCCGCGCTCTTCACGGCCAGCACCTGGACGGCATAGGTCGCCGGGGGTGCGGGCTTGGCCTGGGTGTCACCGCTCGCCGGGGGAGGCGCGGTCACGATGGCGGAGACACAGCGCGAAGCGTAGAAGCTCACCTGATTCCTGAACTCCACATCGGCGCCCGCGCCGTCCAAGGCCTCGCGGATCAACGGGCAACCGTGGGCGTCATCCTTCAGGTCGAAGTAGGCGCGCGCACCCCAGAAGTCCGCGCGCCCCCGTAGCGGGGAATCGGGATAGTCGAGGCGCAGCCGCTCCGCCGCCTGCACGGTGGCGGCGGGATCGCCCTGGGCGAAATACAGCTGGGTGAGCAGCACCAGCGCCGAGTCTGCCCACGCCGACCGCGGGTACTCGACCACCACGCGCTGCAGGTTGGTGGCGGCGGTCGCTGCGTCGCTCGCGACTCGGCCCGCGGTGAAGAGCACGCCGGGGTAAATCGAATCCTGCGGCGACAGTCCCGCGAGCAGCCGGCGAATCATGGCGCGCGCAGAATCGGGGCGGGTCTGCGCCACGCGGAGCGCGGCCAGGCGGACGCTGTCTTTCTGCGCGGACGATCCAGTCTGGGCGGACAATTCGATCGCACACACGGACAGGCCCAGGACTGCGAGGGCGACCATCCGTCCGTCCCTCATGCCGCCTCCCTCGCGCGCACGCCCCACGACAGCACCAGTTGCTCGAGGATGCCGCCTTCATCGGTGAGGGTGCTCGACTTGAGCGCGCGATCGGCGTCGAGGGCCAGCCGCAGCGCGTGGCGCAGCTCGCCCGCGGTCCAGAGCTCCGCCCACCGAGCCCAACGGAGCGCGGTCTCCTCCCAGCTTCCCAGGCCATAGGGTCGCGCCGCCCGGAGGTGGGACAGCAGCGCACCCTCGAGGCGATCGCGTCGCCGCGCGTCGCGGTCGAGCTCCGCTCGGGCCAGCGCCGTGCCGACGAGCGCGGTGCCGAGCGCGCTGAGCATGCGGACGCCGCTCATGCCTGCCTGCTCGAGCACCGGCTCGACCAGGCGGGCGCCGTCCGCTGCGCGCCGCTCGAGGGCCGCTTCGATGAAATCCTGGAGTGTTTCGCCGCGGCGCACGCCCACGAGCGCGGCCACTTCGTCCCGGCTGACCGGCCGCCCCGGGCAGAGCGGCGCCAGCTTCTCGAGCTCTCGGGCGAGGCCGCTGAGGTCGTTTCCGACGCTCGCCAGCAACAGCTCCCCGGCCTCGGGCGCGAGGGTGAATCCCAGCTGCTTGGCGCGGTGTGCCATCCAGCGCTCGACCCGCTCCGGGGGTAGTGCGGCGACCTCCACGGCGGTCGTCCGGCGCACGAGCTCGACGTCCGGCGGCTCCGCGGTACCGTGCACCAGCACGAGGACCGTGGTGGGATTGGGTGAATCGAGGTAGTGCAACAGCTCCTGGCGCACCTTGGCGGTCTTGCGGAGCTGTTCCATCCCTCGGAGGACCACGGCGCGGGTGGTCGCGAGTATGGGGGGCGTGTTCACCAGGGCGTTGAACGCCTCGGGGTCGAGATCGGCGGCGCTGCGCTGGTCCACGTTGAAGTCGCGGGCGGCCGGGTCCACCGCGCGCTCCAGCAGCGCGCGCACCGCCTCGTCCTTCAACACGTCCTCCTCGCCATGGAGATAGTAGACAGGATCCGGCGCGCCCTGCTTCAGGCTCCGGAGCAGCGCGTCAAAGGTGAGAGCCCCCATACGGGGCGGAAGTTACCGTGGCCTCGAGGCGAGAGAAAGCCTACCGCCCCGCGGAGACGGGCTCGACGAGCACCGCGCCGTCCGCGGCCCGTGACCCCGCGAACACACTGGCGCGAGGATCCTGGAACGAGACGAACGGCACACCGGCCTGTACGACCGGATTCGGGAAGGGAACGGGCGGGAGTACCGGGGCCCGCGCTACGTCGGGGCGCCGGACGCCTTCCAGCGCCAGCATCGCGAGCGCCGCCGCGATGACGAGAGCCGCCGCTACGCCCGCACTCGCCTGTACTTCCCGCGTGGCGCGGCGCTCCCGCTCGAGCCGCGCGTCGAGCCGGCGTCGGAAGTCGCGCGATGGCTCGATCGTTTCCACGGCCTGCAGGGCGAGCACGCCTCGCCGCACGGCCGCGTCGTAGCGTCGGCAGCCGGCACAGCGAGCGAGGTGGCGCCCAAAACGGCGCAGCTCGCGAGGGGCGGTGACCAGCCCGTCGCGGAAATCCGTGTAGCGTTCGAGGAATTCGGCGCACGTCATGGCGAGAATCTACTACCGTCGGGCCGTGACTGGGTTCCCGGCCCCCTCACCCCCCCGCCCCCGCCCCCCCCCCGCACCCTACTGCAGCAGCGGGCCGATGAGCTGGGCGAAGCTGTTCCGGGCTCGATTGAGGCGGCTCTTCACCGTGCCCAGGTTGCACCCCGTGATGTCGGCAATCTCGGCGTAGCTCTTGCCTTCCAGCTCGCGCAGCACGAAGACGGC
>DATNOH010000216.1:0-4146 GCA_035601435.1 Gemmatimonadales bacterium | reverse complement strand
CCCCACCAGCCCCAAGAGGCCGATGGTGAGCACCAGCACGGCGATGATGACCTCGACCAGCGTGAATCCCTGCTCCTGCTTCACGTTCGGTTTCATTACCGCACCACCCTGCCGAGAGTATTGATCACGAGCGAGTCCGTGTTCCCCGCCACGTTGCCGGTGAACCGCACGACCGTGTTCGCATTGTCCATACTCAGCCCGCGGGGGTCGTATTGCACCGAATCCCGCGTGTACGTCATGGTCGTACTAAACCGAGCGCCGACGTCGTCGATCATGGCGATGGTGTCCACCGTTCCCGCCCCCGGCTTGAGCCGCGGGCAGGCCGTCACCCACGCCTGGCTCGCCGCTCCACCGGCGAAGTGGAGCACCGCCTTGCAGCCGCGCTGCGCCGCGGCGGCCCGAGCCTCCGCTGCGAACGTACTGATGCTGACCCGCGTCGACCGCACGCTGGTTTTGTCGAGCGCGGTCCGGATCTTCGGGAAGGTCATCATGGCGACGGCGCCGATGATCACGATCACGATGAGCAACTCCACTGCTGAGAAACCGCGTCGGTTCATCACGTTTGCCCCCATTTCGTCGTATGCCAGTGGCAGGTCCCATGCCATGATGTAACATATTGTTATTATGTGACTTACGGTGAACAACGGGAGGGCGGGACTACTGCAAACGTCCGTCCAAGTGCAAATTGCTGCACTAATCGATGCCGTACCGATCCATCTTGTAGAACAGCGTTCGGAGGCTCACCCCCAGTCGCTTGGCGGCTTCGCGGCGGTTGCCCCCTGCAGCCCCAAGGGCGGCGGCGATGGCCTGGCGCTCCGCGACTTCGACGGCCTCTCGGAGCGTGCCGCCCTCGAACCCCGGACTTGCGTCCGGGGTTAGCGCTGACCCCGGGCGCAAGCCCGGGGTGGGCCGGAAGTCCGACGGCTCTAGAACGTCTTTGTCACTGAGCACCGCCGCCCGCTCGATGGCGTGCTCGAGCGAGCGCACGTTACCCGGCCACGCTTGCTCGCCCAGCCATTGGAGCGCCGCATCGCTCAAGGTCACGCGCCGGCCCAGCCGACCGGCGAGCCGCGCCGCGAAATGGCGCGCCAGGGGCGCGATGTCCTCCCGCCGCCCGGCGAGGGGGGGCAGGTGAATCTCTACCACGTGCAGCCGGTCGAGTAGGTCGGGCCGGAACCGGCCCGCCGCCGCCTCGGCCGCAAGATCCTTGGCGGTAGCGGCGAGCAGACGCACGTCGATCCGCCGGATCTTCTGGTCCCCCACCCTTCGGATCTCGCTCTCCTGCAGGACCCGCAACAGCTTCGCTTGCAGCGGCTGCGGTAGCTCTCCAATCTCATCCAGCAGCAGCGTACCGCCGTCAGCCTGCTCGAACAGTCCGGGGCGATCCGCGGCGGCTCCGGTGAACGCCCCTTTTACGTAGCCGAACAGCTCTGATTCGAGCAGCGTCTCGGGGATCGCGGCGCAGTTGACCGCGACAAAGGGGCCGGCGGCCCGGGGACTGGCACGATGGATCGCCTGGGCGATGACCTCTTTGCCGGTGCCGCGCTCCCCGGTGATGAGCACCGTCGTCGGGTGCCCCGCCACGCGCCCCACGACCTCGAGCGCCTGCCTCATGGCCGGGCTCTCCGCGATCAACGCCCGGGCGGTCGGCATGCTGTCCAGCTGTGCTCTTAGTGTCGCGATGGTGTTGCCGAGCCGCTCGCGCTCCTCGGCCTTACGCAGCGTGAGGACCACCTCGTCCGGGCGGAACGGTTTGGGCACGTAGTCGTAGGCGCCCTCCTTCATGGCGGCGAGCGCCGCCTCCTCGCCGCCATAGGCGCTCATCATGATGACCAGGGCGGTGCCGCCCCGTTTCTTGTACTGGCGCAGGAACGCCAGCCCGTCCATGTCCGGCATCCGCACGTCGCACAGCACGAGGTCGAACGACTCGGCAAGGGCGCGCTCCAGCGCTCGAGTACCGTTACCCTCGGCCGCCACGTCGTAACCGGCGTCCGCCAGCAACAGGCCGAGCGACTGGCGGAGACCGGGCTCATCGTCCACCACCAGGACCCGGCTCATGTCGCCTCAGGGAAGAACATCTTGAACGCCGCCCCCCCTTCTCGCGCCGTATCCACCCACACCACCCCTCCCATGTCGTGCACCGCGCGGGCGACGATGGCCAGGCCGAGGCCCGTGCCGCGACCCGGCTGCTTCGTCGTGTAGAACGGGTCGAAGACCTTCTGACGGTCCTCGGGGGGGACTCCGGGACCCGAATCCGCCACGTACAGCAGCACGCCCCGCTGGCCGGCCGCGAAGTCGGTGCGCGCGGGGCGAGTTTCGGGACGACGAGGGAATGCGGCCCGCTGGGGATCGCTCCCCCGCTTCGGTGAGGTGCGGCGCGACTCGTAGGCCCAGGCGCGCACGCCCAGGATCACGATCCCGCCGGGCGCGGCATCCACCGCGTTGAGGATCAGGTTGACGATGGCTTGCTCGAGCAAATGGGCCCGCCCCAGCATGCGCGGGACGGTAGGGACGAGCTCGAGGGTCGCGCGCACGGGTTTCAAGGCTCCCTGCGCCTGGAGCAGTCCATAAGCGCCCTGCGCCACAGCGGCGGGGTCGAGGGGCGCCAGCGCCTCTTCCTGGGGTCGCGCATAGTCGAGCAGCCCGCGCACGATGCGGTCGAGGCGCTCGAGCTCACGCGTCACCCCCGTGACCACTTCGGGGTCGGCCCCCCGGCGCCGCAGCACTTCGACGTAGGTGCCGATCGCGCCCAGCGGGTTGCCCACCTCGTGGGCGATTCCGGCCGCGAGCCGACCGATGCTGGCGAGCTTCTCCGAGCGCACCAGTTGTCCCTGAGCGTCGAGCAGGTGATCGGTCATGCGGTTGAGCCGCTCGGCGAGGGTGGCGAAGTCGCGCGTCTCCGCCTCCGGGGCGCGCCGCCCCAGGTCGCCGTCCGCCACCGCGTCGGCAGTGGCGACCACACGCTCCAGCGGCCACAGGACCAGCCGGTTCACGAGGTAGCGCCCGAACACGATGAACACGCCGACTTCCAGCGCGATCATGAGCATCACCAGCACGAACGTCCGTTCCGGGGCAAAACTGGTGGCGAACAGCAAGGTGGCTACGCCCACCAGCAGGGCGGCAGCGGCCAGGAACGACATGTAGAACAGCAGCTCGGTCCGGAGGGCGGGCTTGGCCGGCATGGCGCTGGAATAGGCATAAAAACGAAGCGGCGGGGAAGTCCCCGCCGCTCGTCGCTGCCACTGCGATGCCCCCGCTTACTTGCAGGCGGGCGCGCCTTCCGTGTTCGCGATACCCAGCGGATCCGCGGCCTCGTTGATGTAGATCGAGCACGTCACCAGTGCGCCACCGGTCAGGTTGTTGTTGGTGATCGACGCGTTCCAACCACCGCCAGCGACGGTCGGGCCGGTGAGGTTGTTGCCGGTCGTGGGACACCAGTTGACCTGGCCGGCCACAGGCGCCGGACACGTGCCACCGACCTTGCTGGTCACGTTGGTGCTGTACTTGACGGAGTCGGCGAAGAACGCCTCTTCCGCCGTCACCAGGTTGCGCAGATCCGACTTCATCGACGCGATGTAAGCTTTGCCCTTGGTGTTGGCGAACTTCGGGATCGCGATCGCGGCCAGAATGCCGATAATCACGACCACGATCAACAGCTCAATGAGTGTGAAACCCTTGCGGTTCATGACTGCTCCCCCTATGGGTTGTTATTGAGACGGGGGCCCAGTTCCCCCCCACTGCACCCTGATGCTTGCAAGCGTCATGCCCCCTTCGGAAAACTTCTGCAACACCTTGTGGGACAACCGATTACGGTAACTGGCCTGGGGTCGCCCGTGCAGCGCCGTGCGGGTTTTCGCCGTTATGTGGATTTTTGCAACGTGCGCACGCGCTTGACTGCGTTGCCCTACGAAACGAAGCGGCGGGGAAGTCCCCCGCCGCTCGTCGCTGCCACTGCGATGCCCCCGCTTACTTGCAGGCGGGCGCGCCTTCCGTGTTCGCAATACCCAGCGGATCCGCGGCCTCGTTGATATAGATCGAGCACGTCACCAGTGCGCCACCGACCAGGTTGTTGTTGGTCATCGACGCGTCCCAGCCGCCGCCCGGGACGTTGTGGGTGACCAGGTTGTTGCCGGTCGTGGGACACCA
>DATNOH010000215.1:0-12350 GCA_035601435.1 Gemmatimonadales bacterium | reverse complement strand
ATAGCGGTAACGGGATTCGAACCCGTGTTTGAGCCTTGAGAGGGCTCCGTCCTAGTCCCCTAGACGATACCGCCACGGCGGGAAAAATATCACTAGCCGCCCGCACGCCACGCAACCCGACGGTTGACCTCGGCCAGGTTCTGCTTACCCTTAACCGCGCCGTTGTCCCCCAAGGAGCCAGCGAACGTGCCGCGAGCCGCCTCTAACGAGACGCACCCCTACGAGGCCGTCTGGAAGGTCCTGTCGTACGGCCTTCCCGAAGCCCCGATCATTCTCGCGGCGCTCCTGTATACCCATACCGACTGGCTCCAAAACCTACTCAGCCGGCTCGCGCCGTTTTATCCGTACGCCGTGTTCGGTGCGGGCATACTGCTGGGCTGGCGCTTTCACCGCAGTCGGCTGCTGTTCGCCCTGCTGGTGTTGACGCTGGCGGATCGCACGCTGCTGCATTTCGTGGCGGGACAGGGGCTGGCGCGCCACCCGGTCGTGCTCCAATCGATCGGCGTCCTGCTGCCGCTCAACCTGGCCGCCCTGGCGCTCAGCGCGGAGCGCGGCGTGCTCACACCGCCCGGGCTCGCCCGGTTTGCGCTCATCCTGGGACAGTTGGCGCTCGTGGCGGTCCTCGACCGCGAAGCAGCAGCGCCCACCGCCGCGCTGCTGCGCACCCACCTCTTGCCGCAATGGCTGTTCGCGTGGAGCTCGCTCGCCGACCCCGCCCTGCTCGCCTTCTTCGTCGCCGGGGGATTGGTGGCGGCGGCGCAGCTCATGTCGCCTACGCAAACGGGACGCTCGTTCGCCTGGGCCCTGCTGCCCGTGTTCATCGGCCTCTCGGCGGTGCGCCCCGGGAATCCCGGATTCTCGACGTTCTATCTCGCCACCGGCGCGCTCATCCTCATCGTGGCAGTGGTGGAAGCCTCCTACCACATGGCGTACCAGGACAGCCTCACCGGGCTGCCCGCCCGCCGGGCCCTGAACGAAGCCCTGCTGCGGCTGGGCGGGCATTACACGGTGGCGATGGTCGACGTGGACCACTTCAAGCGCATCAACGACAACCACGGGCACGACGTCGGCGACCAGGTCCTCAAGATGATCGCCGCCAAACTGGCGCAGGTGGGTGGCGGTGGAAAGGCCTACCGCTATGGCGGCGAGGAATTCGCGGTGATTTTCGCCGGGCGGGGCGCCGAGGAATGCCTGCCCGATTTGGAAGCGCTGCGCCAGACGGTCGAGGACACGCGCTTCATCCTGCGGGCCCGGTTCCGCTCGAAGAAGAAGAAGGAGAAGGTCTTGACCGACCGTGGCCCCGGGCAGCGCGTCCCGGTGACCATCAGCGTCGGCGTCGCGGAGCAGAACGATCGCCACACCAAGTGGGATCAGGTGGTCAAGGCGGCTGACCGGGCGCTGTATCGAGCGAAGGAGGGCGGGCGGAACCAGGTACAGGCCTGACGACGGGCTCGGACGGGGGCGGGGGCTGGCGCCACCGCTCGAAATGCGGCTTCTCGACCAGATGATAGAACGTGAGAATGGCGATCTGGTCGAACAGCGCGGCGACGAGCCCGAACGCCGACGACGCCGCGAGCGCCATGCCGTAGACCGGCAAGTAACCCACCGTATACATCGGGTTCTTAAGCCAGCGATACGGTCCCGCCACCTTGGGGGCGATTCGGTCGGCGGGCCTGAAGAAATTGTGCCAGTAGTATCCGTCACCCAACGTGGCGGCGGCCCAGACCTTCGTCGCCACGCCCACCAGGGCGAGCACGGCGCCCACGGCAACGGTGAGACCGCGCGGCAACCCGAGGTGCAGCGTGTTCAGGCTCACGAAGCAGAGCACGCCGAGGCTGACCGCGTCATTCGCCATGACGAACGCCGCCACGCGACGGAACCGCCGGAATGCGACCTCGGCGCCGTAACGGCCGGTGAGGTACCCCGTCCGCTCTTGGCGCCTGAGCGTGAGGCCGACGTACAGCACGTAGGCGAGCCGGCTCGCGAGGTGGTAGGCGAGCACGATCCAAATCATTCGAGTCCCCTCACGCCGGACGCAGCTGGTCTTTCACCGGAAGCTTCCGAATCCGCCGGCCGGTGGCCGCAAAGATGGCGTTCGTGACCGCGGGCATCACCGCCGACGTGCCGGGCTCGCCGACGCCGCCGGGTGGCTCCGTGCTCGTGACCAATTGGACCTCGACCACGGGCGCCTCACTCAGGCGCAGCATCCGGTAGTCGTTGAAGTTGTGCTGCTCGACGCGGCCGTTCTTGATGGTGATCTCGCCCCACAATGCGCCCGTGATCCCGAAGACGATGCCACTCTCCATTTGCGCCTTCACGATGTCCGGGTTGACCACGGTGCCGCAATCTACTGCGCACACGACGCGCCGGACACGCACATCGCCCTGCTTCGACACGGTGACGTCCGCCACCTGGGCGACGTAGCTCCCGAAGGCGTGCAGCAGCGCGATCCCGCGCCCGCTGCCCGCCGGCAGCGACACACCCCAACCGGCGCGCTCCGCCGCGAGCTCGAGCACCGCCTTGGCCCGCGGTGAGCCGTCCAGCAGCGCGCGCCGGTACTCGAACGGGTCCCGCTTGGCCGCCGCCGCAAGCTCGTCGATGAAGCTCTCGACCACGAAAATGCTGCGCGTCGGCCCGACGCCACGCCAGAACGCCGTGGGGATCCCCGGCGGCTCCTGCCGCACGTACTCGATCCGGATGTTGGGGAGATCGTACGGAGGCTCGGCCGCCCCCTCCACGGCGTCGGTGTCGAGACCCTTCACCGTGGCGATGATGCTGCCCAGGCCCAGGGCCCGGATCACCCGCAGGTTCTTCGGGAACAGCTCGCTCGACACGCGCGCAATGATGGACGATCCGGTGACCCGATGTGTCCACGCGATCGGCTTGCCTTGCGCGTCCAGGCCGGCGGCGATGCGGTCGTAATAATACGGCCGGTACATGTCGTGCTGGATGTCCTCTTCGCGGCTCCACACCACCTGGACGGGACCGTTGACCTGCTTGGCGACTTGCACGGCTCGGGTGATGAAGTCCACCTCGAGCCGCCGCCCGAAGCCTCCGCCCAGCAGATGGTTGTGCACCCGGACCTTGGATTTCGACAGACCGGTCACTTTCGCCGCGGCGTTCTGGGTGAAGGTCGGTACCTGGGTTCCCACCCAGATGTCGCAGCCATCAGGCTGGACGTGAACGGTGCAGTTCACCGGCTCCATGGTGGCGTGCGCCAGGAACGGCAGCTCGTAGATCGCCTCGACCTTCTGCGCCGCACCGGCCATCGCCCCGGCGGCGTCGCCCTGTTTGCGGGCGACCACGCCTGCCTTCTGCGACGCCGTTGCCAGCTGCAGCACGATGTCGGCCGTCGAGAGGGTCGCGTTCGGCCCTTCATCCCAACGGATGCCGAGCGCGGCCAAGCCGCGCTTTGCCGCCCAGGTGTCGTCGGCGACGACGGCCACGGCATCTTCGAGGCGCACCACCTGTTGCACGCCGGGGAGGGCCTTGGCTTTGGCGTCGTCGACGCTCGCCAGCTTGCCCCCGAACACCGGACACGCCGCCACCGCGGCGAACTTCATGCCGGGGAGCCGCACATCGATCCCGTACTGCGCGGTCCCGTCGACCTTGTCCGGTGTATCGAGCCGCTTCAGCGGCGTGCCGATCAGTTTGAAATCCTTCGGGTCCTTGAGGGCGACATCACCAGGCACCGGCAGCCGAGCCGCGCGGTCCACCAGAGCGCCGTACGTCAGGCTGCGGCCGGTCGGCCCGTGGATCACCGCGCCGTTCGCTGCGCGACACGAGCTCGGCTCGACCTGCCAGGTCTCCGCCGCGGCGGACACGAGCATGCTGCGCGCGGTGGCGCCGGCGCGGCGCAGCGGCTCCCAGTTGCCGCGCACCGACGTGGAGCCGCCGGTTTCCTGGACCCCGAACAGCGGCTCCGCGTACAGCGCGTCGTCCGGAGGGGCGTGCTCGAGGTGCACCTGGCTCAGATCCACTTCCAGCTCTTCGGCCAGCAGCATCGGCATCGAGGTGTAGGTCCCCTGCCCCATTTCCACCTTGTGCATGACCAGCGTGACCCGACCGTCGGGGTCGATGCGGATGAAGCCGTTGGGCATGAAGTCGCGCGGGGGATCGCCGCCGACGAGGGCGGCGCCGATGCGCACGGGCAGGGTGAAACCGACGAGCAGGCCGCCGCCGGCAGCGGCGCCCGCGCTCAGGAAGGTGCGGCGGGACAGGGTATGCACTGCTGTCGAAACTAACCCGTCGGGCGGCTTCCTGCAGCAAGGCCGCGGTCAGTTCGGGGCGTGCACCCGCGGACCGCCGTAGTCACGGTTCCGGCCCAGCGTCGGGCCCGAGACATTGAGCCCACCGCGCGTGTTGTCGATCGCCGCGATGAACTGACGAATCGAGCCCGGAAACGCCTCGGTCCGGCCGTTCTTGCCGAACGGATCGGTGAACCAGAACACCGGGCCGTCCGGGTTGTCGATCACGTTGCTATTGATGTCGACGACCCGCTCGACGCCGTTGAAGACCGAGCGCGGGTCGTCAAAGGTCACTCCCGGAATCGTTCCCGCACCCGTCGACTGGTCGCACTCCTCCCCCTGCGCTCGCGCGCCGGTGGGGGTGACCTCGTAGCAGACGTCCATCGGCCGCCCCGTGATGTTGACGGCCGCGGGATCATAGAACCGACTCGGCAGGAAGACCTGGAAGTAGGGATTCAAGAACGCCAAACCGTGGCCGTCCGCCCGCTGCAGGCTGAGCCCTAGCTGCCAGCTTTCGTGCAGCACGCCGAAATCCGACCGCTGGCCAGGGGGTACGAGCACGAACCGGTCGATGCAGCTGCGATCCGGGATGATGCGCCGACCGCCCCCGGGCGGTGAGTTGGCGGGAGTCGCCGGCCCCACGGCGACCGTCACGCCGTCACAGGAGCGGTCGAACTGCCCGGGATCGCCGATCGCCGCGAGCAGGGTGATGTGCAGCTGGGTGCCGTCGGTGCAGCGAATGTGATACGCCAGCTCGTGCAGGTTGTTGGTGAACGCGTCCTTCGAGTGCGTGCCCTGGTGCAGCTTCGCGAGCACGTCGCAGCGGATCTCGAACAGCGACCCCGCCGCCGCGCTCCCGAACCGCATCAGCACGTTGTTCTCCCACTCGACCTTGTGGCCGAAGTGGTCTTCGTGACGGGGGTTCGCCGGATCGTAGACGTCGAGCTGCTCGTTGGCGTAACCGAACGGAATGGGGCCGACGGTCGCGTACAGCGCCGACCCGCGCGGGTCCCGCCCGTGATCGTGCCCGAACGAGCACCCGGTCACCGGATCGACCGGCGGGTGCCACGTCGGGTACAGCTTGCGATCCGGGCCGACCACCGAATAGCTGTTGTGGATCTCGGCCGTACAGTCGTCGCGCGGCCCGGGCGTCCATATCCCGTAGGACGCCGCGTTGCCGATCGGCGGGCCGTTGGTGAACGGGAACACGCTGTCACTACAGGCCGCGGCCGCGAGGGCGATGAGCGCCGGCAAAGGTGAGGCTCGCAACATAGTACAACCTCCGCATCCAGCTTCGCCGCAGCGTGGGCTCCGGAGCGGTGATAACGGTCACCTCATCGCGGGGCGCGCGTCCTTAGGAATGGGCCACCCGCTATGACCCGCCTGGTAGTGCTGCTCGGCTCGCTCGTGGTGCTGGCGCTCGGTCGCGATCTCGCGGCCCAGCAGCAGCGCCAGGCGCGGGACGGCTTCTGGTTCGGTGCCGCGCTCGGGCGCGGCTGGGCGCACGTGTCGTGCGACATCTGCAAGGGGACATACCGCAGCGGTCTGTCCGGCGCGTTGCGTCTGGGCGGCGGCGTGAGCCGCAGCGTGCTGATCGGCGCCGAGGTGGCGGCGTGGTGGGCGACGATCGACTCGGGCACCGCCACGGTGCACCAGTCGCTGGCGGGGTTCGGCGTGGCGGCGTACTGGTACCCGAGCCGGCGCCGACCGCTCTACTTGAAGCTCGGAGTCGGCTTCCTCACGCATCGCGCCGACGACGGCACGGACGTCATCACGTCCACGGCCATCGGGCCGCAATTCGGTGTGGGATACGAATGGCCCGTCAGCCCGCACCTCCTGGTGAGCCCTTTCCTTAATGTGGGGTTCGGCATCGTCGCGGGGTCCCTCAAGTTCAACGGGGGACAGGTTCAGAACAGCAGCCCCGGCGTCTCGCTGGCGCAGCTGGGGCTCGCGGTGACGTGGCATCAGGTACCGCTCCGCCGGACGGGGCGGTAGCCCGACCAGTGCCCAAAGGGGCCCACGCGGGCCCCTTCGTCTTCCTCATCTCGCTATGGTGACGAACGGCTTGTCAGGGCAGGAAGCCGCGAGCAAACCCTCCTGGGCAGACATCCGAATGGAAATTGACGTAGAAGCTGCCCGGGTCGTTGAGCAGCTCGGCCAGCGCCAGCTCCGCGGTGGCGAAGTGCGGGTTGGCTACAAACACGCCCTCGTGCTGCACGTCGATGTGCTCCTCGGTGAGCTTGAGATTCACGCCCACGGGGGTCGTGAGCCACCAGATGATCGGGCCGGAGGCCTGCCCCGGGGGCAGGTGATGGATATGCCCGAACCGAACGCTCTCGCCGCCCTTGTTGTTGATGGTCACCGCTGCCTCGATCGTGCCATCTTCCAGAATCTTGATCTGTGCATGCCCCTGCGATTCGGACGCGCAGGCCGGGAACTCAAGCTCCGAGCGCATTTGCGTGTTGAACACGACGGGCGGTACCAGCCCGCTCTGCACGCTCGCGCTCAACGAAGCGCTCCTGCGCATCCCGCTCGTCGGCGTCGGACCGCTGCATCCAGCAACGACGAGCGCTGCCATGTACACACCCCAGTGACGCATATGGCCTCCCGTGTGGCGAGTTGACCCGAACGTAGGGAGTGGCTCCCTGAAACTACCGTCGGCCGCGCGAGGGGTCCAGCAAGGGGGGGCACCGGCGCGAACGTGGTCGGACGCAGCGCTAGCCTGACGTTTCTTGCTTATCAAAGTTGGCCGTGTCACTATTCCTGATGCGTATGTCGCGCGTGGGGCGCGCGGCGAGCGCCTTGGTGGTCGTCTACGCTCTAGGCGTGGCGTCCGCAACAGCCCAGGGAATCCAGGCCCAGTTCGGCGTCGGGCTGGGTCGCGCTATCCCAACGGGAGCGTTCCGCGGAGACTCGAGGGGTGAAGGCTTCAGTGGCGCGTGGACCGGAACAGCGCATGTAACGCTGCAGGCACCGCGTTGGCCCGTGGGGCTGCGCATAGAAGCGGTGTACGCCGCGCACACTGCAAACGATCAGTTGAAGAGCGACCTTACGACGTCGTTCGGCCAACCCGCCGACGAGACGATCAAGCTTCCCGGCGCCAGCGCGGCGGTCGCCTACGCTTTAAAGCGCGGCCAGCGCGTAACGCCTTCCGTCTTCGGCGGGATCGGTGTCTACCACGTGACGATCGCGGTCACGACGGGCGGTACGACGACGCACAACTCTGCGACCAGGCTCGGCTGGCAGGTCGGCGGAGAGCTCACCTATCGGGCCGTGTTTCTCGAGCTTCGTTACGTCGCGGTAGCGGCCGTCCCAGGGTTCCACAAAACCGCGTTTTTCCCGATCACCGCCGGCGTCCGATTCGGTCACCCGTCGGCGACCTAGCCTCACGTACCGCCCCGTGCCTCCAGGCGATACCGGTTTCCAAACACTCCGGCAACGCCGACGTAGTAGAGGCCCGGATTGAGGTTCAGGGTGAGGCGCGAGCAGTAGTTGAAACGCTGCGAGTCGATGAAGCCCGTGAACGTGAGCAGTCTGCCGGCCGCGTCGAACAGACCGATGGACGTCGCTTCCTCGAGCGCGATACCGCAGGCAGCAACCCAGCCCGACGTTTCGAACGTATAGGTCGCGGCCTTGGGGATTCTCACCTTGTACACGTCGATCGTCGCCGAATTGACAATGCGCCCTTGCAGGTATCCGTCGATCACCAGGGGGCTGGCGGTCCCGATCGTATGGTTCGAGATGGACCCTGTCGGGAGGCCGATCGAAAAGGAAACGGACTTGGGCGCGGCGCCCAAGACCGTCACGGCTGCTGGACTGGCCGGCCCTCCGAAGGCGCCCCACAATCGCCCCGGAGTACCGACGGCCTGGTCGCCGGCCTCGTCCGTGCCGGCGTACACGAGATACGACCCGTCCTCCACCGCCGTGAACTGGAAGGATCCGGCGGCCTGCGCCTGGACCATTTGCACGATGGC
The DNA here is from genome assembly GCA_035601435.1 of Gemmatimonadales bacterium. Classification (GTDB taxonomy): domain Bacteria; phylum Gemmatimonadota; class Gemmatimonadetes; order Gemmatimonadales; family GWC2-71-9; genus AG41. The sequence continues at coordinate 4,129 of DATNOH010000215.1, read as the reverse complement.
CCCTGTGCTCGCGGCGTAGAGCCGGGCGTAGAGCTGGGTGGGGGGGCCATGGCGCTCGGTCACGCTGTTATACGCATTGACCAGTCCCACGCCGTATCCCGTCGCTGGGCCGACGGCGTACGAGGTGAGCCGAGACCGCAGGTCCGACGCCCCGAGGGACGGGGTCTGGGAGAGGACCAGGGCGGCGACGCCTGAAACGTGCGGCGTCGCCATGGACGTGCCGGCGGCCCACGCAAACTCGGGCGAGGCGGTGGCGAAGTTCCAGATCGTGGACATCACTCCGTCACTCGCGTCCCCGAGGGCGAAGTTGCCGCCCGGGGCCCGGATGCCGACGTAGGAGCCGTAGTTCGAGTACGGCGCCGGCATTCCGTCCGGGCCGACCGCGGCGACAGCCAGAACTCCCGGGTAGGCGGCCGGATAGAACGGTTGAGACGTGTTTTCGTTTCCCGCGGCAGCCACGACAAGAACCCCGGCTTGCGTGGCGCTGAAGACGGCACGTTGCAGGGTCGTATCATTTCCCAGGCTGCCGAGACTGAGGTTGATGATTCTGGCGCCGGTACTCGGCTGCACCGTGCCACCCGCCCCGTTGTCCGCGGGCAGGCCCGCGGCATAGAGCACCCCCTGCGCGACGTCGTAACTCGTGCCGAACCCTCCCACGCCAAGCACGCGCACGGGACGGATCCGCACCGTCCAGTTCACTCCCGTCACCCCGAGGCCGCTGTTGCCCACCGCGCCGATCGTGCCGGCGACGTGGAGGCCGTGGTTGCCCAGATCGTCGGGAAGGAAACAGGTACCCGTCGAGTCGGGATGGTAGGACGCGGGGATGGTCGGATCTGCGTCGTAGCCGTTGCCATCGTCCGCATTGCTGATCGTGCCCCCGGCGCACAGGGGCAGCGAGTCGAGCGCGCTGACGAAGTCGTATCCGTCAGAAGTGAGGTTCGCGGCGATCGCGGGATGGTCGAAGCGGATCCCGTCGTCCACCACCGCGACGAGCACTGCGGCACTGCCGGTCGTAATGGCCCAGGCGCGCGGCAGGTCGATGAGACCGTAGTGCCAGGACTGGAACGGGTACAACGGGTTATTGGGTATCGTGCCCGTGCGGGCAGCGGCGCCCGCTGTCGCGCGCACGTAGCGTGGCGGGTCACCAAAGGAGACGAGCTGATTTGGAGTGACGCTCGCGATCATCGGGTCCTGGCGCAAGGCGGACGCGATCGCATCTCGCTGCGTCGCATCAGCCACGCGGATCTTCGCGGCGAGGATCGCGGGGGAAACACCTGCCACGTCGGCGCCCGGCGGCACTGCCGCGGTCAGGTGTGAGCGAATCACCCGCCCAATGGTTGCGACCGCGGCGGCTGCCCTGAGCGCCGCAGACCCTACCGGCGGCGCGCCGATCGCCGCGTGGCGGAAGGTGACGATCAGCTCGGTCGAGGCGCTCGCCGAGCGTACTGCCAGAATCGGCGCACGCCGGCCGCTCCTGGGGAGTCCCGGCGCAGCGATTCGGGGGAGCCGCGGAGGAGCGGGGAACGGCCGGTCGCTGGTTGGGGTCGTGGACCCCACCCCACCGTCGGCCACCGGCAACGTCGCCAGCGAAGCCCCGGTGACCGTGATGACCCCGGCGATGGACCCGTCCCGGGGAACCCAGCTCGTGAGCGCCGAGTCGCCGCTACAGCGCAGCAGTACGACCGAGAGCATGGCGACCACGGTCGTCGACACCGCAGGCTTCGGAGGTGTCATGCCCCATACCCCCGTGGAATGATGGTGCGCAGCCAGACCGAGTTCCACCTGCCGCAAGAGTTGTGCTGCGCGCCCGCAACGCGCCCGATGCGCATGCAATATCGCCGACCCGTCACTGCCGCGCGACCGCAACAGGTGGCAGGGAGACCAGGCGGCGAGACTTGGTGCGCCACTTGCAGCGTCCGCGCATCAGGATACGGATGCCTGAGTCCTCGTTTGTCCGCCTAGCCGGTACGCTCGCCCTCCTCGGGGTGGCGTTGAGCGCGGGCTGTAGCGACACGCCGACCGCGCTCCAGCGCTTCGGCCCTCCCACCGCGCTCCAAATCGTCACCGGAAACGCGCAGACGGGCGAGGCGAACCTGGTGTTGCCGATTCCACTCACGGTGCAGGTGCTCGATGCGGAGGGTCGGGGGGTGCCCGGCGTCACAGTGACCTGGAGCGTGAGGGCGGGCGGCGGCGCGCTGCTCGCCCGTACGTTTCCGACGGTAACCGACAGCACCGGGCTGGTGGTCGTCTTCTGGCGGCTCGGCTCTCCGCTCACCGGCGCACAAGGCGTGGTCGCAGCGTGCTGCCTCGCGCCGGCAGCGATCTTCACTGCGCACGCCGAACTAGCGTTAGCGCAGCGCCTCAGCGTGATCGGCGGCGTGTGGCAGGTCGACACCGTCGGCCGGACCCTCGCCCTGCCCCTTGTCGTCCAGGTGCTCCGCGCGGACGGAACGCCCGACGCGGGAGCCACGGTTGCCTGGAGCGCACTGAGCCGAGGTGGCCAAGTCTCGCCCAGGTTCGCTCGAGCCGACGCCGCCGGCCAGGCGACCACTACCTGGACGTTGGGTACCGTCGCAGGGCCGGAGACGACGGTGGCCCTGGTGCGGGGACTCCCCCCCGCGCTCGTGTTCGCCACGGCCTTGCCGGGACCGCCGGCTCGGGTCGCGATCACGCCGAGCAGTCTCCCGGTCTTGGGCCTGATCGGCGACACGGTGCACGTCAGCGCCCAGGCCTGGGACCGGTACGGCAACCTCGAGATCAATCCCGTGCAGCTGCGGGCGCGGGACAGCACCATCGTAGGAGTCTCTGGTAGCGTCGTCCAGGCTCGTCACCACGGGACGACGTGGATTGCGGGCGGGGTCGGCGTGCTCGGTGACAGCGTACAGGTCACGGTGCTCGGTTTCAGCGCGGTGAGCGATGGCGGCGGCCACACCTGTGCGCTGAGTCTCGCGGGCGATGCGTACTGTTGGGGTGAGAACTACCAGGGATCGATCGGCGATGGAACCCGGATCGACCGTCCGCGGCCGGTTCCGATCGGTCCGGGCCTGGGGTTGCGGCTGCCCTTCACCGATTGGCACACATGCGCCCTCACCGCGAGCGGCCAGGCCTTTTGTTGGGGGCTCGACCAGAGCGGCGAGTTGGGCGATGGCTCCCCGAACTACGCGACGGAAGTGCGGCAGGTCCAGCCCGTCGCCGTGGCGGGCGGCCATCTGTTTACCGGCATCAGCGCTGGCCGGAGCCACAGCTGCGCGGTCGAGATCAGCGGGGATGCATACTGTTGGGGGGACAATGGCATCGGACAACTCGGTCGCGACACGTTGACCAGCACGTGTCTCGAGAACGGCATCAATCGTTGCAGTAATTGGCCGATTCCCGTTGCAGGCGGGTTGAAGTTCACCCGCGTGAGTGCGGGATCGTGGGAACACAGCTGCGGCGTGACGACGAGCGGCGCGGCATACTGCTGGGGGTCAAATGGGTCGAGCCAACTTGGCAACGACTCTACCTCCGATCGATGCGGCTTCCCAATCGACCAAGGGTACCCCTGCAGCCACATCCCCCTGCGGGTCGAAGGCGGCGTGGTCTTCAAGTCCGTCAAGGCAGGCGGTTACTTCACGTGTGGGCTCAGCGACACTGGCGAGGGATACTGCTGGGGGTACGGAGTCACCGGCGACCTCGGCAACGGCGCGAACGTGACCAGCACCATGCCCGTGAAGGTGTCCGGCGGACTCTCCTTTACCGATGTGCAGGCCGGGCGGTGGAATGCCTGCGGTCTGACGACGGGCGGGAAGGTATACTGCTGGGGCGGGAGCTACGGCTCGACGCCCGCGCCGGTGCTTGCGAACCTGGTGTTCGGCTCGCTGGCTGCGGGTGGGGACGGCGGATCCGCCCGCGCCTGCGCGCTGACAACCGATAACGATCTGTATTGCTGGTACAGCGGCGCCTATTAGGCAGCCTCCAACGGAGGCCCGCTACTTCCCTTGGTCTCCCAGTCTATCGCGTCGATAAACCGGCGTGGGGCGTCGTCGTACCCATAGAAGACTGTGCCCCGGATGCCGGCTTGACCTAACTGAAGCAGCAGGCCTGCACTGCGCGGCGACAGGTGGGTGTAGAGAACCACCGGGATACCCCA
>DATNOH010000214.1:0-8680 GCA_035601435.1 Gemmatimonadales bacterium | reverse complement strand
GCGCCGGTACAGTGTGCGGTCGCACTGAGCGCGCGGCGCCCAGACGGCGGGACCCTTGGAACGGTTGAGCATCCGGAACTGGATCGTGGCGCGATCGGTCGCCCGCCCCATGATGCCGCCGAGGGCGTCGATTTCGCGAACCAAGGTGCCCTTCGCGATCCCGCCGATGGCGGGATTGCAGGACATAGCCCCGATGGTGTCGAGGTTGGAAGTAAGGAGGAGGACGGTCGCACCCGACCGAGCCGCCATCACGGAGGCTTCGGTGCCGGCGTGGCCGGCGCCCACCACTATCACGTCATAGTCGATCTCCATGAACGCAATTATACCGGCTCAGACGCCGAGACGTCGAGGTAGACGGCCGAGGCGCCGAGGCGTTGAGTGGATGTGAGGGGCTAGGGCGAAGGGATCCGCGAAGGGGGCCGAGAAGCAGCGCCGCTGATCTTCCTCAACAAGCCGTAAAGGGTACGCCCAGTTTCGGTCACCAACGCTTCGAGCCTCCCGAATTCGGCCGGCGTGACGTAGCCAAGCTCCCGTGCCAACTCAATGATGGTCTCCACCTCCGCCAGAGAACCGCGGGCCGTGTCGAGGAACCGACGGTATTCTCGGGAACCGTGTCGAGTGTTGCCCTCGGCGATGTTCAGGGGAACGCTGTAGCAGGCGCGTCGTAGCTGGTCGGCCAGAGCATTCTGCTCGTAGTCAGGGAACCCGCGGGACGCTCTGACGCAATCGATGGCGAGCCTTTGTGCGTACTGCCAGGCCTTCAGTGTTTTGTAGTGTGCCACATGAGAAGGATGCAGCCGAGTCGATGGTGGAGCGGCATCGGAAGATTGCCGGCGGTGCCCTTCCTATGCCTTGCCCTCAACCCTTAGATCCATTCACCGCCTCGGCGCCTCAGCGTCTCTCTCAACGTCTACGCTCTGACCCAACGGATTAGCTCCCTGAGACTCGGCCGCTTCCCCGTCATCAAGATTCCCACCCTATATATCCGCGCCGCGATCCAGGTGACGACGGCGACTCCCACGACGAGCAACGCGAGCGAGCTCGCCACGTCGCCCAACGTGAGGTTGCCCGCCGCCCACCGTGCCGGCGTGGCGATCGGCGACGTGAACGGCACGAGCGACAGCGTCGTGGCCAGCGTCGACTCCGGGTTCGCCAGCGTGGCGAAAGAGCTGAAGAAGGCGAGCATGATCAGCACCGTGATGGGCGCTTGGCTCTGCCGCGCCTCCTGCTCGGTCGAGGACATGGCGGCTACCGCCGCGAACATGGCGGAGTAAAGGAAGAACCCGCCCAGAAAGAACGCCACGAACACGAACACGGTGGCGGCGGACACATGCGGGACCTGGAACATCTGGCCCATCTCCTGCCCGCCGTTGGTCAGACGACCCGTCAACGCCGCGCGCTGTCCCAACAGCAATCGTCCCGCGACGCCCCAGATGACGAACTGCAGTAGCGAGACCGCCCCCACTCCCAGCACCTTACCGAGGAGGAGCTCGAACGGCTTGATCGAGCTGACGAGCACCTCCACCACCCGGGATGTCTTCTCCTCGATGACGGAGCCCATCACCTGCACGCCGTACAGTAGCAAGGCGATGTACAACGTCACCATCATGAAATACGCCAGTGAGAACGACTGCCCCGCGGTCTCTCCGGTCGTGCGGCCGCCGGTGATTTTCTGGGTCCGCAGCGAGACGCGCAGCTGCGCCTGCGCGACCACATGCGGGTCCACTCCGGCTCGTTCGAGGCGTGCGTTTTCGGCCAAACGCCCCAGCGCTTCGCGTAGAAGGCCGATGTCGTCGAGGGACGATACGTTCGCGGCACGGTACTCCACCGTCCCCCCTTCGAACAGCGAGTCCGACACCAGGAGGAAGCCGTCGATTCGCTTCGCCTCCACCTCGCCTGCCAGGGAGTCCTCCACACCCGGCGCGCCCGCGATGCGCCGAACGACCACGAACCCCCGCGTCGAGGCGAGGCCTGAGGCGACTGCCGCGCCGAACCGCGTGGTCGTTCGATCGACGACGACCAGTCGCCTCACGCCACCAGTTCCCGAGAGGAGTACCGGGGCGAGAAACACCGCCGCGAAGAATACGGGGCCGAGCATGGCCATCACCCAGAACGATTTGTGCCGTACGCGCTCGGTGAATTCGCGCCGGACCACCGCCCAGACCTTACGCACCGGCGCCCGCTCCGGCGTCCACGGGGGCCGCCCCCGGCCCCACGAGATCGATGAAGATCTTGTTCAACGACGCCTCCTGCAGCTCGAACTTCGAAAGCCGCGCGCCCGACGCCACGAGTCGCTGAAGGATCTGCTGGGGGTCAGCGCCGGACACGAGCTCCAGCTCGGCGTACTGCCCGTAGTTGTCGACCTTGCTCACAAGACCCTTATCTGCGAACACTTGCGCTGCTCCGCCAAGGCTGCCGTCAAACCCGATGATGAGATGTTGTCCGCCATGCGTCCGCTTGATGTCCGAGAGGGCGCCGTCTACCAGCTTTCGTCCCCGCGCGATGATGCACAGCTGCTCGCACAGCTTTTCAGCCTGCTCCATGATGTGGGTCGAGAACAAGATCGTTTTCCCGCGGCTGCGCAGGTCGAGCACCGTATCCTTCATGACCTGGGCGTTCACCGGATCGAGGCCGGAGAACGGCTCGTCGAGAATCAAGAGGTCCGGATCGTGCAGCATGGTCGAGATGAACTGCACCTTCTGCTGCATCCCCTTCGACAGCTCATCGACGCGGCGCAGTTTCCACTGGGCAAGTCCGAGTCGCTCCAGCCATAGCTCCGCTCGCTGGCGTGACTGCCGCCGGTCGACGCCCTTCATCTCGCCGAGGAACCCGAGCACGTCGAGCACCCGCATCTTGCGGTACAGCCCGCGCTCCTCCGGGAGATAGCCGATCCGCTCCGAGTGGGCGCGGCCGCCGCCCGGCTCTCCGAATACCCGCACGGCGCCGCCGTCGGGCTCCAGAATGTCCATGATCATGCGTATGGTGGTGGTCTTCCCGGCGCCGTTCGGCCCGAGCAGGCCGTAGATCACCCCGCGAGGTACGGACAGTGACAGCTCGTCAACGGCGGTGTGACCGGCGAAGCGTTTGCTGACCCGGTCGAGGATCAGGATCGGGGTAGGGGAGGGGGAGCGGGAGGGGGAGGGGGAGGGAGAGGGAGACGCCATGTACGCGCGGTTAATCTAGCCCGTTACTGCCTGACTGCGTCGGTCAGCGCGTTCCAAGGCAGGAGCGCGCACTTAACGCGGACGGGGAATTTCGACACACCCGCCAGGGCGCGCAGCTCGCCGAGCGTCTTGTCCCGCGCGGCGCCCTCGTCCCCCTGCATCATGGCGCTCATGCGGTCGGCCAGGGCCAGCGCCTGCGGCACCGACTTGTCCTTCAGGAGCTGCGTCATCATCGAGGCCGCGGCCTGGCTGATCGAGCAGCCCCGGCCGATGAAGCGCGCATCCTTGATGACGTCGCCGTCCACACGCAGCTGCAGGTCGATCTCGTCGCCGCACAGCGGGTTGTTGAGCGATACCGTGTGGGTCGCCTGCTCCAGCGTCCCCTTGTTGCGGGGCCGCCGGTAGTGATCGAGAATCAGCTCCTGGTAAAGAGCGCTGAGCCGCGGATCAGGCGGGGACGTATCCAAACAGGGCTCCCGCCTTGACGAGCGAACCAGCGAGGGCGTCCACCTCGTCCAACCCGTTGTACAGGTAGAACGATGCGCGCGCCGTCGCGGTCACATTCAGCCGCCGCATCAGCGGCTGGGCGCAATGGTGGCCGGCGCGGATACAGATCCCATCCTGGTCGAGAATGGTCGCGATATCGTGCGGGTGAATGTCCCCGTACGTGAAGGATACGACGCCCGCCCGCTCGCCCTTCCCGCGCGGGCCGTACACCGTCACGCCCTCGATCTGTGTGAGCTTGTCGATCGCGGCGGCCGCGAGAGATTGCTCGTGCTGGGCGATCCGCTCGGGGCCGATGCGCTCGAGGTAGGCAATCGCCGCCGCCAGTCCGACCGCTCCTTCGACGTTCGGGGTCCCCGCCTCGAACTTGTGCGGAATCTTGTTGTAGGTGGAGTGATCATCCCACACGCGCGAGATCATCTCGCCCCCGCCATGGTATGGCGGCATGGACTCGAGCAGCTGCGGCTTCGCCACCAGCGCTCCCGACCCCATGGGCCCGAGCATCTTGTGACCCGACAGGGCGTAGAAATCGCAGTCGAGCGCCTGCACGTCGACCTTGAGGTGCGGCGTAGACTGGGCTCCGTCCACCACGACCACCGCGCCGGCGGCGTGCGCGAGTGAGGTGAGCCGCGCCGCCGGATTCACCGTGCCCAGTGCGTTGGATACGTAGGGGAACGCGACGATCTTGGGTCGCCGCTCGAGCGCCCGACCGAAGTCGGCGAGGTCGATCCGCCCGTCCTCGGTGACCTCGACCATCCGCAGCGTGGCCCCCTTCTCCTGACACAGGATCTGCCACGGCACGAGGTTCGAGTGGTGGTCCATGGCCGTCACCAGCACCACGTCGCCACCTTTCACGGTGGCGCGGCCATACGAGCCCGCCACCAAGTTGACCGCCTCGGTGGTGCCGCGGGTGAACACCACGCCTTCCGGCGCCCACGCGTTCACGAACGCCGCGACCTTGGCCCGGGCGGCCTCATACGCCTCGGTGGCGCGGATGGCTAGGTCGTACGCCCCGCGATGCACGTTCGCGTTGGTGACTCGGTAGTAGTCGACAATGGCGTCGAGCACCGTCTGCGGCTTCTGTGTCGTCGCGGCGTTGTCGAGATAGACCAGCGGATGACCGTTCTCCTGTTGCGCGAGCAGCGGGAAGTCGGCGCGGAGGCGGGCGACGTCGAGCATCAGCCGAGCCGCGCGCGCACCAGGCGGTCGAGCCGCTCGCGCACGTCGGGATGCTGCATCCGGTCGAGGATCTCCGCGCCGAACCCGTACGTGAGGATGCTCCGGGCGGCCTCCGGGGAGAGCCCGCGGCTGCGTAAATAGTAGAGCTGTGTCTGGTCGATCGGACCCACCGTCGAGCCGTGCGTGCACTTCACATCGTCGGCGTAGATCTCGAGCTGCGGCTGGCTGTCCGCCCGCGCTTCGGTGGACAGGAGCAGGTTGTTGTTGGTCTGCTTCGAGTCGGTGCGCTGCGCCCCGGGCCGCACGATGATGCGCCCGTTGAACACGCCGTGCGCCCGCTCGGCCAGCACCCCGTTGAAGAACTCGTGGCTGGCGCAGTGCGGCTGCGCGTGGTCGATCACGGTATGATGATCGGCGTGCTGTCCGCCGCTCAGCAGGTACAGGCCGTTGAGGATCAGCTCCGCCCCGGGGCCGTCGAGCACCGCGTTGATGTCATGACGGGCGAGCGCCGCGCCCAGCGTCAGGACGTGCAATCCCAGGTAACTGTCGCGTTCCTGTCGGGAATGTGTCGTTGCGATCTGAAGGCCCCGTGGGCCCTCCTGCTGCACGCGGTAGACCTCGACTCGGGCGCCCTCCCCCACCGCGACCTCCGTGACGGCATTGCTCCAATAGACGCCGTCGGAAAGCCCCGCGTAGGTCTCGACGACCACGGCCCGCGCGCCCCGCTCGACCACGATGAGGCTGCGCGGGTGAGACACGATCGGTCCGTCCGATCCCGATTGGCCGGTCGAGAGGAAGACCACCTCCAGCGGCTGACCGAGCGTCACGTCGGCGGGGACGTGCACGAACGCCCCATCGGCCAGGAACGCGGTGTTGAGCGCCGCAAAGGCGCTGTCGCGCCAGCGGGCGTGACGCGCGAGGTGGGTACGGGTCAGCTCGCTGTCCGCGCCCGTCCGCAGCGCGGCGGCGAGACTGCCCGCCCGTGCCCCACCAGTCAGCTCTGCCGGCGTGGAAAGGGCCGGGACGTGGCGCCCATCCACGAAAACGACGCGCGGGCCCGCGCCGACACACAGACGCTCGATGTCTGCGTGACCGGGGAGCGGTGAGCGGGCAGCATGCTGAAGCGTGAATCGCGCGTCCGCGATGGGAGCGACGCTCGTGAAGCGCCACTCCTCCTGTTTGGTCGTGGGAAACCCGAGCTCTGAGAAGCGGGCGATCGCTCCCTGGCGCAGCTCCCGCAACCACGCGGGTGCGCCCAAGGCGCCGTTGCGCGCGAACGCCTCGAAGTCGGCGACGTAGCGTGCGGTCTTGTCGGCGATCTCGGTCATGCCACGACGGCCTCTTCGCGCAGCCAGTCGTACCCCTTCTCTTCCAGCTCGAGCGCCAGCTCCTTGCCGCCCGACTTGACGATCTTCCCGCCGGCCAGCACGTGCACGAGGTCGGGCTCGATGTGCGTGAGGATCCGGTAGTAGTGCGTCACCAGCACGGTCGCGTTGTCGGGCCGCCGCAGCTTGTCCACGGTCCGGGCTACGGTCTTCAGCGCGTCGATGTCGAGCCCCGAATCCGTCTCGTCCAGAATTGCGAGCTTGGGATCGAGTACCGCGAGCTGCAGGATCTCGTTGCGCTTTTTCTCGCCGCCGGAGAACCCGTCGTTCACCGGCCGGGTCAGATAGCTCGAGTCCCAGCCGATCGCCTTGAGCTTCTCGTCGAGCGCGTCCATGAACTCGACCGGCCCGAGCTCCTCGTCACCACGATGCTTGCGGATCGCATTCACCGCAGAGCGGAGGAAATAGGCGTTGGTGATGCCGCGAATCGCCACGGGGTACTGGAATGCCAGGAACACGCCCTCGCGCGCCCGCTCCTCCGGAGGCATGGCGAGCAGATCCTTGCCCTCGTACAGCACCTGACCCGCGGTGACGGCGTACGCCGGGTGACCCGCGAGGACCTGGGCGAGCGTGCTCTTGCCCGAGCCGTTCGGCCCCATGATCGCGTGCACCTCGCCGGTGTTGACCGTGAGGTCGACGCCCTTGAGGATTTCGCGCCCCTCGGCGGTGGCGTGGAGGTTCTTGACCTGCAGCAGCGGATGCTTGCTCTTGCTCAACCCACGCTCCCTTCGAGACTGATACCGAGCAGCCGCTGCGCCTCGACGGCGAACTCCATCGGCAGCTCCTTGAAGACTTCCTTGCAGAAGCCGTTCACGATCATCGATACCGCGTCCTCGGCGGACAGACCGCGCTGTTTCGCGTAGAAGATCTGGTCCTCGCCGATCTTGGAGGTCGACGCTTCGTGCTCCATGGTGGCCGTGCTGTTGCGCACGTCGATATACGGGAAGGTGTGCGCCCCGCACCGGTCGCCGATCAACATCGAGTCGCACTGCGAGTAGTTGCGAGCGTGCTCGGCGCCCTTCAGGATCTTCACCAGACCCCGGTAGGTGTTCTGCCCGCGCCCCGCGGAGATGCCCTTGGAGACGATGGTCGAGCGCGTGTTCTTGCCCATGTGAATCATCTTGGTGCCCGTGTCCGCCTGCTGGCGGTGGTTGGTCACGGCCACCGAGTAGAACTCGCCGATCGAGTCGTCGCCCTGGAGGATGCAGCCGGGGTACTTCCACGTGATCGCCGAGCCCGTCTCCACCTGGGTCCAGGAGATCTTGGAGCCCCGGCCGCGACACGCGCCGCGCTTGGTCACGAAGTTGTAGATCCCGCCCCGCCCCTCTTCGTCGCCCGGATACCAGTTCTGGATGGTCGAGTACTTGATGGTCGCGCGGTCCAGGGCCACGAGCTCCACCACCGCGGCGTGCAGCTGGTTCTGGTCGCGCACCGGCGCCGAGCAGCCCTCGAGGTAGCTCACGTGGCTCGCGTCGTCCGCGACGATCAGGGTGCGCTCGAACTGGCCGGTCGACTCCGCGTTGATGCGGAAGTAGGTGGACAGCTCCATAGGACAGCGCACGCCCTTCGGGACGTACACGAACGAGCCGTCGGTGAACACGGCCGAGTTCAGGGCGGCGAAGAAGTTGTCATTGTAAGGAACCACCGAACCGAGGTACTGCTGCACCAGCTCGGGATACTCCCGGATCGCTTCCGAGATGGCGCAGAAGATCACCCCATGCTTCTTGAGCTCCTCGCGGAACGTCGTTGCGACGGAGACCGAATCGAACACGGCGTCCACCGCCACGCCCGCCAGCCGTTTCCGCTCCTCGATGGGGATCCCGAGCTTCTCGAATGTCTCGAGCAGCTTGGGGTCGACCTGTTCGAGGCTGTCCAGCTTGGGCCGCTGTTTGGGAGCCGCGTAATAGCTGATGGCCTGATAGTCGATGGGACCGTACTGCACGTTCGCCCAGTGCGGCTCGGGCATCTTCAGCCAGTTGCGATAGGCCTTGAGCCGCCAATCGAGCATCCACGCCGGCTCGCCCTTCTTCTGAGAGATGAGCCGGATGACGTCCTCGCTCAGGCCGGGCGGGACGGTCTCCGATTCGATATCGGTGACGAAGCCGTACTTATACGGCTGGAGGACCTGGGATTCGATTCCGCTACTCATTAAGGCTCCCGAAGTCCTTTGTGCGTCGCAAGTTGCAGAGATGAGACCATGGCGAAGGCGAATCCTACAGGAATTACTCGGGATTGTCAACCAAGCCTCAGTAGATATCGCGATTGACCTCCCTGATCAGGCGCTCGTAGTCCTCCGGCGTATTGAGGTCGTCGATTACCGCCGGGTCGTCCACCACCACTGTGACGAGGTCCCGCTCGTGGGCGGCAAGCACCGCCCCCGCGCCGTCGCGGGTCGCGGCGGCGCTGGTCGCGAGCTCCGTGAAGAGCACCTGGTCCCAGATCACCGGT
>DATNOH010000213.1:0-2354 GCA_035601435.1 Gemmatimonadales bacterium | reverse complement strand
GGTCTCACCCAGGTCGATCGACTGCTACGCCTTACATCCCACGCATCCAATCACGTTCCGCAATTCGCAGACCGTGACAACAGGTGCGATGAACGCACAGCGGGCTCAGCGTGGGATTTCGCATTGCTTCGGAAGCTTACGTAGGAACCGCTGCGGTGGTCAACGCCCTCCCCCTCTTTGTTCCCCTCCCGGCTCGACCCGCGAATTGCCATCTTCTCTCGCATCTTCCACGCCCGTTATCCGCTCGAACCGCTCCTGCACCCGTCCCGCCTGACGCTCGCTCTCCTCGAAGCGCTTTTGGGCGTTCGCGAGGTGCGCACCGACCGTTTGGAATGCCGTCCAGAACGCGTCGAACTGCTGGCGCAGGCCACCGAGCTGCTCCTGGATCTCCCGGGCCTGCTGCTCCACCCGCATCCCCTTGAGCCCGTGGAGGATCACCAGCAGGTAGGCATAGAAGGTGTGGGGCGATACGGGGATCACACGGCGGCGCAGTGCGTGACCCAGCACGCTCTTGGCATCCCCCGGATCTTCCGCGCGCAGAACCGCCTCGTAGTACACGTTCTCCGCCGGGATGTACATCAGGGCGAAATCATAGGTCCCTTCGTCCGGACGGATGTACTTGTCGGCGATCTCGTCGATCCGCTCCTTGAGGGAGCGCGCAAACGCGCGCGCCTCGCGTTCGGCCTCGGCGCCGGTCGCGCCGAGCAACCGCTGGCACGCCTCGAGCGGAAACTTGGCATCCACGGGCACCAGGCGGTCGCCGACCCGGAGGGCCGCGTCGACCCTCTCACCGGATCGAAACGCGTGTTGCATCTGGTAGTGCGAGGCCGGCAGGATCTGGCGCAGCAGCTCTTCGAGCCACACCTCGCCGATCGTGCCGCGCAGCTTCGGGACCTGCAGCAGCTGCTGCACTTCCGTCACCGCGGTGCCCATCTGCTCGAGGCGCTTGGTCGCCTCGCCCAGCGCCCCGAGCCGCTCGTGCACATCGCGCAGCAGGCGCGTCTGGTCCGCGCTGCCCCGCAGGAGCAGCAGCGCAAGCAGCACGACGAGCACGACGATCGCGATCGCGACCGCCGGTGCCACGCTAACGCAACCTGTTCATGGAGCCGGTAATCTACCCCTGGTAGGCTCGGATACGCTCACCGCTTCCCGCGGCGCGAGCCTGGACCAGCGCCGCTCCGGCGTGCTCCAGCAGGCGGTCGGGCGCGAGTGGCGTCGCGTGCAGGTCCGCGACGGCCTCGTAGCCGGCCCGGACCAACAGCGGCGGCAGGCCGGCGGGTCTGGGACCCGCCGTTTCGAGCGCCTGCGTGAGCCGCCGAGCCATCAGGTCCGCGCCTTCGGGCGCGGTCGAGGGAGCGAGGACCGCGAATTCGCTGCGGCCCAGCCGGCCGATCGCGTCGGACGTACGCCCGCGCGCCTGGAGGACGTGCGCGGCGTACGCGACCGCGACCGGTGGCGCCGCCAGTCGCGCGGGGTTGGCGTCCTGAAGGACCAACTCGACGGCGAGCGCCAGGCAGGCGAGCGGCGCGTGACGGCGGAACGCGTCCGACACGAGCTCGCGGGCACGGCGCTCGAGCCCGCGCATCGTGTACAGCCCGCTCGCCGGCTCCACCGCACCTTCGTCCAGCGCGTGATCGGTTTCGAGCTTGACGCGCGTGAACGCGTCGAGCTTCAGCGCCAGCTCCTCGGCATTGAGCACGAGGCTCAAGTAGTCCCAGGCTCCGGCCTCGAGCGCCGCGAGTCGCTGCTGCTTGGTCGCCGGAGTCGACGTGATCATGAAAATCGGCGTGTGCCACGAGACCGCGCGGTTCTGGCGGAGTGCGCGGCACACCGCCAGGCTGTCCAGATCCTGGAGGTTCGCGTCCATGAGGATCACGTCGGGCCGCGCGGCGGGCGCCCGGTCTAGGAGCTCGCGACCGCTCCCCACGGACACCACCCGATACCCCAGCGGCTCGAGCATGCTGTCGAGCGCCTGGTTGAGCCACGTGCCGGCGTTCGCGACGAGCACCACCGGCGAACGGGTGAACGGCGTGCGCGGAGCCATGCTACGTGAATGTGGCGACGGCGCCACGGGGGAGAACCCGGCGAAACCCTAGGTGCGGCCGGGAGAACACCCGGGTCAGGGAACGATCAGGCCTTCCCGGATCGCGTAACGGACCAGGCCCGCGACGTCGTGGATGTCCAGCTTTTTCATCGCCCGCGAGCGGTGGAACTCCGCGGTCTTGGGGGTGATCGCGAGCAGCGCGGCGACCTGCTTGGTCGATTTGCCCTCGGCCACGAGCTGCACGACTTCCCGCTCGCGGGAGGTCAACCGGCCCAGGTCGTCCGCGGCGGCGGCCCGGCAGGCATCGACG
>DATNOH010000212.1:0-9140 GCA_035601435.1 Gemmatimonadales bacterium | reverse complement strand
CTACCGGGGCGTGGACGTATACATCCCGCCGGAGGAAGAGATGGACACCGTGTTGGTCGTGCCGCCGGTGATTACGCCGCCTGTCGACTCGTTGAACGGTCCGCTCCCGATGCTGGTGGACACTGTGGCGGACACGACGAGGAGTCAGACGGATAGCCTGTAGGGAGACGGCTAGCCGTCTCTCCGCCCGTCTAATCGACCAGCCGCAGGGGCATCACCAGCGCCATGTAGCTGGCCGGGTCATCCCACCCGACCGGCTCCACGGTGGCGGCGCGCTCGGGCGCCTTGAAGGTGAGCCGCACCTCATCGGTGGGCATGTATTTGAGGATCTCGAGCAGGTACATCGCGTTGAAGCCGATCTCGAGCGGCTCACCCTCGTAGGTGACCGCGAGCTCGTCCTGGGCTTCGCCCAAGTCGGGGGTCTGGACCGAGAACTTGACCGCGCCGCCGGAGAAAGCGAGCCGGATCCGGTGCGTCTGGTCGCTCGCCACCACGCTCATGCGGCGCAGCGCGGCGGCCATCGCCGCCTTGTCCACCGTGGCGAACTTGTCGTTCTCGCGGGGAATCACCTGCTCGTAGTTCGGATACGGCCCTTCGATCAAGCGCGAGAAGACCAGGGTCCCTCCGGCCCGGAAGCCGATGTGGTTGTCGCTGCGCGCAATCTCGAGGGCGTCGTCGGCCGCGAACAGTCGGCGGATCTGCTCGAGCGCCTTGGGCGGGACGATCAGGTCCGCGGTCGAGCCCCCCTGCGCCGGAACGTCCATCTTGGCCAGCCGGTGCCCGTTGGTCGCCACCATGCGCATGTGGTCGGGCCGGAGCTCCCACAGCACGCCGTTCAGGATCGGCCGACTCTCCTCCGTCGAAGCCGCGAAGGCGACGTGCCCCACGAGCTTGTGCACCACACCCGCCGCCGCGTTCCACGCCCCGTCGAACTTGACGGCGGGGAAGGACGGAAACTCCTCGCGCGGCAATCCCAGTAGCTTGAACTTCGCGCGGCCGCATTCGATCGCGACGCGCGACTCACCCGCCGCCGTGAACCGCACGGGCCCAGAGGGCAGCTCCCGCGCGATATCCACGAGCTTCTTGGCCGGCAGGGTCACCGCGCCCTCGGCGTCCACCTCGGCCGGCACGGTGGTCGTGACCGCAATGTCCAGGTCCGTCCCGGAGAGGCGGAGACCCTGTTTCGTCACTTCGACCAGGACGTTGGCGAGCACCGGCAGGGTCGTCTTGGCGGGGATGGCCGCCGCGACTCCGTTCAATCCCTCCTGCAGCTGCTCTCGCGTAATCGTGAACTTCATCCGTCGCGTAGCCCTTTTCCCAGGTTTTGTGGAGTAAGACTCTACTACTCTACTAGAATAGAACTACTAGTAGTAGTAGTAGAGGGCGGGGAAATGTTGGCAGTCGGCCTAACTCATGCTCGGCGAACCAACTCGCGTCCCGCCGCCGTGCCGTCTGTTTGTTGGGACTGTTGGTATCCCGGGCTTTCCCCACATCTCCCTGCGCTTCCCACACCCGCCCACACCGCTCGCTTCCAGATGTTGGCTAGAGTGCGGACAACTCCTGGCGCGCCATCTCGACGCGCTCTTTGAACGTCCGATCCCGCATCATCTGCCGCTCCACCTTGTCCACCGAGTGGATCACGGTCGAGTGGTCACGCCCCCCGAACGCCTGCCCGATCTCCACCAGCTGCATGCTCAGCATGTTGCGCGCCAGGTACATCGCGACCTGCCGCGGGATCGTCAGCGTCTTGGTGCGGGCCTTGGAGCGCAGCCCTTCCGGGGTCACGCCCCAGCGGCGTGCCACGACTTCCTGGACGCGATCGATGCTCGGTGTGGGCGCGCCGTAGCTCGACGCGTCCTCTCCCTGGCGGATCTTGTCCGACAGGGCCTCGCGCGCCAGCTCGATGGTGACCTCGCGGTTCTTGAGCGAGGCGAACAGGAGCAGCTTGATGATGCAGCCCTCGAGCTCCCGCACGCTCGAGCGGACGTGCTCCGCGATGAACCGCAACACGTCGTCGGGAATCGTGAGCTCGAGATGATCCTGCTCTGCTTTCTTGCGCAGGATCGCGATGCGGTGCTCCAGGTCCGGGTGCCCGATATCCGCCACCAGGCCCCACTCGAACCGGGAAATCAGCCGATCTTCCAGCCCCGGGATCTCCTTGGGCGGCCGATCCGAGGTGAGCACGATCTGCTTGTGCCCCTCGAACAGCGCGTTGAACGTGTGGAAGAACTCTTCCTGCGTCATTTCCTTGCCTTCGAGGAAATGCACGTCGTCCACCAGGAAGAGGTCCACGTCGTTGCGGTACCGGCGCCGGAATTCCGACATGGTGCGCGCGTGGATCGATTCGATGACTTCGTTGATGAACTGCTCGGCGCCGAAGTAGTGCACCCGCGTGCCCGGGTACTTGGTGAGCACGGCATGGGCGACCGCCTGCATCAGATGCGTCTTGCCGAGGCCCGTGGCGCCGTAAATGAACAGCGGATTGTAGGTCTTGCCGGGTGCCTCACCGACCGCGTGCGCGGCCGCCGCCGCGAGCTCGTTCGACTTTCCGATCACGAACGTCTGGAACGTGTATCGCTCGTTGAGCGGCGTGGTCGGGACGCCGGCCTTGTCGATGGTCGCCGGCTCGCGTGGCGCCACGAAGAAATCCATCTGGGGCCGCTGCTGGCGATCCTCCTGCACCCGGAACACGACCGCCGTAGGCCGCCCGAACACACGCTCGGCGGCGCGCGCCAGGACGGTGGCGTGCTTCGACTCGTTCCATTCAACGGCGAATTGATCGGGGGCTCCGACGATCAGCCGACCGTCGTCCAGCGCGATCGGCACCGCGGGCTCGAGCCACGTCCGCACGGTGGCGTCGGGGAGTTCGCGCCGCGCCTCGTCGAGGAGTCGCTTCCAAGCTTCTTTAGTTGACTGCTCCATCCGCGACTGACTCTGAGGTGGGACGTCCTGCAAGGGCGGCCCGAAAGTACGGTCGGCCTGTGGAAAAGTCAACCTTGACCACCGCGCCGGCGACCGTGTACGTTTCCCGTCCTCCCGAGAGGAATGTATGGGTCCGACGTATCGCCCGCGCAATCGGCGGCGCATCAACAAGCACGGATTTCGCGCGCGCATGAAAGATGTGTGGGGTCGCGCCGTCCTGTCCCGCCGGCGGAAAAAGGGGCGCAAGCGCCTCACCGTACGCCTGCCGTCCAAACACCGGAGTCACTAACGGGAGAGCGGTTTCCGCGGCGCGTGCGCCTCGCGCGCGGTCCGGAGCTCGCTGCTTGCTGGGAACAGGGTCGCCGCTTGCGCACCCCGCATCTCGACCTGGCGTGGCGCCCGAGTCCGCTGGACCACCCGCGGATGGCGATCGTGGTGCCGCGCTTTCAGTTCACCGCGGTGGCCCGCAACCGCTTGCGCCGACGCTTGAAAGAGATTCTCAGACGCTACCCCGTCGCCTCGCTCCCCGTCGTCGATCTCGTCGTGCGCGCGAAACGCGCCGCGTACGCCGCGCCGTTCGCGCGGCTGCGCAGCGAATTGACGGCGAGCGTGACGCGCATCTCGTGAATCTCCGGCACTGGCCGCGGCGTACCGTGATGGCGCTGATCCGCGTCTATCAGGTGACGCTGGCGCACCTGGTGTTCACGCAGTGTCGCTTCGTGCCGTCCTGCTCGCGCTACACCTACGAGGCGGTGGAGCGCTACGGCGCAGTGCGAGGCGCGTGGCTCGGCATCAGACGGATCCTGCGCTGCCACCCGCTGCACCCCGGCGGATACGACCCGGTGCCGTAATACTAGACGCACAGGCGCACAGACGCGTAGTACAGACGCACAGACGCGCACACGCGCAGAGGTGAAGTGGAACGACGCGTTGTTCTGGCTGTTGTCCTGATGCTCATCGTGGCTGTCCTGCCGAGCATCCTGTTTCCGCCGAAGAAAACGGCGGACCGGCGGACCGGCGGTCGGCCGGACAGCACTGCTGGTACTGCGGCAGCGGCACCGGAGTCGGCTGCAACGCCGGCGCAACCGTCCGCCGGTCCGCCCGTTCGCCCGTCGGGCAGCACGCCCGCGGAAACGGTGTGGGTGACCTCTCCCCTCTATAGACTTGGTTTCACTACTCGGGGCGGCGCCCTGGTTCGCGCAGAGCTGTTGGGCTACCGCTCGTTCGCCAAAGCGGATTCGGGACGACCGGTCCAGCTGGTCCGGGAGGGGGAGCCGCTGCTGGTGTATCGGCGCATCGGTGGAGCCGGCGACACGACGCTCCTGTCCGACTGGACCCTGACACCGAGTGCGACGCGGGTACAGGTCGCGTCGGAAGGCGCGACCACCCTCACGTTCAGCGGCGCGAGAGACGGCGCGCGGATCACCCTCGAATACCGCTTCCTCCCGGGCGAGTACCGACTCGGCGTGCGCGGACGGATGGAGGGATTCGGCCCCGCCGGCTCCACGCTGCTGCTGGGGTTGGGGGACGGGTTGCGGTCGGTCGAGGCCGACTCGATGGACGATTTCCGGCACTACGCCGTCGTCACCAAGTCGACGAAGACGCAACGCACGGACTACGGGTCGGTCAAGCCGGGGGAGCGCAAGATCCTGGACGGGCCGTTCGAGTGGACCGGTGTCAAGTCGAAGTACTTCTTCGCCGCGGCGCTCGCCGTGGAGGACAACCAGCAGCGCTTCGGCGCGGCGATCGTGGAGGGCGGCCCGCGTACGGTCTCGACCTCGGGGCTGTTCGGCCGTTCGACGGTGGCGACGCATGCCGGCGTCGCCCTGACACTCCCCGTGCCGCCGGCGGGCGGGTTCGACTACCAGCTGTACGTCGGGCCGCTCGAGTATCGGCGTCTCTCGCAGCTCGGCCACGATCTGGACGATGCCAATCCGTACGGCGGCTTCCTGCAGCCCATCATCCAGCCCGTATCAGTGCTGGTCGTGAACATCCTGATCTGGATGCACGATCAGCTGAAGCTGGCCTATGGCTGGGTGCTCGTCATCTTCGGCATCCTGGTCCGACTGCTGCTGTGGCCGCTCAATCAGCGCGCCATGGAGTCGAGCATCCGGATGCAGGCGGTCGCGCCGCTGTTGAAGCAGATCCAGGACCGCTACAAGAACGAGCCTGAACGGCTGCAGCGCGAGATGATGAAGCTCTATAAGGAACACAACGTCAACCCGTTCGGCGGCTGCCTCCCCATGCTCCTGCCGATGCCGGTGCTGTTCGCGCTGTTCTTCGTGTTCGCGAACACCATCGAGTTTCGCGGCGTGCCGTTCCTGTGGCTGTCGGATCTGTCGCGCCCCGATCCGTACTACATCATTCCAATCCTGATGGGGCTCTCGATGTTCGTGCTCTCGAAGGTCGGACAAATCGGGGTGCCGCCCAACCCGCAAACCAAGATGATGCTGTACTTCATGCCGGCGTTCTTGACCCTCTTGTTCCTGAACTTCGCGTCCGGGTTGAATCTGTACTACGCCGTGAGCAACATCTTCAGCATCCCGCAACAATATCTGATCGCGCGGCGGCGCCTGCGGGACCAAGGGAAGAAGACCTAGGGACCGGGGACCAGGGGCTAGGGACGAGGGAAGCATGCTTTCCGATCCGATCGTGGCCCTCGCGACTCCTCCCGGCCGTTCCGCCGTCGCTCTCATCCGGCTGTCCGGGCGCGGGGCGTTCGACGTGGCCGCGCGCGCCCTGCGGCCGTTTCAGCCCGATCCGCCCCGCACCGTGCATCGCGTCCAGGTCGTGCATCCCGCCACCGGGGCGCCCGTGGACGATGCCCTCGCCGCCTGCTTTCGCGCGCCCCGCTCCTACACCGGCGAGGACCTGGTCGAGCTCTGGACCCACGGCGGACTGCTCGTCCCCGCGGCCGCGGTGGCCGCGCTGGTGGCCGCCGGAGCGCGGCCTGCCCGGCCGGGAGAGTTCACGCGCCGCGCGGTGCTCAATGGCAAGCTCGACCTGCTGCAGGCCGAGGCGACCGCCGACCTGATCGATGCCGGCTCGCCCGCCCAGGCGCGGCGCGCCCTGCACCAGCTGGACCGCGGGCTCTCGACGCGGCTGGGCGAGCTGCGGACGGAGCTGCTCGAGCTCGAGGCCCTGATCGCCTACGAGATCGATTTTCCCGAAGAAGACGAAGGCCCGGTGGCACCGGAGCGCGTGGAGCGCGCCTGGCGCGCCGCGCGCGATCGCATCGCCCGGCTGCTCGACACGGCGCCCGAAGGGGAGCGGCTGCGGGAAGGCGCCCTGCTCGTGATTGCCGGACGCCCCAACGCGGGCAAGTCATCGCTCTTCAACGCGCTGCTCGGTACGGAGCGCGCGATCGTGACGGAGGTCCCGGGCACCACGCGCGATGCGGTGGAGGCGCACGCAGTGCTCGAGGGCTTTCCGTTCCGGCTGGTGGATACCGCAGGCTTGCGGGAGAGCGACGACCGCGTCGAGCGGTTGGGAATCGAAGTGAGCCGGAAGTATCTCGCGGCGGCGGATCTGGTGCTGTTCTGTCGGGATGCGGGATGCGACATGCGGGATACGGAGTCTCAGGAATTTCTGGCCTCTTGTCGCGCACCAGTGGTCGAAGTGATGACGAAGATCGATCTCACCGACCGCCCGACCGGCGGTGTGTCCGTGGTGACCGGGCAGGGCCTCGCGGAGCTGCGTCGTAAGCTCGCGGCGGTCGCCTTCGGCCGCCTCGTCGCGCTGGGCGACGTGGAGCCCGTCGTCACGCGGGCGCGTCACCGCGGCGCGCTGGAGCGCGCTCTGGCCGAGGTCGAAGCGTTCCACTCTGCGCGAGGCAGCGGCGTGGATGCGGCCGCGGCCGCGACGCACCTGCGCGCGGCGGTGGGCGCGCTCGACGACCTGATCGGCGTGGTGACGCCGGACGACGTGCTGGATCGTGTATTCGCGAGTTTTTGCGTCGGAAAGTGACCCTCCCGGTCCTGCTTGCCGACCCTCCCAATCGGCGCCATGTTTTCCGTCCCCCTCTTGCCCTGAGGCACCCGATGTCAATTGTCAGGTCCGTATCTCGATGTGCCACCATGGGACTGGTGGCCGCAGCCGCGTGCGCGTACGACGCGCGCGTCTCCCCCGAGCCGGCAGCGGCGCGGGCTCCCCAGTTCGCCGCCGTCGCCCCTGGCCGCGCGGCAAATAGCCGTCACATCGTATCGTTCAGCGCTTCGGTGCCCACAGACTTCGCCGGGCAGGTAGGGGCGCTGGGCGGGAAAGTGTTGTGGGTTTCGCCCGGCTCCGGCCTCGCTGCGGTGAGCGGCCTCCAGGGCTCCGCTGCCGCGACCCTGGCCGGTAAGCGGGGCATTCAGGCGGTCGACGCCGACGCGTTGCTCTCCCTCGATATGCCGCGCCTGGCCACGGAAGCCAGCGCCGAGGCGGGCGGCGTCCAGAGCAACGCGGCTCCCGCGACCGCGGTGCGCTACCCTCGCCAGTGGAACATGCGTGCAGTGCAGGCCGACGTAGCCTGGGCGCACGGGTTCCTCGGCTCGTCCAGCGTCTCGGTCTTCATGCTCGACTCGGGGATTGATCCGCACCACTCGGATACGCAGGGCCGCGTGGATGCCACGCGGTCGGTGGACCTGTTGGGGACGTTCGACGCAGTGCTAAAGGACGGCACCACGGTGCCCTTCACCGAGGCCGATACCGTCCAGAAGTATTTCCCCGGCGCCGAGGTCTACACGGATCTGTTCTTCCATGGCACCCACACGGGCGCGACGGTGAGCAGCAACGCAGTGCGCGCGGCGGGCGTGACGTCGATGACGACGCTGGTGGCCGTGAAGGTCTGCGGCTATATCAACGACTGCCCCTTCAGCTCGATTCTCAACGGCGTGATCTACGCCGCGGACAACGGCGCCGACGTGATCAACATGAGTCTCGGCGGTGCGTTCACCAAAGCGGGCAACGGGCGGTTCGTGGGATTGCTCAACAAGACGTTCAACTACGCCCGCAGCAAGGGCGTAACCATCGTCGTCTCCGCGGGCAACGCGGCGACCGATTTGGATCACAACGGCAACACCTACCAAACGTTCTGTGATACGCCTGCTGTCATCTGCGTCGCCGCGACCGGCCCGACGTCCGACGCGAACGCCGGTACCCGGAACGGTCCCTGGACGAATATCGACGCGCCCGCGTATTACACCAACTTCGGACGCTCCGCCATCAACGTGGCTGCGCCGGGTGGCAACAGCTCCTTCGGGCCGGCGCTCCCCCCGCCGGCCACGAGAGACGTGTTCGTCTGGGCCGCCTGCAGCCAGACGAGCCTGATCATCGGCTGCTTCTCGTCGCCGAACTTCATCGTCGGCGCACAGGGCACGAGCATGGCCGCCCCGCACGTAGCGGGCACCGCGGCGTTGCTCGTGTCGATCCTCGGCCGCAATCCGGGCCAGATCAAGGCGCGGATTCAGCAGACGGCCGACAACGTGGCGGGTAACGGGACGACGCCGTTCTACGGCAAGGGCCGGCTGAACGTGGCACGGGCGGTCGGTGCCATCCCGTGACGCCGTAGGATAGATTTGAGTCTTGAGAGGGCGGCGGCTCCCGGTCGGAACCGCCGCCCGGCTTTTTTCACCCCTTGAGGATACGAGCGCATGGACGTCCTGCCGAGCACGGCTACGCCTCCGGCGATGCGCTCTCCCGAGCGCTGGCTCGCAGTCCTGAGAATCGCCGTCGGCGTGTGGTTCGCGAAGGCCATCTTCACCAAGCTGAGCATCACATTGGCCTTCGGCTTCCTGCCCGTGCCCACGGCGTCGGATCGTTGGCAGCACCTCATGCCGGTCCTAGTGACGAAGTATGCGGAGGGCAACCCGATCGGCTTCTTCAAGGAATTCCTTCTGAACACCGTAGTCCCGAACAGCCACGTGTATGCCCAGCTCACGGCGTTCGGCGAAGCCGCGGTCGGTCTGGGGCTCCTATTCGGGTGCTGTACGATGCTTGCCGCGGCGATTGGATTGGTGCTGGTCGTGAATTACGGTCTCGCGGTGCAGTGGCAGGGATCGGCACAGCAGGGGTTCCACTACATGCTGATCACCACTCTGGTGGTGATTCTGGGCGCGCGCGCGGGGAGGACCTGGGGGCTGGACGGATTCGTCCGAGCCCGGCATCCGGGTTCGTGGCTCGCCCGGCTGCCGCTCGGCTAGGGGATGTACAGCAGGTCGTTCGGCCGCTCCCCCACG
>DATNOH010000211.1:0-3371 GCA_035601435.1 Gemmatimonadales bacterium | reverse complement strand
CAGCTCTACCGTCCCGGTCGCCGGATAGCGGTTAACGTGCACGTCGAACACGCTCATGAAGATCGAGATCCGCGTCGCCTGGCTCTTGAGATACATCGGCTCATCCACCACCCGCACGTCCACGATCCTGCCGTCCGCCGGTGCGATCACGTACTGATCGCCGCGCGGGCCTGTGCGAGACGGGTCTCGGAAAAAGGCGACCAGCCACACGGCGAGCAGCAGCAGCGGGACTTCTACCACCCACATGACGCGGCCCCACGCCGCGACACCCCACGCGCCCAGCGCCACCAGCGCCCAACCGGCGAGGATGAACGGCCATCCCTCGGGAGCGACCCTCACCGCCCCCCCTCACCGAATGCGGAATGCGGAATGTGGAGTGCGGAATTGCAGTGGAAGGTCGCTCGCTTAACGACGCTCCCATTGACACTCCGCATTCCGCATTCCGCATTCCGCATTGGGTTAGTCACGCAATCCCCAGCGGCTTCCCCGTGATTAGTTGATGAGCCTTTAGGTACCGCTCGCTCGTCGCCTGCACCACCTCCCGCGGCAGCGGCGGCGGTGGGGCGTTCCCGTCCCACTGGCCTTCCTGCTTCAGGCCCGCGAGGTAGTCCCGCAACGGCTGCTTGTCGAAGCTCGGCTGGCTCCGGCTGGGCGTGTACCGGTCGGCGGGCCAGAACCGGGAGGAGTCGGGCGTGAGAATCTCGTCGATCACGAGCAGCCGGCCGTCGGGCGTGGTGCCGAACTCGAACTTCGTGTCGGCGATGATGATACCGCGCGGCGCCGCGTAGGCGCGGCCGGCCTCGTACAGACTCAGGCTCGCTCGCTTGAGTTGCTCGGCGAGCGGCCGGCCCAGCGCCTTGACGACGTGCGTGAACGTCACGTTCTCGTCGTGGCCCACGTCGGCCTTGGTCGCGGGCGAGAAGATCGGCGGGTCGATCCGCGCGCTCTCGACCAGTCCGGGTGGCAGCGGCTCGCCGGCGAGCGTGCCGGCCTTCTTGTACTCGGCCCAAGCCGAGCCGGCGATGTAGCCGCGCACCACGCACTCGAATGGCACGGGGGTCGTGCGGCGCACCAGCATGGCCCGCCCTGCCAGGGCCGCGCTGTGATCGGCGAGCGCGGGAATCCGCGCCACAATCTCGTCCGCGTCGCCCGAGAGAAAGTGGCTCGAGATCACACCCGCGAGGCGCTCGAACCAGAACGCGCTCAGTTGCGTCAGCACCGCGCCCTTGTGGGGCACGGGCTCCCGCAGCACCACGTCGAAGGCACTCACCCGATCGCTCGCCACCAGCAGCAGGGTCTCGGGATCCACCTCATACACCTCGCGAACCTTGCCGCGGCGCAGCAGGGGGAGGGGCAGGGCGCTGGCGACGAGAGGCAGCGTCATACGGTGACCTCGGCAGCCGCCGCGGCCGGCGCCACCGCCTCGACGCGGTGCAGCAGGTCGGGGAGGACGTGCTCGAGGAACTCGTCCACCTGGCGCGGCGCGCGACCAACGTAGGCCGCCGGCTCGAGCTCCTCCGGGCGGACGGAGATCCTCAAGGCCCTGAACGCCGGATCCCTGGCCAATCGCTCGAGTAGATCGTTGGGCGCTCCCTGCTCCGCCACGGCCTGGGCTACGGCGAGACTGTGGGTGCGGATGACCTCGTGCAGTCGCTGGCGGTCGCCGCCCGCCTTCACCCCACGCATCAGCAGGCGCTCCGTGGCGAGGAAGGGCAGCTGCGCCGCTACGTGGCGCGCCATCACCGGCTCGCGCACCTCGAGCCCTGCAGCCACGTTGGTTGCCAGCACCAGGATCGCGTCGGCCGCCAGGAACGCCTCGGGAAGGACCAGCCGGCGATTGGCGCTGTCGTCCAGCGTGCGCTCGAGCCATTGCTCCGCCGCCGTGTGCCAGGCGTTGCCCTCCAACTCGATGACGAAGCGCGCGAGCCCCGTCATCCGCTCGGCGCGCATTGGATTCCGCTTGTACGCCATCGCCGATGATCCCACCTGATCGCTCTCGAACGGCTCCAGCATCTCGCCCTCGTGCTGCAGCAGCCGCACATCGGTGGCGAACTTGGCCGCCGACTGAGCGACCCCCGACAGCGCCGTGAGCACCTGGGCGTCGAGCTTCCGGGTGTAGGTCTGGCCGGTGATCGGGAACACCCGGGTGAAGCCCATCCGCCGGCCGACCCGGGCGTCCAGCTCCCGCACCTTTTCATCGTTTCCGTCGAACAACTCGAGGAAGCTGGCCTGCGTACCGGTAGTCCCCTTCACGCCGCGGAACTGCAGCGTGTCGAGCCGATGGAGAATCTCCTCCGCGTCCAGCAAGAACTCCTGCATCCACAGGGTGATCCGCTTGCCGACGGTAGTGAGCTGGGCCGGCTGGAAGTGCGTGTACGCGAGGCACGGCACGTCGCGGTAGCGCCGGGCGGGCTTGGCGAGCGCGACCAGCACGGCCGCCACCCGGCCCAGGAGAAGCTGCAGCCCCTCGCGCATCAGGATGAGGTCGGCGTTGTCCGTGACGTAGGCGCTCGTCGCGCCGAGGTGGATGAACGGCCGCGCCGTGGGCGCCTGCTCACCCAGATGGTGGATGTGCGCCATCACGTCGTGGCGGATCCGTTTCTCGTGCTCCGCCGCGCGCTCGAGGTCGGCATCGTCCAGGTGGGCGCGCAGCTCCGCGAGCGCCCGCTCGGGGATGTCGAGACCCAGCTCCCGCTCGACCTCCATGAGGGCAAGCCACAGCCGCCGCCACAGTCCGATGCGGCGCCGGTCGCCCCACAAGGCCTGCATGGCCGGGGAGGCGTAGCGCTGGGAGAGGGGCGAGCTGTACGTCAAACCGCGGCCTTCGCGCGCGCCGCGAGCTTGTTCCAGTCCGCCAGGAACTGCTCCAGCCCGCGATCGGTGAGCGGGTGCAGCAACAGCTTCTTGAGGACGTCGGGGGGCAGAGTGGCCACGTCGGCGCCGATCATCGCCGCCTCCACTACGTGGCGCGGATGCCGGATCGAGGCGGCGAGGATCTCGGTGGCGATCTGATAGTTGTCGAAGATCACGCGTGCCTCCCGGATGACGTCCATCCCTTCCTGACCGACGTCGTCCAGGCGCCCGATGAACGGGCTCACGTACGCGGCGCCGGCCTTCGCGGCGATGAGGCACTGCACGCTCGAGAAGCACAGCGTGACATTGGTCTTGATGCCGGCCTCGGCGAGGCGCCGAACCGCGACCATCCCCGCCTCGAGCATCGGAATCTTCACGACGATGTTGTCCGCGATCTTGGCGAGCTCTTTGCCCTCGCGCACCATGCCGTCGGCGTCCACGGCGACCACCTCCGCGGACACGGGACCCTCGACTAGGGAGCAAATCTCCTTGAGGACGTCGCGGGGATCCAAGTCGCC
>DATNOH010000210.1:0-10725 GCA_035601435.1 Gemmatimonadales bacterium | reverse complement strand
GCTGGTGCACCTCGACAGCTTGTACCGCGTGGCCCTGCGGCTGACCGGCAATCCCGCGGAAGCCGACGACCTGGTCCAGGAAACGATGCTCAAGGCCTACCGCGCCTGGCACCAGTTCGAGCGGGGGACGAACGCGAAGGGATGGCTTCTCACGATCCTGCGGCATGCCTTCATTAATGAATACCGGCGGCGCACGCGGCATCCGGAGACCGTCGACATCGACGCCATCGAACCGTTCTCCGTGTTCGAGGAGCTACAGGACGACGACCCGCAGGGGACCTTCTTCGACCGGATCGTGGACGATGAGGTGCTGCGCGCCATCGACCTGCTCCCGGAACAATTCCGGGAGACCGTGGTGTTGAGCGACGTGGAGGGCATGTCCTACGAGGAGATCGCCCGAGTCCTGGAAGTGCCGGTCGGAACGGTGAAATCCCGGCTGTTCCGCGCCCGGCGGCTGCTGCAGCAGAAGTTGTACGATTACGCCGTCGGGATGGGGTACATCAAGGGGTCCGCTAAATGAATTGTCGGGAATGCAAAGAGCACCTCTATGAGTACCTCGACCGCGAGCTCACGCCCGCGGTGGAGCAGGAGATTCGTCAGCACATCGCCGACTGCCCGCCGTGCGGCGAGGAATTCGACTTCGAAAAGCTGTTCCTCGGTTTCCTCCGGGCCCGTTGCCGGGCCCAGGGTGCACCCCCCGACTTGAAGCGCCGGATCCTGGACGAGCTGCTCGACGAGTGAAGTGGCTCACCCCCGGCGGGCTGGTCGCGGCCTGCGCCGTCGGGGCCGGCGTGACGTGGGGCCTGGGCTGGCCGGGGCTCGCGCTGCTCTTCGCTTTCTTCCTCACCGGTAGCGTTCTCACTCAGCTCGCGGAGCGTCGGGGCCCGAGCCGCAACGCGCGTCAAGTGCTGGCCAACGGCGGCATCGCGCTGCTCGCCGCGTTGCTCGGTTCCTGGGCGGGGGCCGCCGGCGCCATCGCGGCCGCTGCCGCCGACACGTGGGCCACCGAGATCGGAGCCTACTCACCGTTCCCGCCGCGCCTCATCACCTCCGGAAAAAGGGTGACGCGCGGCACGTCGGGGGGTATCACCGCTGTGGGAACGCTGGGGGGCGTAGCGGGCGCGGCGCTCATCGCCGGGCTGACGCGCGGGCTTTCACCCCGGGGCATGGCCCCGGGGTTTGCTGCACTGGTGGCCGCTGGAGTCGCGGGCATGCTCGCGGACTCCGTCCTGGGCGCGACGCTGCAGGGCAAGTACGAGTGTCCTGCGTGTGACGCGCGGTTCGAGCGCGGCTACACGGTGTGCCACGAGCCGGTGCGCCTCGCGAAGGGCTGGCGATGGCTCGACAACGACGGCGTGAACTTCGCGGCGACGCTGGTCGGCGCGGCCGCGGCCGTGTTGGCAACGCCCTCGTGACCGACCGCTGGGATGCCGTCGTCGTCGGAGCCGGTCCGGCCGGCGCGACGACCGCGTTGCTGCTCGCCCGCGCCGGCGCGTCGGTGCTGCTCGTCGACCGCGCCCGGTTCCCGCGCGACAAGGCGTGCTCCGAGTATCTGAGCCCCGCCACCACGGAGATCCTGGAGCGGCTCGATAGGGATGTGCTCGCCGAAGTAGAGGGTGCGGCGCATGCCAAGCTGTACGGCATGAAGGTGGTCGCGCCCGGCGGGGCCGCCATGTGCGGCCGGTTCCGCGGTCCCCGCTCCTACAGTTTCGCCCTGCCACGGACCACGTTCGACACGATGCTCCTGGCCGCTGCCCGGCGAGCGGGCGCACACGTGTGCGAGGCCACAACGGTCGAGAATCTGGTGTGGCAGAAAGGGGCCGTCGCTGGCGTCGTCGCACGCTCGTGCGACGGGCAACGTGTAACGCACACCGCGCGCATCGTGGTCGGCGCCGACGGGCTGCGTTCGGTGGTCGCGCGCCGGCTGGGTCCGGTCCGCTCGTCGCCGCCGCGGCGGGTCGCGTTCGCGGCGCATGTGGCAGACGTCGCGGGGATTGACGGCGTGGGTGAGCTGCACGTGAGCCAGCGCGGCTACGTGGGCCTCGGGCCGGTCGGCGGCGGCGTCACCACGGTGGCGCTGGTGTTGCCGCTCGCGACGGTACGAAAGGAGCGCCGGGACGTCCGCAGCGGCTTTTTCACCGAGCTCGAGAAATTCCCCGGGCTTGCGGGGCGGTTCGACCCCCGGCGCTTGGTGCGCGACGTGCTGGTCACGGGTCCGTTCGCGCAATGGTCGCGCACGGCCGCCGCGCCGGGCGGGGGAGCTCTTCTGGTCGGCGATGCGGCGGATTTCTTCGACCCGTTTACGGGCCAGGGGATCTACAGCGCGATGCGCGGCGCAGAGCTCGCCGCTGCCTGCCTCATCCCCGCGCTGGCGCGCGGGGTCGGTGAACCCATTCCGCCCGCGGCCCTGCGACCGTACCTGCTGGCCCGGCGGCGTGAGTTCTCGGGAAAGTGGCTGCTGGAGCGACTCATCGGCGTCGGCGTCGGGTGGCCGGCGCTCACCAATCGCGTGGTGCGCCGCCTGGCGGGCCGACCGGACCTCGCGGATCTTCTGGTGAGCGCGACCGGGAACATCGTCCCCGCGCGCGCGGTGCTCAGAGCCGGTGTCCTGGCTCGATTCCTCTGGTAACGACATGCCCGGCGTCGATCCCGCTCAGTTCCGCCAGTTGCTCGGTCGCTTCGCGACCGGGGTGACCGTCCTGACCACCCGCGATCCGGGCGGGCGGCCGGTCGGCATGACCGCGAGCTCGGTCGCGTCGGTGTCGCTCGAGCCACCGCTGGTCCTCGTGTCCGTGGATCGGCAGAACGACATGTATCCCGCGCTCCAGGCCGCGAAGCGCTTCGTCCTGAACGTGCTCGCGGCGGACCAGGAGGCCATCTCGCGACGGTTCGCGGAGGAGCACCCGAACCGCTTCGACGGCATCGGCTATCGCGAGACCGTGCACGGAATCCCGATGCTGGAAGGCGCGCTCGCGAGCATCGAGTGCGAGAAGCAGGCGGAGACCCCGGGCGGGGATCACACCGTGTTCTTCGGCCTGGTCACCGGAGGCGCCGTCTCGGATCGCCGGCCGCTGCTCTACTATCGCGGCGGTTACGCCGGGCTTGGGAGCGGAAGCGAGTGATCGGAACCGAGCTGCTGGACGATCCGCTGGCGGACCCTCTCCTCGTAGGGAGGGAGCTTCGGGATATCACCCGTCTGAACGCACTGTTCGGCGGCACGCGGGCCGTGCTGGAAGCCCTTGAGCCCTTCTTCCAACGCTCGGGCAACGGGCAACGTGCAACCTGCAACGTGCCTTGGACCCTACTCGACGTAGGGACCGGCTCGGGGGATATCGCGTTGGCAGCAAAGGCGGCAGCCCGGCGGCACGGCATCGAGCTCAAGGCCATCGGCCTCGACCTGAACCCCACCGCGGCAATGATCGCCAGCGCGGCTGGCGTGCCGACGTTGGTGGCGGACGGAAACGCGCTACCCGTCACGCCGCGCTCCGTGGATGTGATCATAGCGAGCCAGGTGCTGCACCATCTGCCGCCCCCGGTCGCCGTGCGCTGGATCGCGGCGTTCGACCGCGTTGCCCGGCGGGCCGTCGTGCTCGCCGACCTGCGACGCTCCCGGCTAGCCATGGTCGGGGTGTGGGCGGCGTCGATCGGCCTCGCGATGAACGGCACAACCCGCCGCGACGCCGTGCTGTCGCTGCGCCGGGGGTACACCAAGGGAGAGTTCGAGGAGATGCTCCGCCAGGCGGGGGTGCGTGCGGCGGCACGGTACAAACGGGGAGCTCGCATCGTAGCCGCATGGTCACCGTCGACCGAGTAGTGATCCGGGCGCCCATCGATCGGGCGTTTCAATTAGCAGCGGACGTGGAGCACTGGCCCCATATCCTCTCGCACTATCGATGGGTTCGCTTCCTCGATCGCCGGAACGGGGGTGGCACCGTGGAAATGGCGGCGTCGCGCCCGTTCGGCATCTTCCGCTACCCCACGTGGTGGGTGTCGGAGATGACCGTGGACCGCCGGGCGCGGGAAATCCGCTACCGGCACATCCGGGGTATCACGCGGCAGATGGACGTCGTCTGGCGGCTGGTGGAAGGGCCGGAGGGCGTGGCAGTCACGATCGTGCACGAGTGGCGGGGCCCGGCGTGGCCGTTGATCGGTCCGTTGGTCGCCCAACTCGTCATCGGGCCGGTGTTCATCCACGGGATCGCATCACGGACGCTGGCCGGACTAAAGCGTGTGCTGGAGAGTGCGTGAAGTGCGCGAGTGAACTGACGTGAATCGCGGCTTCAGCCGCGGACCAACGGGGAGTGCAGGGTGAAAAACGGTGGACGCAGGGTGGTCATCACTGGGGTCGGCGCGGTCACGCCTATCGGCACGGGCGCGGACGGCTTGTGGGCCGGTCTCGCGGCCCGGACCTCGGCCGTGCGCGAGATCACGCGCTTCGATCCGGCCCCGTTCCGGAGCCGCATCGCCGCCGAGATCCCCGATTTCCGGCCGCAAGATCACCTCGACGCGAAGCGGGCCAAGCGACTCGACCGCTTCTCCCAGCTGGGCGTGACGAGCGCGCGGTTCGCACTCACGGATGCCGAGCTCGACCCGACGCGTGAGGATCCCGACCGCGTCGGGGCCATGATGGGATCGGCGCTCGGAGGCGTGGCCTTCGCGGAATCGCAGATCGAGCGCTTTCGCGCGGAGGGTCCCCGCGGGCTCGACCCGGCGCTCGCGCTCGCCGTGTTCCCGGGCGCGGCGAGCTGCAACATCGCAATCGAGTTCGGCTTCACCGGCCCGAACTCCACCAACGCCATGAGCTGCGCGTCCGGCACCATCGCGGTGGGCGAGGCATTCCATACGATCCGCGAGGGACGCGCCGACGTGATGATCGCCGGCGGCGCCGAAGCGCCGCTCGCTCCCATGACGTACGCCGCATTCAGCGTGATTCGCGCCATGAGCACCCGGAACCACGATCCGGCCCACGCCTCGCGGCCGTTCGACAAGGATCGCGACGGCTTCGTGATGGGCGAGGGAGCGGCCGTGCTGGTGCTCGAAGAGCGGCAGCACGCGATCGCACGCGGCGCCAAGATCTACGCCGAGCTGGCGGGCTACGCCTTCACCAACGACGCGTACCACATGACGGCGCCGCGCCCCGATGGTCGTCAGGCGGCGCGCGCGATGCAGCTCGCGCTCGCCGACGCCCACGTCCCGCCCGCCGACGTCGGCTATATCAACGCCCACGGGTCGTCTACTCCGCTCAACGACTCGACGGAGACGCTGGCGATCAAGCAGGTGTTCGGCGAACACGCCTACCGGCTGAGTATCAGCGGCACGAAGGGCTACTATGGCCACGCGCTCGGCGCGAGCGGCGCGATCGAGGTGGCGATTTGCGCGCTCGCCATGGAGCGACGCTGGCTCCCCCCGACCATCAATCTCGAGCGTCCCGACCCGGCCTGCGATCTGGACTGTCTGCGCGGCGAGGGCCGGTCGGCGGCGCCGGACGTGGTGCTCACCAACTCGTTCGGGTTCGGCGGGATCAACGCGGCTGTGGTGCTGCGACGCGGCTAAAGCGCTTCCGCGACCGTCGGGGCGAAATAGCTGAGGATGATATCGGCGCCGGCCCGCCGGATGGCATACAGCGTTTCCCACATCGCCCGTGCCTCGTCGAGCATGCCCCGCGCCGCCGCCGCCTTGATCATCGCGTACTCCCCGCTCACCTGGTACGCGGCGAGCGGTGAGCCGAACTCCTGCTTGGCACGGCGGATGAGGTCGAGGCACGGCAGCGCCGGCTTCACCAGGACGATGTCGGCCCCCTCCTCGACGTCCAGCCGGATCTCCCGCATCGCCTCGTCGGCGTTGGTGCCCTGCATCTGGTAGGATTGACGGTCGCCGAACTGCGGCGTCGAGCCAGCCGCTTCGCGGAACGGCCCGTAAAACGCCGACGCCATCTTCGCGGCGTACGACATGATCGGGACGCGCGAGAATCCGGCGGCGTCGAGCGCCTTGCGGATGCCCGCCACCCGCCCGTCCATCATGTCGCTCGGCGCGACGATGTCGATGCCGGCGCGCGCCTGCGTCACCGCCACCTTGCCGAGCAGATACACCGACGCGTCGTTGTCCACGTCGCCATCCTGCACGACGCCGCAGTGCCCGTGGTCGGTGTACTCGCACAGGCAGACGTCCCCGATCACGAGCAGCTCCGGCACGGCACGCTTCACCGCCCGCGCCGCCTGCTGCACGACCCCCTGCTCGTCGTACGCCTCCGAGCCGGTCGCGTCCTTGGCTGCCGGAAGGCCGAAGAGAATGATGCCGCCGAGCCCGAGCCGCCGTGCCCGCTCCGCATCCTTCACGATCTCGTCCACCGACGTCTGATAGACGCCCGGCAGCGCGGCGACCTCCCGCCGGATGCCGTCACCGTGGCACGCGAACAGGGGCCATACGAGCTGCGAGGGCGCGAGGTGCGTCTCCTGCACCAGGCGTCGCAATGCCGGCGTGCGGCGTAACCGCCGCATGCGGCGGTTCGGAAATTGACTCATCGGCCGAGCAATTTCGACGCGCCCTGGGCGCGCAGCAAGGCCGCCACGCGTACGCCCGCCGCGGCGGGCTCGCGCACGTCGATCTCCGTGGATGCGGTGATCTGCACCGAGCCATCCTGCGCCGTGACGCGCCCGTAGAGCACTTCTCGCCCGCTTCCCGTATCCCGTTTCCCGCAGTACGCAGCCACCGGCGCCTGACATCCGCCTTCGAGCGCGGCAAGAAGGCTTCGCTCGGCTGCGACCTGACGGGCGCTCGCCGGGTCCTCGAGCGGCGCCAGCGTATCGCGGGCTTTCCGGTCGTCTGCGCGGACCTCGAGTCCGAGCGCGCCCTGACCCGGCGCCGGCATGACATCCAAGGGATCGAGCCGCGCGGCGATCTGCCCCTGGAGGTCGAGCCGCTCGAGTCCCGCACCCGCGAGAAGCGCCGCGTCGAGGCCGTCGCGTCCCTCCTGCACCTTCTGCACCCGCGTTGGGACGTTGCCGCGCAGCGGCACGATGTCCAAGTCGGCGCGCAGGTATCGCACCTGCGCCACCCGCCGCAGGCTGGACGTGCCGAGCCGGGCGCCCGCGGCGAGCTCGGCGATCGATGTCACGCCTCTCTCGCGCGTCACCAGCGCTTCGGCGGGATCCGCCCGCTGGGGTACCGCGGCCAACACCAGGCCGGCGGGCAAGCTGGTGGGCAGATCCTTGAGCGAATGGACCGCTACGTCGATGCGACCGTCGCGCAGAGCGTCCTCGATCTCTTTCGTAAAGAAGCCCTTGCCCTCGAGCTCGTGCAGCGGGCGATCGACCTCCGCATCGCCGCGCGTCTTGATGATCACGAGCTCGGCGGCCACGCCGGCCCCCGCCAGCGCCCGCTTCACCCACTCGGCCTGCCACATCGCGAGCTTGCTGCCGCGGGTGCCCAGCTTGAAGGCGGTCACCCGTCCTCCGTGAAGTGCCGCACGATCGCATCCACGAGGCCGGGGACCGTGTAGTCCTGAGCCTCGATTGGAACGGTGATCCCGAGCTCCCGGGCCGTCCCCGCCGTCACGGGCCCGATCACCGCCGCGGTGAACCGACCGGACACCGCCACCGGCCCGCCCACCAGCTCTACGAAGCCCCGCACTGTCGATGAGGATGTGAAGGTGACGACGTCGATCGTCCCGGCCAGGATTTCCGCCGCCAGCTTCCTGCCGTCTCCTGTCTCGCGGATGGTCTCGTACACGGGGATCACGTCGACCAGTGCGCCCAGCCCGCGCAGCCCGTCGGGCAGAGCATCACGCGCCTCCCGAGCGCGCGGGAGCAGCACCGTCTTCCCGCGCACGTCACCCCGTGCGGCGAGCGCGGCGACCACCGCCTCGGCCACGAAGCGATCGGGCACGAGGTCGGGGACGACCCCGTGGCGCACCAGGGCTTCCGCGGTGGCCGGCCCGATCGCCGCGACCGCCGCGCGCGCCACGTCGCGGGGCGCGAGCTCCCACTCCGGCAGCCGGTCGCACATCACCTGGACGGCGTTCTGGCTGGTGAACACGATCCAATCGTAGGGTGGGACACGAGTGAGCGCGGCGCGCAGCGCGGCGAGATCAGCGAGTGGCGCGATGCGGATCGTCGGAGCGGCGACGACTTCGGCGCCGAGCGCCTCCAGCTCGCGCGTGAGGTCGCCCGCCTGCTCGTGCGCGCGGGTGACCGCGATGCGCCGGCCCGCGAGCGGGCGGGCGGCGAGGCGCGCAGGATCCGGCGGGCGCGGCGCGTGTGCCATAGATTGGTGCAATCTATCATGCTCCGCTCCCTACGCTCCACGCTCGCCCGGTTCGCCGTGCGGCGGGCGGCTGCCTGTCAGCGCGACGCGCCCAAACGCGCCGAGCTATGGTTGCAGCTCGGCTGCGCGCTCGCGCCGACGTTCGCGGAATCCCATCCCGCGCTCGTGCGGTTACGGCGCGCTATCGAAGACCGCTGGGGCGCAGTGGCAGCGGCGCAAGAAGCGGCGCAGCGCTTCCCCGCGAATCCGGACGCCTGGATGCTCTTGGGCGAGGCCTGGCAGATGGTGTTCCGTCAGCAGGATGCGCTCGTGGCGTACGAGCAGGTGCTCACCATCGAGGAGCGGCCCGATGCCGCGCTCGCAGCGGGGGATTTGTACCGCCGCGCCGGTCGCCACGCGGATGCGGCCGCACGGTTCGCCCGCGCCTACGCGGCCGGCGGCGGCGCCGAGGCGCTGTGGCTCAATGCCCAGGCGCTGTTCCAGGCGGGCGATGTGCGCGCCGCCGACGAAGCGCTGCACCTCTGGGCCACGCAGGTACCCGACGGGCTGGCGCGGCTCTCCGAGGCGCGCGCCGAGCTGTTCCCCCAGAAGCGCGGGAGTTAGAGCTTCTTGCTGCGGCGGTACAGCGATACCGCGTAGGCGATCAAGATCGCCGGCACGGCGGTGTACGCCGCGAGGAGATACCCGGCGTTTTGCGGCACTCCCTCAGCCATGAGTCGCACCCACGCGCTGCTCGGCGATGGCGTAACGCTGCATCACAAATCCAGCATATAGGATCAAGAACACACCGAACGACATGAGGAGTGTGATGAGCATCTCCGGCGGCAAGGCGGGCTTGCCGGGCCTGATCACGATCGGCTGCGGGTGCAGCGTGGGGAAGAGGTACACGCTCATATGAACGAACCCGACGAGCACGACGGCACAAATGCCAAGCACCGCGCAGTAACGCGCGCGCAGACCCGGGTCGGCCACCGCGCCGCGCAGCACCTGATAGCCGACCAGCAAAAAGAACAGGAACAGGGTGCTCGTGAGCCGGGCATCCCACGTCCACCAGGTGCCCCAGACGGGCTTCCCCCAAATGGGCCCCGTGACGAGCACGATGGCCGCGAACACGGTGCCCACCTCGGCCGAAGCCTCGGCAAAGCGGTCGAGCCGGGGATCCTTGAGGAACAGAAAGAAAGCGCCCGCCAGCCCGACGAGGATGACGGCGAGCTCGGTGGTCACGGCCGCCGGGACGTGTACGTAGAAGATCTTCTGCGCGGGGCCCTGGAAGCGCTCGATCGGTGTGAACGCCAACGCCCGCACGTACACGCCGCCGAGCAAAGCCAGTCCAGCGAGCGCCACCCAACGCCCCTTCTGCGCGAGACTCATTCGTCCACCGTATGTGGGAACAGCAAGGACGCCAATCCGAGGAACACGATGTCGTATGCGGCGAGCA
Organism: Gemmatimonadales bacterium; assembly: GCA_035601435.1. Lineage (GTDB taxonomy): Bacteria > Gemmatimonadota > Gemmatimonadetes > Gemmatimonadales > GWC2-71-9 > AG41. Next base: position 1,025 of record DATNOH010000210.1, on the reverse strand, counting down.
ACTTAAGCCAGCCCGAAAGCTCGCTCAAGGGACGGTTTGCGAGCAGTCGCGCCGTCGCTTGCACCGCGTAGGTCAGGGGTAACAGCAGGAACGGCAGCAGCAGCACGGGGAGAAGCAGCTCCGCGAACCGTGTCCGAATCACCATCGCGCTGAACAGCGTGCCCACCGCGACGAAGCCGATCGTCGCGAGCGCGATCACGCCGATCAGCGGGAGCCACACGTGGCCCACCGGCACGTCGAAGAACAAAACGAACACCGGGAGCCCAATCGCTTGCACCACTCCCACGAAAGCCAGATTGGCAAGCAGCTTGCCGATATACAGACCCCGGGGTGAGAGCGGCGAGGCCAACAGACCTTCCAGTGCGCCGTTCTCGAGCTCGAGCTGGAACGCGCGGTTGAGCGCGAGCATGGCGGCGAAGGTGAAAGTCACCCACAGCACGCTCGGCGCGAGATCGATGGCCGCCACGGCGGTGGGGTCGCGTCCGAAGTTGAATACCGTCAGTACGAGGACGGTGAACACCACCGTGGAAAGCAGGGCGGTGCGCGTCCGGAACTCGAGCACCAGGTCCTTCCGCGCGACGGCCCACGCCTGCGCCCACAGATCACCCATCCGTCACCGCCCGCCGATACGCGGCGGCGATCTCGGCCGGCCCCCGCCCTCCGCGCGGCGCGAAGTGCACGAACCGGCCGCGTCGCTGGAACGCTACGTCGGTCGCGAGCTCGACCCCCTCGTCTACGTTGTGCGTCGCCAGCACGAGCACGCGGCCCCCCCCCCTCCCCGGCGCGCCGCCACCGCGCAGCTCGCCCAGAAGCGCCCGCAGCTCGGCCGCCGCGGCGAGATCAAGCCCTGTGAACGGCTCGTCCAGGAGCAGCACGGACGGATCGTGGATCAGGGCCTTGGCAATCGCCGCGCGCTGCGCCAGACCCCGGGAGAGTGACCACACCGGCTGATCCGCCCGATCGCCCATGCCGAGGCGCCCCAGCACCTCGGCGGCGCGGGAAGCGCGGCGCGCGGCAGGCACGCC
>DATNOH010000209.1:0-5259 GCA_035601435.1 Gemmatimonadales bacterium | reverse complement strand
ACCTACGCCGAGGCGATTCACGTGTCGGTCCCCGGCCTCGCGCTCGTCGGGCAACGGCGCGAGGACGGCCGCGGCGTCGTGATCGAGAATCCAGGTGGAGAGGATAACGGCATCCGCGTGGATCCGGGTAGCGATCGCTTCGTGTTGCTGAACGTCACGGTCCGCGGGTTTGTGGACAACGGCGTCTTGCTGAGCGGTGTAGACGGGTTTCTGCTGGCGGGCGTCACGGCCCAGGACAACGGCGAATACGGGCTCTTTCCGGTGCACTCGTCCCACGGTCTCATCGAGCGCTGCCGCGCCTCGGGGCACAACGACACGGGGATCTACGTCGGGCAGTCGCACGACGTCACGGTTCGCCACAGCGTCACGTTCGCGAATGTGAACGGCATCGAGTTCGAGAACTCGCAGCGCGTACAGGGCGTCGCCAATGAGACGTACGACAACGTGGTCGGCATCCTCGTGGTGGTGCTGCCCGGCCTGGACGTGAAAAGCACGAGCGATGTGCTGGTCGCCAGGAACAACGTCCATGACAACAACCACCCCAACTTCGCGCCGCCCGGCGACCTGGCGTCGTTCGTGCCCAGCGGGTCGGGGATTCTCATCGTCGGCGCGGATCGCGCGACCGTCGAGGGCAACACGGTTTCGGGGAACCAGTTTACGGGGATCGCGGTGGGCAGCACGCTATTGCTCGGCACGCTGGCCGGCCTGCCGCCGGAGGCGTTCGCCGACATCGAGCCCAACCCGGACAACGCGGTGATCCGCGGCAACCGGGTCATGGGCAACGGTACGGCGTCGCCGATCCCGTTCCTCCCCGCAGTGGATCTGTTGTGGGACGGGTCGGGGAAGGGAAGCTGCTGGGACCGCAACCGCTTTGGGAGCAGCTTCCCCGACCCGCTGCCGGCGTGCGGACGGTGAGCAGATCTCGACCGTCTCGCGTCCTCAGCTCGTGGGCGTCGCCTGGCACAGCCGCTGCACCTCTGGCTGTACGACTTGATCCACGTAGCCCATCAGCGTCTCGAACGATCGACAGGCGCGCGCCGCGATGCTGCTGTCTCGCCGTGCCAGCGCCGCGCGCGCCATGTCGAGTCGCAGCGGCCAGAGCGACGCCACCAGCTCGAGCGGCACGCTGAGCACGGCGTAGCGCCGCGTCGCCCCATCCCAGAGCTGCAACGCCCGGGTGGTGTCACGGCGTGCCAGGGCGTCGCGAGCCTCGAGGTCGGCGGCGAGACTGGCCGGGAGCGGGCCCCGCTTTCCATTCGCGAGCCGCGCCAACGCGGCGGCGTGGCGAGCGCGCTCGACTCCGACGCGGGCGAGCAGCCAGTGGGCCACCGCGTCCGTGTCGGGGGCGGTTCCAAGCCGTCCGCGTACGCGCTCCGCCGCTCCGCGCCAGTCGCCCAGGTTCGGCAGCTCGGTGGCGCGGGCCAGCAGGACCCAGAGGTCGCGCTCCCGCGCGGCCGCGCCTCCCGTCGTGCGCCCGAGCCGCAGGCGCGCGCTGTCTGCCCACCCCGCCGCGAGATCGGCGGCGACACCCATACGCAGGATACGGGTCCGCTCCGCGTCCGTGGCGCCGCGCTGCTCGAGGCAGCGCAACACCACGCGGGCTGGACCGGTGCGTTGCACCGGTGTGCCGAATTCAGCCGCCTGGAAGGCGAGGTACTGCAGCGCCAGGAAGCTGTGCCGGCAGACGCCGCGCAGCAGGGCGAGCTGGGCCGGTGCCGAGCCGAGAATGAGTGTGTCCGCGATCCCGACCGCCTCCGCGACGACGGAGGTCGAGTCGATCCGCAGGTAGCGGTGAATCAGGTCCGCCGTCTCGCGCCGATCGCCCGCCTGATGCGCCAGCGAGATCAGGTGTCCGATCGCCGGGGAGAACCGCGGATCGAGGTCGAGGACGCGGTTGAACGCGACTCCCGCCTCGCCGACCGTCTCGTCGAACAGGCCGGCGAAGTGATAGTAGAACTCGCCGAGCACGTACCACGCCTGGGGATAGCTCGGTGCGTGCTCGGTGGCCCGCTTGAATCGATCGAGCGCCACCAGCCCGTCGCCTTCGGCGAGCAGCCGGGTGAATCCGTCGAGCAGCAGACTGTCGGCCGGGGAGAGTCCTCGCTGGTGGACCAGCGCTCCCCGCAGCGAGGCGCCGAACCCCTGTTCGGTCGGGTCCACCTGCGCGGCGACGAGGGCGAGGCGCAGACGCCCGATCGCGAAGCCGGTGTCCGCGCGGATCACGCGGGTGTACTCGTCGCGCGCGGTTCGGTAGTCGCCGCGGCGGAACGCCGCCTCGGCGTTCAAGTATGCGGCCAGCGCTTCGGGGCCGCCGTTCGGCAGAGTCGCGTCCGAGCCGGGTGTGAACTCGGGGTAGAGAGCCGCCCACACGCGATCCATCACCTCCGACTCCTCGGCGCCGACTCGTCCCTCCGCCTTCGCGCTGCGTCGGGCCCGGCCGCCCTCGTACAAGGTCGCTTGGAGCGTGACCGTCGGTCCCACATAGGCGACGCTCCCCTGCACGAAGAACTTCGCCCCGAGGCGACAGGCGAGGGCTTGCGCCTCCTCGTTCGACGGATGCTCGCTGGCGATCTGCGCGGCCACCCGGCCGAACGAGACGACCTCGCTGAGGTGCTCCACGGGGCGGAATCGGGAGATGAAGTATTCCGGGAGCTGGCTCGCCGGGTAGGGCGGCGTGCCCAGGACGGCGAACGGCATCACGGCGAGGCGCGCCGGTGCGTCGCGCGGTAAACGGCAGGCCCCTTGCGAGCCGAGCAGCAGACGAAGGGCAACGGCACCCACTACGACCACGACACCGGCCGCCGCCCAGGGGCGCCACGGGCGGACCTCGGCGCGGCCGAGCGCGGCGAGCCATGCTGCGGCCGTAGCCGGTCGATCGTCCGGCTGCTGCGCCAGCGGGGCCGCGAGCGCGGTGGCGAGACGAGTCGACAGGTCGGGCCGAACGGCGCGCAACGCGCGCCCCAACGCGGCCCGATCCGCGTTGAACGGCACCGATCCGCCGCCTAGCGCTTCGAACGCGACCGCCGCGAGACTGTGCAGGTCGGCGCGCCCGTCCACGCGCCCGCTGGCCGCTTGCTCGGGCGCCATGTAGCCGGGCGTGCCGATCGCGGCGCCGGGCTGTGTGAGTGACGACTCCCCGGCGCCTTCCACGCGGGCAATCCCGAAATCGGCGAGCAGGGCCCGGCCACTGTCCTCGTCGAGCAGGATATTGGAGGGCTTCACATCACGGTGCACGATGCCGCGCCGGTGGGCGTACCCCAGCGCGTCGGCAATCTCGCGCACGACGCGCAGCACCTGGTCGGTGGGGACCGGCGCGTCGCCGCGGAGTCGCTCCTCGAAAGTGTCCCCCCGCACGAACGTCATGATGAGGAAGCTGATCCCCTCCCGCGTGTCGAAGTCGTAGACCCGCACGATGTTGGGGTGGTCGAGCGACGCGCCCAGGGTCGCCTCGCGGCGGAACCGCTCGTGCCGCATCGCGCTCGCCGCGACGTCGGGGGGCAGCACCTTCACCGCCACGATGTGACCGAGCGTGCGGTGGCGCGCGCGGAACACCGCGCCCATGCCGCCGACGCCCGCGAGGCTCAATACCTGGTAGCGGTCGCCGACGGCGCGCTGCACGGCCTCGAGGTCGGGCGTCTGCATAAGAGCAGGAGAATGTACGTGCGCTTGCCCACGGCCGCAGCGTGCCCGATACTCGGGGGCGCCATGCCACCTGTCTTCTGTCGCGTGCTCGGTCCCCTGCGTGTCACCGTCGCGGGCGCCGACGCCCCTGCGGAGCTCCTGTGGCGTAAACACGTCGCGCTGCTCGTGTACCTGGCGCGGAGTCCGCGCAAGAGCCGCACGCGCGAGCACCTGATCGGCCTGTTGTGGAGTGACCGCGACGAGCGCCAGGCCCGACACTCGCTGAGCGAGGCGCTCCGCGTGCTGCGGCGCGCCCTCGGGGAAGAGGGAGTGGTCGCTGACGTCGATCAGGTCCGGCTGACGCCGGACGCCGTGGCGCTCGACTGCGACCGGTTCAGGGAGCTGTGCCAGGGGGGCGACTGGATAGCTGCCGCCGCGCTGGTCGATGGCGAGTTTCTCGAGGGCCTGGCGATCCCGGAGGCGAACGATTTCGAGAACTGGCTGGCCGCCGAGCGCGCGCTGTGGCGGGCACAGACGCTCGACGCCCTGGTGCAGGGGGTCGCCGCGGATCTCGCGCGCGGTGACGCGGCGTCGGCGGCTCGAGTGGGACTCCGCGCGGTTGCGCTCGACGGCACGTCCGAGCCGGCGGCCCGCGCCGCGATGCGCGCGCTGACCCTGGCGGGTGATCGCGCCGCTGCTCTCCGCGTGGCCGACAAGCTGGCCCAGGCCCTGCGCGAGTCACTCAACGCGGAGGTGAGCGAGGAGACCGCGCGCCTGGCTGCCAGGATCCGGGACACTCGCGTCGGGCGTCGCGTGGTCGCCGCCCCACCGGATGCTCGCCCGCGCCCGCCGCTGGTGGGCCGGAGCGTCGAGCTGGCGTCGCTACTGGCCGCGTGGCAACGGGCGCGCGGCGGGCGTGGGCAGGTCGTGATCGTCGAGGGTGAGCCCGGGGAAGGGAAGACCCGACTCATCGAAGAGGTGGTGGCCAATGCGCGGCTGGACGAGGTGAGTGTCGCCGCGGCTCGGGCCGTGCCTGCCGAACAGCAAGCCGCGTGGAGCGCGCTGTCGGGGCTCCTCGCCGGGGGGCTGGGCGATGCGCCGGGACTCGCGGGGGCACCACCGGGGGCCCTCGCGGGGCTCGCCGTGCTTGATGGTGACCTGCGAACCAGGTTCCGTGCGGCCGCGCCAGCCGTCCCACTCGCCGAGGCGCTCGGGGCCGTCGTTCGCGCCGTAGCGGCAGAGCGGCCTCTCCTCATCGCACTCGATGACGTTCAGTGGGCGGACGCGGCCACGCTGACTGCGTTCCCCGCCCTGGCTCGCGACACGGCAGCGCGACCGGTGCTCCTCCTGCTGGGCGTTTCTCGCGGGTCGCCCGAGGGCGAACGGCTGAATGATCTGCGGGCCCGGCTGGGCCGCGATCTCGAAGGCACGCTCGTCCGGTTGGGACGACTCGACGCGGCGGCGCTGCGGGAGCTCGTGGGGTGGGCGCTTCCCCGATACGACGCCGCCGACGCGGAGCGCCTGATTCGCCGGGTGGAGCGCGACACGGGTGGGCTCCCGCTCCGCCTGATTCGCCGGGTGGAGCGCGACACGGGTGGGCTCCCGCTTCTCGTGGTCGCGATGCTCGAGGCCGTGGCC
>DATNOH010000208.1:0-10150 GCA_035601435.1 Gemmatimonadales bacterium | reverse complement strand
GATCGGACTGTTGTGGACCGACACCGATCGCCCGTCGCGGAACTTGGTCGGCAGCTCCGCGTAGCTCGTGACCAGCCGAGCGGGGCGCGCCGCGGTGAACATGGCGACGGCGAGACCCAGTTCCTCCGTACCGGAGTTCTCGAGCAGTGCGACGCGAGTGCTGACGTGCTTCATCTGACCGGTCTGGAACAGATCGGCCACGACGTGAAATCCCTCGGTGCTCAGGGCGTCGCAGGTCTGCCGGAATGCGGCAGCCACGTCCGCGGGCACCGAATGCCGCCCAGGGGTGAAGGGCTCGAACACCGGACGGGCAGCGACCTTCTGTGTGAGCCACACCACGATGGGCCCGAGCCAGTAGGGGGCGATCAGTACCAGGGGGAGCCAAGGGAGATAGACCATGAGGCCCGCGCGAGCGGCTACGGCGCTCGGGGTGGGGAAGGTTGCGCCGGCGGTAGTACCCGTCCCAGCGCCTTGAGCAGCTGTCCGTCGGGCGTACCACCGTCGGGCGCCTCCGCCAGCACCACGGCGAAGCGCCGCCTGAGCAGCGGATCCCGCATCGCGTGGGCAGCGAACTGCAAGGTGAGGGGGATGAACCAGGTTGCCTGGCGCGCCCCGGCACCGGACCGGGCCACGGCCGCGTACTGCTCGAACAGGGCGAGCAGAAAAGCGCCCTTTGAGGGGAACTGCCGGTAGATCGCGCCCTTGGTGAAGCCGGCTGTTCGAGCGATGTCGTCGAGCGTGGCGAACTCGATGCCGCGCTCCGCGAATACGCTCAATCCAGCCTCGAGGAGCAGCGCTTTCGTCTCGGCCGTGCGCCTCTGTCTGATACCCATCAGAATCTAGGATACCTGTCAGAACCGTAATAGGCAATGAAATGCCTCGGGACAGCAATTGAGATACCCATTGGTATCTCAATGCCTCGCAACCCCAGCAAGGACCTGCGGTTCCTACCCGTTGGTCGTTCCTCACTGCAACCGCGAGCAGCGGTCTCCAAAGCTAGGGCCGCGCCCAACGCCCGGACCGGCTTCCAGGAGGAACGCGTGAATCAACCATCCGCTGGGACTCCCATGGGGAATCTCCAGTTCGATCACGTCGAGCGCGATGGCTCTCCGTCTAGCCTCACTTGCGCGGCCTGCACCCAGGCCATTGCGACCTCATACTATGAGGTGAACGGCAGCGTGACGTGCCAGCGGTGCCGCAACCAGATCATGGCGGGGTGGAACCGCGGGTCGTCAGGTGGGCGGTTTGGGAAGGCGTTGGGGCTGGGCCTCGGCGCGGCTGCCGTGGGCGCGGCGGTATACTTCGGCATTGCGGCTCTGACCGGCTACGAGTTCGGACTCGTGGCGATCGTCGTCGGCCTGCTGGTGGGTGGTGCAGTGCGCAAGGGCTCGAACGGCCGTGGCGGCCGGCGCTACCAGCTGCTCGCCGTGTTTCTCACCTACACCGCCGTCGTGGTGACCGACTCCTCCCTGATCGCCCGCGAGCTGCAGAAGGAATGGAGCGCCCGGGCCGCCTCGCCCGCCGCGGTGGCCGCCGGAGTGAGCGCCCCCACCGACGCCGCGCCCAGTACGTCGCCTCGCCCGGGCCTGCCCGCTATCGCCCTCGGCCTGGCGGTGATCATCGCGCTCGCGTATGCGGCTCCTGTCATGATCGGCATCACGAGCCCGATCCACTTGTTGATCGCGGGGTTCGCGCTGTACGAGGCGTGGAAGCTCAACCGGGGCGTCGCTCTGCAAGTCACAGGGCCGTACCAGGCCGCCGCTCGGCCCGCCGCGGCGTAGTCCTCCGTAGATGACCGACGCAGATCTAGCGGGGCGGGCGCCATCCGTGTGCACGCAGTGCGGCACACAGATCGCGCCCGCCCTGCTCGCTTGCCCCTCCTGCCGACGTCTGGTACACGCGGAAGATCTCAAGCGTCTCGCCGCCACCGCGCAGCGCGCGGAGCAGGCCGGCGACCCGAGCGCCGCCCTTGCCGCGTGGCGCCAGGCACTCGACCTGTTGCCGGCGGACGCCACCCAGCAGCAAGTCGTTTCTGCCCGGATCGCCGCGTTGAGCCGCTCGCTCGACGCCGGGCCTGCGGGCGCGAAGCACGGATCAGGGTTGGGCAAAGGGGCGGCCGGTGTCGGCGCACTCGGCGCCCTGTTCTTCAAGTTCAAGTTCGCGCTCATGTTCGTCCTCACGAAGGCCAAACTGCTGTTATTCGGCCTGACCAAGGCCAGCACGTTCTTCAGCATGCTGCTTTCGGCCAGCCTCTATTGGACCATGTGGGGGTGGAAGTTCGCGGTCGGCGTGGTGCTTTCCATCTACATCCACGAGATGGGTCACGTGCAGGCGCTGCAGCGCTATGGCATCAAGGCCACGGCCCCGATGTTCATCCCCGGCTTCGGCGCCGTGATCCGGCTGAAACAGTACCCGGCCAACGCGCGCGAAGACGCGCGGGTGGGACTGGCTGGCCCGCTCTGGGGACTGGGCGCTGCGCTCGCAGCCTACATGGTGTATCGCGCCACCGGCATCGGAGTGTGGGGCGCGATCGCGCACTTCGGAGCCTGGGTGAATCTCTTCAACCTGGTCCCGGTGTGGCAGCTCGACGGTGCGCGCGGCTTCCGCGCACTGACCCGCCAGCAGCGCTGGACCGCGGTCGCGGTCATCGCGGCAATGTGGCTGGTGACCTCTGAAGGGCTGCTGGTGCTGCTCGGCATCGCTGCGGCGGCGACCGCCGGCTTCGCTCACGCGGCAGACGAGCCCGATCACACCGCGCTCGCGCAGTACGCGTTCCTCGTGGCCGTCTTGGCCCTGATGACCTGGATCGCGGTGCCTGGCACCGGGCCTTGAACGGGGGTGGGACCCCTCCTATGTTTGCGATTCGGCCCGAATTTGGCGGCCCGAGCGACGCGCAATACTTGGAGCTTGAATGCCGTACATCATCGCAGAGCCCTGCATCAATGTGAAGGATCGGTCGTGCGTGGACGTCTGCCCCGTGGACTGCATCTACGAGGGCGAGGATATGCTGTATATCCACCCGGACGAATGCATCGACTGCGGCGCCTGCGAGCCGGAGTGCCCCGTCACGGCGATCTTCCCGGAAGAGGACACGCCTCCGCAGTGGAAGTCCTACATCGCAAAGAACCGCGAGGTGTTCCAGGGCTCCAGCCCGCCCGGCAAGCCGCAGCGCAAAGGCTCGTGAACGGCGCCCCGGGGACTTCACCCCGGGGTTTTCGCTGTTAGGGAATTGCCCTCAGGAAATCGGCCACCACCCGGCTGGTGGCGAGCGGCTGCTCGAGCGGCGCGATGTGTCCCGCCGCGGGCACCACGTGACACTGCGCGCCGGGGATGAGCAGCGCCATGGCGCGCGCAGTGTCCGGCGGAGCGATCTGGTCTTCGCTCCCGACCAGCACGAGAGTCGGCGCCCGCACGCCCCGGAGCGTGTCGGTGGAGTCGGGCCGGTCGCGCAGCGTGCGCAACGCGCCCACGAGTCCCGGCACGGACCAACGGTGCGCCATCTCCCGCACCTGCCCGGCCACTTCGGGCTGAGTGGACTGCGTGGCCGCCGCCAGCAGCCGGGGGAGCAGCCGCTCGATCACGGCGTCCTGCCCCTCCCGCTGCGCCACCTGTGTGAGCTCCTCCCGCGCGCGCTTCGCCTCGGGCGAGTCCGGCTCAGGCTTGGTATCGGCCAGGATCAGTGCTTTCACCCGTTCCGGATGCCGGCGCAACACCTCGAAGATGACGTACCCACCCATCGACAGGCCACACAGCACGGCCTGCCGCACCCCAACCGCGTCGAGCACCGCGACCAGGTCGTCGGCGTAGCGCGTCAGGGAGTACCCGTCGGCGCCGGGTGGCGCCCCCGAGTCGCCCACCCCGCGGAAATCCGGCGCAATGCGCCGAACCCGCGAGAGCGTCGCAAGCTGGTGCCGCCACACCGTGCGATCGAACGGGAAGCCGTGGACGAACAACACCGGCAGGCCTTCTCCGCGCACGTCGACGGCGAGCTCCACATCGCCGGCGGGCACTCGGATCGGCTGGTGGCCGCCCGACGCCCGGGGGCCCAGAAAGCGCGCGATCTCGTCCGGAATCGGCGTGGCGCGCCCCAATCGATCGATACACACGAACACCATCTCCGCCTCCGCCACCGCGGCATCGTCCGAAGCCCGCCGTACGACGTGGCGCAGGGTCATGCTGGTGGTGCCGCGACCCACGACCGTCGTCTCCACACGTAGCACGTCGCGCGCGAACGCCGGCGCCCGGTATTCGATCGTCGCCTTGCGCACCGCGGGCCACACACCGTTCCGGTCGAACAGGTCCATCCCCGGCCCACGGGCGAGCGCATCCCAGCGGGCCCGCTCGAGCAGCGTGAGCAGCGCGGCCTGGTTCAAGTGGCCGAACGCGTCGCATTCGTATGGGTAAACGGTCAGCTCGATCGTCCCGAACGGCGTCACGCTGTTGGTTCCGCTGGCGGAAGGGGAACCGCAAACGTATGCCAGAAAACCACTCGTTGCACGTTGCACGTTCCACGGTTCAAGAGAAAGGCGAAAGCCTTGGCCCCGTACGTCGGGTCGAGTGTCAGGCCGTGTTGCGACGCGAGCCGGGCGGCGGCCTCCCCGTCCGGGGTCGGATGCCCGTAGCCCTTCCCCAGCCCTTCAACCATGTCGAGGGAGCGCGGAGCGGGGAGCGGTACGCCGCGACGTGCGAGTAGGCGCCGCGCCGCGCGCGCCAGCCACGTCGTCCGCCAGCGGTTGGCGACCACCCGTGGCGCTACGCGAATCCCCACGATTCGCGTGGGCCAACCGAGCGCGCTGAGGGCGAGCGCGAGGCCCGCGGCCGTACCCCCGGTGCCGAGCGGCAACACGATCGCATCGGGCGGCGCGTCGACCTGGGTGGCGAGCTCCAATCCCGCGAGCAGATGCCCCACCACCGCGCGGGGATGCGCTCCTCCGCCGGGAATCCAGCGACGGGGGCCGAGCGCCCCCGCGCGACGCCACGCGTCGAGCACGGCGAGCGGCAACAGGCCCTTCGAGCGCGCGCGCACTACGAGCGCGGCGCGGGCCCGGCACGCCGCGGCCACGGCGAGGCTGGCGGGTGTCTCGGGTTGTGGGAATTGCGCGAGTACGGCGCTCCCGGCCGCCGCCGCGGCGTGCACGGCGGTCGCGAGGCAGTGGGTCGAGCCGGTGCCGCCCAGCGTGACGAAGACGGTGCCGGGGGGCGCGCCCGCGAGCAGGAATTCGAGCGCCCGGACTTTGTTCCCACCGTAGCGCGCCGATGAGCGATCTTCCCGCTTGACCGTGAGCTCGGCGACGCCGATGGCGCCGCCGAGCGCACCGGCCCGTTCGAGCGGCGTGGGCCAGTCGCCCAGCCTACAAGGCGCGAGGGTCGCGCGTATCTTTTGAATCAGTCGCGCCGGATCCGACACCACCACCCCGATCCCGAGGACCCCGATGCAGGTTGCCACCGACTACATCCGCCACGCCGCGCGCGCCGCCCGCAAATGCGCCGGCGATCCGCTGGGCGGGGCGCCCCAGCCGCCGGATGCTGAATTCTACAAGACCCTCGCGAAGGCGCTCGAGGAGATCGCCGCCGGCCTCGATACGCTCAGCAAGCAAGAGTGAGTTACATCCAGACAGCCGAGGCGCTGGCCGAAGCGATGACGGCGCTCGAGCGGGAGCCGGTCGTCGCGGTCGATACCGAGGCGGCGAGCTTCCACCGTTATCACGACCGCATCTTCTTGATTCAGCTGTCGAGCCCTTCACGGACCGAGATCATCGATCCCCTGGCGGTGGCGGACCTCTCGCCCGTGGGCCGGCTGCTCGCCGACCCGAAAGTCGAGAAAATCTTCCACGACGCGGACTACGACCTGCGGATTCTGGATCGCGACTACGGCTTCCGGGCGCGGCGGCTGTTCGACACGCGCATCGCCGCCCAGCTGGCCGGTGAGCCAGCCGTTGGCCTTGCGGCGCTCTTGGAAAAGTACGCCGGGGTGAAGCTCGCCAAGGAGCACCAGAAGGCGGACTGGTCGCGGCGCCCGCTCCCCCCGGCGATGCTCGACTACGCCGCGGCCGATACCGCGCATCTGCCGGCCTTGCGCGAGCGGCTGCGCGCCAGGCTCACCGAGCTTGGTCGGCTCGCCTGGGCGGAAGAAGAATTCACGCGACTCGAAGACCTGCGGTGGACGAGAGCAGGTGCCTCCGACGGAGGGGGAGGGGGAGGGGGACCGGGAGACCCGGATGCGTTTCTGCGCGTGAAACGGGCGAAGGCGCTGGCGCCGCGGCAGCTGGCCGCGTTGCGGGAGCTGTACCGGTGGCGCGAGGCACAAGGCGCGGAGCTGGACCGGGCCACGTTCCGCATCATCGGGAACGACGCCCTGCTCGCCGTCGCCCAGGCCCTGCCCCGCGCGCCCGCCGAGCTGAGCGGGATCGCCGCGCTTCCGGCCAGCCTGGCCGCACGGCACGGCCCCGCGCTGCTCGATGGTGTACGCCGCGCGCTCGCCCTTCCGGAGAGCGACCTGCCCCGCGTGGAGCGCGCCCCACGCCAAGCCCGTGATCCGGGGCTCGACGCGCGGGTGGAGCGGCTCAAGGCGGCCCGCAATCGAGCCGCCGCGGAGCTGGGGCTCGATCCGGGCGTGCTCTGCGGACGCTCGACTCTGGAAGCGGTCGCCCGCGCCCAGCCACCCCCAAACGATCGCGCCGGGCTCTCCCGTATCGGAGAGCTCCGGCGCTGGCAGATCGAAGCGTTCGGCGACGCGCTGCTGGCGGCGCTCGCCTAGAGCCCCATCAACGCCCGAACCTTGGGATCCATCCGCTCGGGCGTCCAGTACGGCTCCCACACGATCTCGATGTCGACGTCCTTCACGCCCTCGAGCCCGCGCAGCACGCGGTAGGCGTCGTTCGTGATCATTGGACCAGCCGGGCAGCCGGGCGAGGTGAGCGTCATCTTGACCCGCACCTCGCCGTCGGCGATTTCGACGTCGTACACCAGGCCAAGGTCGACGATGTTCATGTCGAGCTCCGGGTCCTTGACCTGCCGGAGCGCGTTACGTGCCGCTTCTGAGTTGAGCGCCGCGGGTGCCGTCATCACCGACTCCTCTCCACCATCTTGTTTCCGAACCTAGTCGACCCCGTAGCCCCGCACCAGGCAGTGCCGCCGCCGCGCGATCCAAGCGTATAGCCGCCGAGCCACGGGGAGCACACCGGGGACACGGAACCCCCACGCCAACCAGCGCTTCCCCGGCACCAGCCGCAGGAGCTCCGGAATCGCGTCCGCGCCCGCGAGCACCCGGCCGTCCGGAGGGGGAAGTATCAGATGCATCGCGGCAGCGAGGGCCGGGAGCGGGATGCCGAACGCGGCGACGCGGGCCTGATCCTGAAACGGGACCAGCGCGATCCGCTGTTCCCGGTCCCAGCGTTGGAGCAAGTCGACCGAGCGGCGGCAGAAGCCGCAGTCGCCATCGTAGATGAGCGTTGGCCGAGTCCGGTCAACGGGCATCGGACGCCCGCGCGGCCGCGTCGGCGACGCCGCTGCGCACCTGCTTCAGCAGCGTAAACGGGCGGCGAGCGCGCGGCACGTACGCGCGGTTGGTCAGCAGCACCACGAATAGATCGCGATCGGGGTCGATCCAGAGCGATGTCCCCGTCCACCCCGTGTGACCATAACTCCTCGGCCCGAACAGCGTTCCCGCGCTCGACACGCTTTCCCCGGTCGGCATCGCCTGCCACCCCAGTGCCCGGGCCTCGGTCCCGGCTGCGAACGCCGTCGCCTTGGATGTGAACAACCGAACCGTCTCCTCGCGCAGCAGGCGGCGGCCGTCGCCACTCGTCCCGCCTCGCAGGACGAACTGGGCGAACCGCGCTACGTCGGCCGCGGTGGAGAACACCCCGGCGTTGCCCGACACGCCCCGGAGCCGGAACGCGCTGGCGTCATTGACCGTACCGGCGACGGGGTGACCGCGCCACACCCCTGTCGGCGCGATACGGGCTCGAAGGCGTGACGGCGGGCGAAACATCGTTTGGTGAAGTCCCAGGGGGGCGAAGACTTCCCGCGCCACGAAGGCATCGAGCGACTCACGCGTCACGCGCCGCACGACTTCGCCGAGCAGGATCGCGTTCAGATCGCTGTAGATCACGCGGGTGCCGGGTGGGACTCGGGGGGTCTCCCGCAGCACGCGCGCCATGAGCGCCACGCTGTCGCGGATCGCTTTCAGCTCATGGTCGGGGATGTCGGCCCGGAGGCCGGAGGTGTGCGTGAGCAGCTGCCGCACGGTGATCCCCGCCGTCTGCGGCCCTTTGAGCTCCGCGATGTACGTCGCGACGGGCTCATCCAGACGCACCTGCCCCTGCTCCACGAGCAGCATCAGCGAGGTCGTGGTGGCGAGGACTTTGGTGAGCGAGGCGAGGTCGTACAGCGTGCTGTCCGGATCGCCCGTCGGGCTGGACGGCGACCACGTGAGATGCCCGTAGCCCTTGGCGAACAAGACCGTGTCGCGACGCCCGACGATCAGCGCTGCGCCGGGGTAGGCTCCCCGGCGGATGCCGTCTTCGACGAGTGGATCGAACGTCCCCGCGCTGAACGCCGCGGGAGAGCCGGCGCCCTGCAGGGCGAGAAACAACAACCCTACGACCACACGCCCGGGATGCGTCGGCCGCAGGCAAAGCAGGCGCCCGCAGCGCCGATCCGCTGCTGACGGATCACGTACCCATGGCGCTCGATCAGCAGCTCGCCGCAGTCCGGGCACCACGTATGCTCCCAGCGTCCCACCCGGCCGGGGAGATTGCCCGCGTAAATGAAGTTGAGTCCGGCCGCGGCCCCAATCTCACACGCCTGCAGCAGCGTGTCGGCCGACGTGTTGTCGGGGTCGGTCATCCGGTAGTCCTTATGGAACGCGGTGACGTGCCAGGGGATCTCCGGGCTCACCGATGCGATGTAGTCGGCGGCCCGCCGCAGCTGAGCGTCGTCATCGTTGAACCCCGGCACCACCAGGGTCACGAGCTCGAGCCAGAAGCCGCGCTCGTACACCATCCGGATAGCATCGAGCACGTGCTGGAGCACGCCGCCCAGCTCGCGGTAGCGCCGGTCTTCCATCGCCTTGAAGTCGATTTTGTAACAGTCGGTCCAGGGACGGATGTAATCGAGCACCTCGGGGGTCGCGTTGCCGTTGGAAATGAACGCGGTCTTGAGGCCGTGGCCCCGCGCCACCTTGAACACGTCGAGCGCCCACTCGGCGGTGATGAGCGGCTCGTTGTAGGAGGACCCGACGAGCTTCGCGCCCTGCCGCAGGGCGAGCCGGACCAGGTCGTCCGGGGTCACGTCGGTCGGGACGACCCCGGCCGCGTCGTCGCGCAGCGCCTGACTCGTGAGCCAGTTCTGGCAGTACCCGCAGTGGAAGTCGCATCCCAGCATGCCGAAGGTCAGCGTGTCGGAGCCGGGGAGGGCGTGGAAAAACGGCTTCTTCTCCGTGGGATCGCATTGCAGCGCCGCAACGTAGCCTGCCGGGACGTACAGCGTGCCGTCCTTATTGAAGCGGACCTTGCAGATCCCGCGCCGCCCGGTCTTGACGAGACAGCGGTGTCCGCACGCAAAGCAACGCACCGCATGTTCGGGAAGCTTCTCGATCAGCTCGCCTTCGCGGACCCGCGCGTCGAGCGCCTGGGCGAGGGTGGCCGCCCCGCCGTCCGCGGGGAGGGCTTCGTGCGTGAGGAACGAGGTGATGCTGCGGTGCGCCATGGGATCCGCCGACTGCCTTTCCTCAATATAGCTCGGCGCCCTCGGGGCTCAGCCGCCGACCCGCAGCGAGCCGGGCGCGAGGTCGTATAGGAGCAAGGCCGTGCGGATGTCGCGGGGGGAGAGCTCATGCACCTTGGGCTGTGCGTACATGATGTCCCCGGGATCCGGTGAGTGGTCGAGCCCGAGCAGGTGCCCGATCTCGTGCAGCGCCAGCACGCGAACTTCATCGACCGCGAACGGCTGTCCCTTGGCATCGAAGGTAGCGAGGGTGACGATACCACCCGTGAGGTGCCCATCGTCGTCCCACCGTAGGTCCGTCTGTCCCGCGCGCTCTCCCTCGAACTGGATGCGCCATTGGACCCGCACTTCGCCGGAGGCGGAGTCGGCGTCCAGATTGAACCGCACCGGCACGCCGGCATCCTGCCAGCGCTGGAACCCG
>DATNOH010000207.1:0-3710 GCA_035601435.1 Gemmatimonadales bacterium | reverse complement strand
CCCTACGCCTTCGACTTCGAGGCGCTGTGTCGTACCTGCGCGGCCACGGGTTGCCTGCTCGAGCTGAACGGCCACCCCGAGCGCATGGACCTCCCGGACACCCTCGCGGCGGCGGGCAAACAGCACGGCGTCCGGTTCGTGCTCTCCACCGACAGTCACCAGCCGGGGAACCTGCCGTTCATGAAGTACGCGGTTTATCTCGCGAGACGTGCCGGACTGGAAGCCGGCGACATTCTCAACACCCGGCCCTGCCCCGAGTTCAGGAAGGGATTGAAGCGGGCGAAGCCATGAGCTCGAGCTGGACGACCGGCGCGAAACTCTTGCGGTGATGAGCCGTGAAGCCGAGGGCCGCGAGTGCGGCCAGGTGGTCGGGGGTGCCGTAGCCCTTGTTGTTCGCCCAGGCGTAGGAGGGGTGGCGGGTCGCCAGCAGCTCCATGAGGCGGTCGCGCACGGTTTTCGCGATCACCGACGCGGCGGCGATCGAGTGGCAGTGCGCGTCGCCGTCCACGATGGCTTCGTGACTGCGGCCGAGCTCGGGACAGGGCAGGCCGTCCACCAGCACGAGATCGGGCGTCAGGCCGAGTCGCGCCAGCGCGCGCTCCATCGCGAGAATGCTCGCCCGGCGGATGTTGAGGCGGTCGATTTCACGCACGCTCGCGGCGCCGACGCCGATCGCCAGCGCGCGGGCCCGCACCACCAGGGCGAGCCGGCCGCGCTTCGCGGGCGGCAGGAGCTTCGAGTCGCGCAGGCCGCGGATGAACTTGCAATGAGGAGGAAACACGACGGCCGCGGCCACCACCGGACCAGCCAGGGGACCGCGGCCAGCTTCGTCGACACCGGCGACGACTCCGCCCCCCGCTCTCCAGAACGCGATCTCGCGCTCGAGCGTGGGGCGGGGGCCTCTCACGCCTCTTGCTTCTCCGCCGTCTCCGGGACCGTGATGCCCCGCTTCTCCCGGATCCGCGCCGCTTTGCCGGCGAGCCGACGCAGGAAGTAGAGCTTGGCGCGTCGCACGCGACCCTTGCGCACCAGCTCGATCTCCGCGATGGACGGCGCGTGCAGGGGGAAGATGCGCTCGACGCCCACGCCCGCCGAGATTTTGCGAACCGTGAACGTCGCATTGATCCCGGCACCGCGGCGGCCGATGCAGATTCCCTCGAACGCCTGCAGCCGCTCCTTGTCGCCCTCGCGTACCCGCACCATCACACGGACGGTGTCGCCCGGGTTGAACACGGGGATGTTGGTCTTGAGACCCTCGCGCTCAATCGCCCGTAGTCTATGCATAACTGTATCCCTCTATCCGTCCGCTTGGTCGTCCCGCTTGGTCCAGAGATCGGGCCGCCGCTCGCGGGTCAACCGCTCCGCTTCGGCCTCACGCCACCGCGCGATTTGCGCGTGGTCTCCGCTCAACAATACCGCCGGCACATCCATTCCGCGATAGCGCGGCGGTCGGGTATAGCTCGGCGGCGACAACAGCCCGTCGTAGTGCGAATCCGTCGCCGCCGACTCATGATCCCCCAGCGCTCCCGGGAGCAGCCGCACCACCGCATCCACGACACACAGCGCCGCCGGCTCGCCACCCGACAGCACGAAGTCCCCGACCGACAGCTCCTCCGCCCCCAGCCCGTCCGCCACCCGCTGATCCACGTCTTTGTAGTGCCCACACAACAGCGTCAGCTGCTGGCCCACCGCGAACCGCACGGCGTCGCGGTGTGTGAAGGGTCGGCCGCGCGCCGACAACAGCACGATGGGCGGCCCCCCCCCCGGCCGCAGGTCCTCCACCGCCTCGAAAAACGGCTCCGGTTTGAGTACCATCCCCGCGCCGCCGCCGTAGGGGGAGTCGTCCACCGTCTTGTGCCGGTCGTGCGTGTACTCGCGCAGCTGCACCACGCGGTACCGCACCAGCCCCTGCTCGGCGGCCCGCCCCGGAATGCTCACCCGCAGCGGCCCTTCGAACATCTCCGGAAAGAGCGTCACGACGTTAATCGTCAGCATCGGCCTCTTCCACGGCGACGAAATGGTCTCGCCACGGCTCCACCACGGCGCGCGACCTCACGCCGACGAACGACAGCAGCCACTCGCGGTGGTAGGCGCGCCGCCGCGCCACGATCAGCGGTCCCGCCACGACCTGCCGCTCCTCGTTCACGACCAGCAGCCGGGCCTTGGGCGTGAACACCGCACCGGGATTTTCCACGAGGGGGAACACCGCGACCTCCCCCTGCTGCCCGTGCGGCTTGCGCACGCGCCCGACTAAGCGGGTCGTTTGCCCAGCACTCCCGCCTTCTTCAACAGCGAGCGGACCGTGTCGGTCGGGAGCGCTCCCTTGTCGAGCCAGGCGCGCGCCTGCTCCGCATCGACCTGGATGTCGGCCGGATTAGTACGCGGATTGTAGTGGCCCAAGGTCACGACGAAGCGCCCGTCGCGGGGAGAACGCGAGTCCGCGACGATGATCCGGAAGTAGCTCTGCCCCTTCCGACCCACGCGCCGAAGTCGAATGCGAGTTGCCATAGCGTGCCTACGTCCTTTTCAAAAGCTTCCGCATCTGCTGAAACTGCTCCAGCAGCCGGTTCACTTCCTGTACGGTGCGCCCCGCCCCCTTCGCGATCCGCAGCCGCCGCGACCCCGTGAGGACCGACGGATCGGCCCGCTCGCCGGGCGTCATCGACAACACGATCGCCTCGACGTGCTTCAGGCGCTTGTCGTCGGCGTTCACCGCCTTGAGCGCCTGCGCGTTCACCCCCGGCAAGAGGCCGAGCACCTGCTTGATCGGTCCCATCGCCTGCATCTGCTTCAGCGCGACGAGGAAGTCCGCGAGGTCCATCCCCTGTTTCGAGCGCGCCTTGCGCTCGAGGCGCTGCGTTGCCTCCGCATCCATGGTGGCGGCGGCCTTCTCGACCAGCGCCACCACGTCGCCCTGGCCGAGGATCCGGCCCGCCATGCGTACCGGGTCGAAGGGCTCGAGTTGGGGCGCGGCATGCTGCGCCCCTACGTTTTCCCCGGTGCCGATGTATTTGATCGGCACGCCGGTCACGCCGTGAATCGAGAGCGCCGCCCCGCCCCGCGCATCGCCGTCGAGCTTGGTCAGGATCGCGCCCGTCAGTCCCACGCCGTCTTGAAAGCCGCGCGTGATCCGCACCGCGTCCTGTCCCGTCATTCCGTCCACCACGAGCAGCACTTCGCGCGCGCTGGTCGCCGCGCGCAGCGCCTTCAACTCGTCCATCAGCGCCGCGTCGATCTGCAGCCGGCCGGCGGTATCGACGATCACCGTGCGGCAGCGCGCCTTTTCCGCCTCGCGCACCGCCTGCTGGACCAATTCGACGACGGTACCGCTCCCTGCTCCCCGCTCCCCTGGGAAGACAGGGACGCCCACCTGCGCGCCGAGCTGCTCCAGCTGCTCGCGGGCCGCGGGACGCGCAAGGTCCGCCGCCACCAGTCCGGGCGCCTTCTGTTCGAGCTTCAACCGCCGCGCCAGCTTGGCGGCCGTGGTGGTCTTTCCCGAGCCCTGCAGCCCGACCAGCAGGATGACGGTGGGCCCGACGGACGCGAAGTCGAGTCCCTGCTTCGCGCCTCCCAAGAGCGCGGCGATCTCGTCGTGCACGAGCTTCACGACTTGCTGACCGGGGTTCACCGCCTTCACGACGATCGCCCCGACGGCGCGCTCGCGCACCCGCTCCACGAACCCTCTCGTGACCTCGAAGCTGACGTCGGCC
>DATNOH010000206.1:0-6015 GCA_035601435.1 Gemmatimonadales bacterium | reverse complement strand
GAGGAGGTGGACCAAGTAGGTCGGTCGCGCGCCGCCCCCGAACAGCTCCGCATCGCTCTCGCTCCGCGTGACCTGGGCCGTGAGCTCGTGCGTGCCCAGTCCTCCGAAGGCGCGATAGAGTGAGATACCCGTTCCCGCGAGGCCGTCTCCTCCGAGATATGTGCGGAGTGCGAGCGGGTACTCGGTCTCCGGCACCGCGTGCAGGTGCCAGCGATTCAACTCGCCGAACTGCTGGCGGAACTTGCCGATGTCGAAGCGGATGTGCCCCGGCAAGCCCGTCCAGTACGCGTAGCCTTCTTCGACGCTCACCGAGCCGTTCTCGAGGCTCACGAAGATCTTCGTGTTGGAGTAGGGGTCGAGCGCCGACTGAAATCCCACCTCGAACTCTCGTGCGTCGAAGTTGTCTCGCTGGACTCCTGTGGTGGTGCCGTAGGCCCGCACGTCGCCGGTCGCACTGATTTCTGGATTCAGCTGAGCTTGGTTCCGCTCTCGCCCGATGAACTGGGTCCGCTGCGCCGTGTCGGCTTTCATCTTTGTGGTGTCGGTGCCAGCCGCGGCCGCGGCGGCGGCGCGCAGCGCCGCCAGCTCGTCCGTCGCCGTCGTATCCCGCTTGGCGGGCGCCGCGCCGCCGCGCGCCCCCCCAACCTGCGCGCGCAGGCTGTCGAGTCGGGCCTTGAGCGCCCGCACCTCCGCCGCGAGCGAGTCCACCCGACGCTGCTCCGCCGGCTGCTGGGCGAACGCCGGAGCGGCCAACGCGAGCCCGGCGGCGAGCGCGGCGACGACGGCATAGCGATGTCGCGTCATGCTAGAAAATCTCCCGTTCCGTTGTTCCAAGCAGGCGTCCTGCAAGGGGCAGGTACGCGCGGGCGGCGGACCGGCACAGCCGGCCGCCATGGAGCTAGGAACGAGAAGCGGGGGGAGCTCGGGGTGAGGCGAGGCGATGGTCCAGGCGGCGCACCGCGCCCGAGTCGCACTCACTCGGACGTCGTTCGAGGGTCACGGCCACGTGCGCCTGGGTGCGGATCTCCTGCGACGTCCCATGCGAGCGGGCGTAATGACACAGGCCGCAACGCAAGCTGTCGTGCAGCGCGAGACAGCCCGCACCGTGCTGCGCCTCGATGTGCGCCGGCGCCGTCAGCCGCTCCGACGCGTGCGCCAGCGGGACCACACCTCCGGCGAGCGCCTGCAGCACGAGCAATAGCGCGGCCAGCCGGCGAGTCCAGCGGTTCGAGGTCGTCGTCAGTGCGATCACGCCTTGCCTACGGGTTGCGCGGTGCGACCGTTGGGGCGACCACCGCGCGCGTACGCGCGTAGCCGCCGGAGCATGCGCCGGTCGTGGCGGAGGGGGTCACCGCCCTTCGGCGTCTCGATAATCTTAATCACCGGCGCGAGGCGCGGGTCCCGCATGATGCGCCGGAACGGCTCCGGTCCGATCGTCCCTTCGCCGATCCACTGATGGCGATCGAGATGCGACCCGGGCGCGCCCTTGGAGTCGTTGAGATGCAAGCACTTGAGATGTTTGAGCCCGACCTCCCGATCGAACTGCTCCCACACGTCCTCCAGCGCCTTGGCCACATCGTACCCGGCGGCATGCAGGTGTGCCGTGTCCAGGCAAAATCCCACCCGGGTCCGCACCCCGTCTGGAAGCGCGTCGCGGAGCGCCCGCAGCTCCTCGAACGTGCTCCCGAGCGCGGTGCCCGCGCCCGCCGTCCCTTCGATCAGCAGGCCGACCTCCGGGACTGCCGCCAGGCACTCGGCGTAGGCGCGCGCGTTGCGTGTCAGGCCGTCGGCCCGATCGTCGATGTAGTTGCCGGGATGCGACACGACCCACGGGATCCCGAGGGCCCGGCAACGCTCCAGCTCGCCCGTGAACGCCCGAACGCTCTTCGCGCGCAACGCCTCGTCCGGCGTCGCGAGATTGATCAAGTAGCTGTCGTGCGAGACCACTGCACGGATCCCGCTCGCGGCGAGGGCCGAGCGGAAGGCTGCGGCGTCCGCCTCCCGGACCGTTGGCTCGCGCCATTGGTTGGGCGTCTTGGTGAAGACCTGGATCGCCGTGGCTCCGATCGCGACACCCCGCGCGGGCGCCTCCGCGGCCCCGCCCTGGGTCGACACGTGAGCCCCGAGCAGGTCCTGGAGCGCGCGCTTCATTTTCATCTCCAGGGCTCCTCCGTAAACGCCAGCCGGGAAATGAGAGGCACGAAGCGAACGCCGCCGGCGCGGCGCTCCACGAGGCCAGCGGGGCCGCGCTCTAGAATGACCAGCTCTTGAGACGCGAGGTCACCGATCGGGATCACGAGACGGCCTCCGGGGGCGAGCTGCTCGGTGAGCGGCGCCGGGACGCTGGGCGCGGCGGCGGTTACCATGATGCCTTGGAACGGCGCGCGTTCGGGCCAGCCGGACGCGCCGTCGCCCAGCCGCGTCTCGATGTTCGTCAGGCCGAGGCGCCGGAAGCGGTCCTCTGCCTCGACGAGCAGGTCGGGCAGGCGCTCGACGGTGTACACCCGGCGCGCGCGGCGCGCCAAGATGGCGGTCTGGTAACCGGATCCGGTACCGATCTCGAGCACGGTGTCCCGGCGCCGCGGCGCGAGCGCTTCGGTCATCAACGCCACGATCAGGGGCTGGGAGATCGTCTGCCCGCTCCCGATCGGCAAGGGGGCGTCTTCGTAGGCGGAGCCGGCGAGGTGCGGGGGGAGGAACCACTCACGCGGTACCCACGCCATGGCGGCGAGCACGCGACAGTCGCGAATGCCGCGTCCGGCGAGCTGTCGCGCGACCATGCGGCGCCGCTGGCGGCGCGTCTCAGGCGCCGGACGCACTCACCGCGCTCCGCGGTTGCCGTCCCATAGCGTGAACTATACCTTGACACGCTCCATCCTGCGGTAAGGATCGTTGCCGGAGCAACCGAAACACCGAATCCTCCTCGTCGGCGACGCCGCGGCGCGCCCGGACGGGCTCGAGCGGTTTCTCGTGCGCGGCGGCTTCCAGGTCACCGAGGCCGCCTACCCACCGCCCGCACCCGATCGGCCCGAGCCGCAACCGGCCGACCTTCTCATCCTCAGCATCGCCGCCAAGCAGGCAGGGCTCGCGGAAGTGGTGCACGATCTGGCGACGACCGCGCGTTTCGCGGGTGCCCCGGTCATCGTCCTGCTGGCGGACGGCGGGGCCGAGGCTGTGGCTGAGGCGCTCCAGGCGGGAGCGCAGGATGCCATGGCGAGCCCGGTGCACTTCGGCGAGCTGCGGGCCCGCATCGACGGCGATCTGCGTCTGCGTGGCGATCTGAGCGAGGCCCAGGACGCGCTGCGGACCCGCGATCTGCTGTTCGACATCTTCCAGGAAGTCTCCGCGACCCTGCGCGCCGAGGAGATCTTCCAGACTCTGGTCCGTCGGGTGGGGCATGCCTTCGGACTCACCCACTGCTCGTTCGTGTTGACGGCTCCGGGAGAAGACAAGGGACGGGTAGTCGCGGTGTACGAGAACCCTGCGATCCGCGACCTCCGGGTCGAGCTCGAGCGCTACCCGGAGATTCAGGAAGCGATCCGCACCGAGCGGCCGGTGCTCATTCCGGACGTGCACGAGCACCCGCTCTTCGAAGTGATCCGCCGCCGCTGGTCCCAGCAGCGCATCGCGGTGAACGTGCAGTCGGCGGTGGCGCTGCCCGTGTTCGTCCAGGGCCGTGCCGCCGGGGTGTTCTTCCTGCGCACCGTGCAGGGCGACCCTCAGCTCCGCCCCCAGGACGTCGCGTTCGCCAATACCATCGCCCAGGCCGCGGCCCGCGTGCTCGAGAACGAGGAGCGCCGGGCGGCGATTTATCGACGGCAGATCAGCGCCGGCGTGACCGACGTGCTCACCGGCTGTGCCAGCCTGGACGCGCTGGACCGTCGCCTGCGCGACGAGTTCGAGCGCGCGCGGCGCTATTCCCTGCGGTTCGCCCTGGTGGTGATCGACGTGGATCGGCTGCGGGAAATCAACGAGCGGCTGGGCCAGCAGGCGGGCGACCGCGTGCTCGCCGAGATCGGCGCCATGCTGCAGCGCGAGATCCGCGCGCCGGACTTCGTAGCGCGCTACGGAGGCGACGAGTTCGCCTTGGTGCTCCCGGAGACCGACACGCAGGGTGGCCGGCACTTCGTGGAGCGGCTGCGTCAGGTGCTGGCCCGCCATACCTTCCCCGACCTCCCGCGCGGTCAGGGGCCGAGCCTCACGGCGGGGGTCGTCGCGTTTCCGCATGCGGAGGTGTTGCGGCCCGAAGATCTGTTCGCACAGGTCGAGGCGGCCCTGGAGCGGGGGAAAAAGGGCGAGCCGGACCGGATCGGCGTCAGCGGCGCGTCTTCAGCCAGTTGACGGGGTCCAGGGCGATCCCGCCCTGGCCGCGGATCTCGAAGTGCAGGTGGGGTCCCTGATCGCTCGACCCTCCTCCCACGTGACCGAGGATCTGCCCTTTGGTGACCCGCTCTCCGTGGATCACCGTCGCGTCGTTCAGGGAGCCATAGAAGCTGTAGTAGCCGCCGCCGTGATCGACCAGCACCGAGGTGAGGTAGGTGCCGAGCGGTCCCGCGAGACTCACCGTGCCGCCGGCGATGGCGCGGACGGGCGTCCCGGCCGGCGCCGCGATGCCGATGCCGTGCCACGGGATGCGCGTGTTGTTGGGGCCGGTGGCGGTGCCGAACTGGTAGACGATGCGACCCTGCACGGGCCAGTCGAGCTGGCCCAGGTCTGCCGTGGTGATCGCGGCGGCCGCGGTGGCGGCGCCGCGGGCTTCCGCCTCGCGGCGGGCACGCTCGAGGGCGACGACACGGTCGTTCAGGCTCTTCTCGTCGCGCTCGAGCTCCGACAGGCGTTGCTGTGCCTCGCGCGCACTGCGCCGCGTCTCGCGCAGCGAGGCCTGCCGCTCGCGCTCGAGTGACACATAGCGGTCGAGCTCCTCCGTACGCTCGTCTTTGCGGCGTCCCAGCGCGTCGCGGGCATTCACCAGCGTCTTTCGCTCGCCGGCGATGCGGCGCTGCAGTTTGGCCATGTCATTGTCCAGCAAGCGATCCTGCTGGCTCACGAGATACAGGTACTTATAGCGCGACAGCAGGTCGCCGAAGGTCTCCGCCGCGAGCAGCACCTGGTACCCATACAGGGCCCCACGCTTCGAGATGTCCACCAGCCGCCGCTCGAGCACCGCGCGTTTCTCGGCGAGGGCGTTCTGGGCGAGCAGCAAGTCGACCGTCGTCCGGTCGATCTGATCCGACAACGCGTAAATCTGCCGGTCCAGCTCGTTCACGATCCGGTTGGTCGTCTCTTTCTGCCGCTCGATGTTCGCGAGCTCGTCGGAGAGCGAGTGCACCTGCGTGCGCAGCCGCTCGAGCTCCTGCTCGACGTCCGAGCGCTCGCGGCGGATGCTCTCCAGGCGCTGTTGGTTGTCACGCAGTTGCTGGTCGAAGGGCTGGGGACGCTGAGAGGCGAGAGATGTAGCACAAAAGGCGTAGCACAAAATCGTCACGCAAAACCGTCCCGCGAAGACGTGGGCGTATCTACGTTTCTGCGTGACGTCTCTGCGTGACGTCTTTGTGCTACGCCTCATACTCTTCGCAAGTGTCTGCCGACGGATGCGGCACTGCCGAACAGCCCAATCAGCGTACCGAATCCCACGATGGCGAGGGCCTGCAGGTTCGAGAAGAATGCCGCCTGGATGAGCCAGCGGTTGATGAGGGTGTACGCACCGTAGGACAACCCGACCGCGACCAGCCCGCCCAGCATCCCCTTGATCGCCCCTTGCAGCAGGAACGGGCGGCGGATGAAGCCGTTGGTGGCGCCCACCAGCCGCATGATGGCGATCTCGCGCCCGCGCTGCAGCACGGCCATGCGGATCGTGGTGCCGATGATGATGATGGCCACCACCGCGAACGCCGCCCCGACCACGAGCCCTACCGCCGCGGCGATCTGCCGCAGCCGGTCCAGCTTCTCCACCCAGTCGCGTCCGAAGCGCACGTCGTCCACGAACCCGAATCCACCGAGCCGTTCGGCGACGTC
>DATNOH010000205.1:0-13562 GCA_035601435.1 Gemmatimonadales bacterium | reverse complement strand
GGGCAACCTAGCGCGCCCGGGGCAGGGGCCTATTGTTAGCTCCGTCCCGCCCGGCGATCGCCGAGGGGACGGCACGCTATGGCGGCACGCGACCTGATTGAGCGGGTCCGCAAGGCCCTGGGCGACCGTTACACCGTGCTCAGTGCGGTGGGTCGAGGCGGGAACGCGTCCATTTTCGCGGCCAAGGACGCAAGCGGCGCCCATGTCGCCATCAAAGTGCTGCACCCCGAGTTGGCCGTCTCGGTGGCCGCCGACCGCTTCCTGCGCGAAATCCGCTACGCGTCTCAGCTCAATCACCCGCACATCGCCCGGATGATGGACAGCGGTGAAGCGGACTATCTCCTCTGGTACGTGATGCCGTACCTGCCGGGGGACACGCTCCGCCAGACGTTGCAGCGCGAGGCCCGCCTCCCGGTCCCGCGCGCGGTCGCGATCGCCTCGGACGTCCTCGAGGCACTGGAGCACGCCCACGCGCACGGGATTGCGCACCGTGACATCAAGCCGGACAACATTGTGCTCGCACCCCCGCCGCAGGGCGCGATCCTCTTCGACTTGGGTATCGCTCGCGCGATCGCGAGCTCGGGCGACGACCGCGTGACGCGGAGCGGGTTCGTCGTCGGTACCGAGGAATACATGAGTCCGGAGCAGGCGCAGGGCGCGCCCGATGTAGACGGCCGCACGGACCTCTATTCCCTCGGCGTGGTCCTGTTCGAATCCATCGCGGGTCGGCCACCGTTCTCCTCGCCCAGTGCAGCGGCGGTGCTCGACATGCATCAGCACCACGCGCCGCCCGACCTGCACGGCCTGCGGCGCGACGTGCCCAAGGAGCTCGCCGCTGTGGTGGCACGGGCGCTGGCGAAGTCGCGTGCGGAGCGGTGGCAACGCGCCGCGGAGATGCGGGCGGCGCTGCTGCCGTTCAGCGCGGGGGCTGCTTGAGGACGCGCGCATGGGTCGGCGCGGCCGTCCTCGGGTTGCTCGTCGGTCTCCCCACCGTCCTGTCCGGGCAATGCCCCGACGGGTCCCCGCCGCCGTGCGGGACACGCGCGACGCTCGACACCGCCCGCTACGCGATCCTCCCCTTCGAGCATCGCGAGGGGAGTCGCCAGACGACGCTCGACGGCGCCGACTGTGCCGAGCTGCTCGCCGAAGCCTTCGCCCGCTGGGCCGAAGTCCACCTCGCCGACAAGACCCGCCTGTACGATGCGCTGTCGCGCCGTCGCGAGCGGCTCCCGTTCCGCATCCCGTTCGACACCGCGCTCGCCATCGCTCGCCGGCTCGGCGCCGGAAGGCTGGTGATGGGGCAGCTGTGGAGTTTCGGCGATACGCTGCGGCTGACGGCGGCCCTGTACGACGTCGCACGCGGTGGTACGCCGGTGCGCGAGATCACAACGCGCGTAGCGACGACCGGCGCGATCGGGGCGGCGTTCAACGCGCTGGCCGATTCGCTGCTGGGCGCGGACCGGGGCACGGCACAGGGTGCCGGCGCGGAGCAGACCCACTCCCTCCGCGCCCTGCGGGCCCACGCGCTGGGCGAACGTGCGATTCGGGAGTGGGACCTGGAGCGCGCCGCTCGCGAGTTCCGGGCAGCCATCGCCGCCGACTCGGCCTTCGCGCGTGCCTACCTCGGACTCGGGCAGGCGCTGCTCTGGGCGGCGGATTCGACCGCCGACGCGGTGCGCGATCGGAGCGTGATCGCGCGTCGAGCGGCGGAACTACTGGGCAGACTCGGAGGCGCGGACGGCGCCCTGCTGCTGGCTCAACAGGCCATGTTCGAGCAGCGCCGGCCGGACGCGTGCCGGCAGTATCGCGAAATCCTGGAGCGAGACTCGACGAGTTTCTCGGGATGGTTCGGACTCGCCGAATGCAACGCCGGCGATCCCGACGTGGGACGCGATCCGCAAGACACGGCGCGATTCATATTCCGTGGCAGCTGGCAAACTGCCGTCGTGGCATATCGTCGCGCGTTGCTGCTCGCTCCGTCGTTCAACTTCATCTTCGGGAGGCGGGCCGCCGAGCGGCTGACCCGCATCTTGCAGGCCGAGATCTATTGGTGGCGCGCGGGTCGAAGCGATGGCGAATCGTTCTACGCTTTCCCCGTGATCGAGGGAGACACGCTCGCCTTTCACCCCGTGCCGGCGGCGGAGGCTGACACACTGAGCCCCGGCACGCCGCCGCACCTGGCAGCGGTCGGGCGCAATCGTGCCATCCTCATTGAAGTCACCGCAGCCTGGGCGGGCGCGTTTCCACGCGACCCTCGCGCTCACCGCGCGCTCGCCTACGCGCTCGAGGTGAACGGCGATATCACGCCTGCGGCCGAGTCAGGCCGCTCGGCACTCACCGAGATCCGGACGGCGCAACGGCTGGAGCGCCGGCCGGAAGAGCGCGTCAGCGATGCCGTGACGGCCATCCGACTGCTGGTGAAGGGTGGCGAATTCGAGGGAGCGCGTCGGCTCGGGGACTCGCTACTCCGTGCCGCGCCATTGGGGATCGCGGGTGCTGCCGGTGCGGCCGTCCTGTTGGGGCGACCGGCCCTCGCCGCCCGCCTCGTAGCCCCGGAGGACCCTGAAACGGAATATCCGGGAAGCGCCGACAATCAGTCGGTAACCATACCAATTGCGGCTCTACGTGTTGGCCTCGAGCTTCTCGCTTACGCCTCCGCCGGAGCACCCGCCGAGAGCGTCGCGGCCCTGGAGCAGCGGGTCGAGCGCACCACTGCAGGCCTGCCCGCCGCGTCCCGGCCGGCGGTGCGGAGTGCGCTCCTCGACGTGCCGGCCCAGTTGATGTTCGACGTCATGGGGGCCCGCGCCGCGCACCGCTCCACACCACCGGGGCCGTCACGGTCAATGACACTGCAGTGGGCGTTAGCCCGGGGGGACACGGCCTCCGCGCGAGCCGCCACCGCGACGGAGCTCCAGCACCGTGGCGGACTGCTTTCACGCGATGACTCCCCGCCAGATGGCGTGTACCTCGATGCCCGCTTGCTGCTTGCTATCGGAGATACGGCGGCCGCGGAGCGCACGCTTGACGCCCCACTCAACAACCTCGCGAAGCTCCATAGCCATCTCCTACGCTATCTCCCGCTTGCGGGGGGGTTGATACGCATGATGGCGCTGCGTGCGGACCTCGCAGGGACGCACGGCGACGCACTGACCGCCCGACGCTGGGCGAGCGCGGTCGTGACCCTCTGGTCGGGGTCCGAGCCGGCGTTGCAACCTGTGGTAAAGCGGATGAAGCACATTGTAGAAATGGTGAAGTGAGGCGATCGCTGACAAGGAGGTCGTATGCCGAGCGGCAAGCGATGGTCCTGGACGATCACCTCGGGTGTTCTCGCGCTCGTTTTGGCGGGCTGTCACTACCACTACGAGACCCCGAGGCCGACCCAGTTCACTCCGGTCAATGTGGACATCGTCGCAGTCGACAGCATCGTGAAATACGGACGGAGTCTAGTCTACGACAGCGTCTACGGAGCCGCAGATTCCCAGCGCGTGGATTTCGCCACAGGCCTGATCGGCAGTGGCGATTGGGCCATCATCCAACCTGAGAAGGGGGCCTGGGCGCTCGACGAGAAGGAAGTGGCCGAGGGACGTATCATCGCGAGAATCCGGAGCCACGCGGTGTACGCTCCGTTCGGCTATGGCCCCTGGTGGACCTATTGGTGGGTCGACAAGAAAGGAGGCCAGTGGCGCTCGCTCCTGGTCTCCGACAGCCTCAAGACGCGTGTGGCCGATACCCTCCCCCACAAGACGACCTACACGACGCACCCAGGCTATGAGTGGCGCCAGTCGATCGCACGGTGGCGCGGGAGTCAGTGGGGTGCCTGCGGTCGCGGCGCCTGTTGCACCAAGGAATAGCGTAGCGCACGCCCCGTGATAGTGGCCGATCCGCTGTTCGACCGCCTGGCCCGCGCTCTCGCGGGCCGCTACACCTTGGTGCGCGAGCTGGGCCGGGGCGGCATGGCGACCGTGTACCTCGGCACCGATGTGAAGCTCGGACGCCAGGTGGCGATCAAGCTGCTGGCACCCGCCACCCGCGCCTACCTCGGGAGTGACCGCTTCCAGCGAGAAGTCCTGCTCGCCGCCCAACTGTCTCATCCTCACATCGTCCCCCTGTTCGAAGCGGACGAAGCCGACGGCCTGCTGTTCTACGTGATGGAGTATGTGGACGGCGAATCGCTGCGGCAGCGCCTCAGCCGTCAGGGACCCCTGCCGGTCGACGACGCGGTCCGCATCGCGGGCGAGGTCGGGGACGCACTCCAGTACGCGCATGAGAACGGCGTCATTCACCGCGATGTCAAGCCGGAGAACATTCTCTTATCCCGCGGCCATGCCCTGGTGAGCGATTTCGGGATCGCGAAGCTGATGGAGGAGCGGGCCGGCTCGGAGGGATCGGCTCGGACCGGTGCTGGCATCGCGGTGGGCACCGCGGAGTACATGAGCCCGGAGCAGGCGAGCGGCGACACGCGCATCGACCCGCGCAGCGACGTGTACTCACTGGCGGCGGTGCTGTACGAAATGCTCGCCGGCGAGCCGCCGTTTACCGGACCCAGTGCGCAAGCGATCGCGGCACGGGTGGTCAACGATCCGCTTCGACCAATCCGCACCGTGCGCCCCGGGCTGCCGCTGCATCTCGAGCAGGCGCTCGCGCGCGGGCTCGCCAAGTCGCCCGCGGACCGACACCGCACCGCTCGGGCGTTCGTGGACGCGCTCGCGACCCCGCCCTCCCAGCGCCGCGTGTCCTCACGCCAGGCCGTGTGGATCGCAACCGTGTGCGGGGCAGTCATCCTCGGGTGGGTCGTGTGGCGCGGCTGGCGGGTCCACTCGCCGCCCGGCATGGTGCTCGTCCCGGCGGGGCTGTATCCGGTGGGGGGCGGGGGTGCCCCCTGGCGCGACTCGACCGCGGTCCAGCTCGACGCGTATTTCATAGATTCCGCGGAAGTGGGCGTGGCCGCGTACCGGCGATACCTGGACGCCACACGAGGCCGCTCACCCTGGACCCCGCGGCCGCCCGATCAATGGCCGGCGACCGGCGTACTGTGGTCGGAGGCCGTTGCCTATTGCGCCTGGCGGCAGCGCGGTGGCCGCCTGCCGACCGAAGACGAATGGGAGGCCGCCGCCCGCGGCCCGCGGGGCCTCCGCTATCCCTGGGGGGACCGCTGGGAGCCCGGCAGAGCCAACGCCGACTCGCTGCACGACGGATTCACGCCCGCCGGTGCCGGTGGCCTCGGGAGATCGTGGATCGGCGCCGTGGACCTGATCGGAAACGCGTGGGAGTGGACCGCGACCACCGCCGCCGACGCGCGGGGCCAGGCCGGTCACGTCATCAAGGGAGGAGCCTTCGACACGCCGGCTGCCAATGCGACCGCCGCATATCGCGCCGTCCTCCCGGACCGGCGGGCGTGGCTCGCCCACACGGGGTTTCGCTGCGCGCGCGGCGTGGCCGTGGCGCCGGAGCAAGCGCCGCCACCGGCGAGCGTCGCCGTCCTGTACTTCGAGACCCCGGACACCGCGACCGCCTACCTCGCCGACGGGCTCACAGAGGCGATCATCACGAGCCTCGGCCGAGTCGAGCGACTCGGCGTGAAGTCCCGCAACACCGTTCGCCGCTTTCGCGGGACGGCGGATGATCCGGCCACGTTGGGACGTGTCCTCGGCGTCGCATATCTCGTCAGCGGCAGCGTCGGGCGGCCCCGTCGGGGCCAGAGCCCGGCCGTCACGGTCGAGCTGCTGCGGGCGTCGGACGGCATGCACGTCTGGGGAGGTCAATACCAAGGCCGCGACACAGCGCTGCAGGCGATTCCGGAAGCCGTCGCACGCGCCGTGGCGACCACCATCACGGGCGCGCTCCGTCCCGTCGAACGGACGGCGTTGGCGAGCCGCCGGCCGCGCGATCCTGCAGCCTACGATCGCTTCCTGCGCGCTAACTACGAGCTCGCGCAGCGGACTCCGCGCGCCGTGCGTCGCGCGATCGACCAGTACGAGAGCGCCCTAAGGCTCGATTCGGGCCTCACCCCCGCCCTTGCCCGGGTCGCGGTCGGGTACGGGCTGTTCCTCGACTGGGGGTGGGAGTATCCCGGCCTGTCGCCGGAGGCCGTGCTGTCTCGCGGGTTCGACGCGGCGGATCGCGCCCTGCAGCAGGACTCGGCCGCCGCGGACGCGTGGATGGCCCGCGGCTTCCTCCTCAGCTTCCGGAATCCACGCACGTTCGCGGGTGTGAGTGAGGCGCTGCTGCGCGCCATCGCGCTCGATCCGCGCAACGCGGAGGCGCACCACCAATACGGGATGGCACTGCTCTGGCTGGGCCGCGACTCGGCCGCCGCCGAGATGTATCGCCGGGCGCTCGCGCTCGAGCCAGAACGTCCGATCACGTTGTTCAACCTCGGGCGGGTCGCTGCACGGCAGACCCGCTACCCCGAGGCCCGTCGCTGGGCGGACAGCGCCCTGGCCATCGACCCCGGCGCCGACTACGCGTACGTGCTCCGGGCCCTCGCCGAGTTCCGGCTCGGCAACCGCGCCGAGGCGCGTGCCGACGCCGAGACGGCGGCGCGCCTGCGGGCCGGATTCCGGGTGCCCGGCGAGGCGATCCGGGCGCTCGTGGAGCTGCAGGCTGCCGACACGCCCGCCGCGCGAACTCGGATCGAGCGGTTGGAGCGCGAGATCCGCTCCGTGGGTCATCCCACGATCACCGACGCCGCGTGGGTCGGACGCGCGCTCGTGGCCCTGGGCGAGTCGGATCGGGCGCTCGAGCTGCTCGAGCGGGTTCGCCCCCGCGGCGCGCGGCTGTGGTTCTACCTCCGGGCGCCGGAGTTCGACGCGATCAGATCCAATGCGCGTTTCGGGAGGCTCGTGGCGGAGTCGGCGCCGGAATGATACGGTCTGCACGTCCACTCGCCGGGCTGACCGCCCTGCTCCTCCTCGCCGCTTGCCAACCCCAGGCCCGCCGCGTGCTGCTCCTCGACCTCGCGCTGTCGGAGCCGGCCCTCCTGAACGGCACCGTCAAACCTTGGCGCGACGAGGGCTACGCGATCGAGTACCGCCGCTTCTACCCCCACCTTGCGCGCTCCGATCTCGCACGCTACCACGTCCTGCTATTCCTCTTGGGCCGGGAGCCCGAGGCGCCATCGGACGCCCTCACCGCCGGCGATCTCGCGCTGCTCACCGAGTGGGTGCTGCGGGGCGGCGTGGTGGTACTCGGCTACGATGCGGACGGCGAGGGGTATCTGGACCGCTGGACGGCGAACCGCTGGCTCGAGTTCGTGGGGACCGGGATCTCGATCGGCGACCGGCTCCTCGAAGACACCGTCACCCGCGCGCCCACGACCACCGGGCGGCCGCAGCCGTGGGCCGAGGCCCGGACACTGGGCGACGAGCCGCTGGGCTCCGTGTTCAGCCCGTTTCCGCTCGACCGCAACAACGTCCTCGCCACCCGCGACTCTTCCCAGCTGCTCGCTTTCAGCTCGCGGCACGCGTTCGTGCGGGCGCCGCGTACGCCCGCGGCCCGGCCGCGCGCCGGCGTGGCGGCGGCCGCCCGGATCGGCCAGGGGCTCGTGGTGGTCATCAGCCGCCATGCGCTCGGCGCTCTGGGGCCGCAGTTCCGGTCCACGACCGCTCCGGTGCAACAGCTCGACGCCCTGGAGCGGACGCGGGACTTTCTCGCAGCGCTTGCCCGCTGGACTCGACGCCCCGCCGAGTGGGCGCACGTCCCGCCCGCGGCGCGCGGCGTGCCGCTCTCGCTGGCGCAGGCGCCGGTTCCCGTCGAGCTCGCGCCCCCGGTCCTGACTCCACCGGGCGGCGTGGACACGATCGAGCTGCCGCTCGTGCCGGATCCCAAGCTCGCCCGCGCCACGAACACGCCCGAGTGGCTCCGGCAGCAGGGCATGCGCGTGCTATGGACGCCGCTGTTCTTAACCCGCGACGGACGGCGCGCGATGCGCTCGGGCGCCGCGCTCGACTCGCTGGTCGTGTTGCTCGATGTCGGCGGGTTCAACCTGGTGGCCGGCGACGCCGCCCCCGAGAGCATGGATTCGCTGCACGTGCGCTGGGAGGAGCGCGACGCCGTGCGCCGCGCCTGGGGAGACGCGGTGAAGCGGCTGCAGCCCACGAGTGTGGCTTGGATCCCTCTGCTGGACTATGGCAACGCGCGTCACGCCGCCGCGGATTCGTCTCGGGGCGCCCGCGGTGAGGCGCTCGCCGCTCCGTGCGCTTTCGACTCGCTCCTGTGGGCGGAGGGGCTGCCGTCGGCGTACGGCGCCCTCGGCCGGCTGGCCGCGGAGCAGCGCACTCTCGTCATCGCGCTCGGCCTCGACCTCGGTGGACCACGTAGCTACTCGATGGGCCAGGAGTTCTGCGACGCGGCATGGCGGCGCGGGCTGGCGGTTCTCATGCGAGGGGGCGCGGCGGGGGGAGGCTGGGACTCGCTCCCGTACGCGGCCCGCTACCCGGCGCTGCGTGAGGCCGGGCTGTTACCGCGCTACTACCGCGCCCTGGAGGACGAGGTCGCCGCCCGGGCCACCGTGCTGCGGGACCGGGTGCTGAAGCAACGGCGCGATCTCTACTTCGCGTTCCGGCTGGCGCAACCGCCCTCCGACTGGTTCACGCTCGGATTGCTCCGCGGCTTCGGGCTTCCGGA
Source organism: Gemmatimonadales bacterium (assembly GCA_035601435.1). Taxonomy (GTDB): domain Bacteria; phylum Gemmatimonadota; class Gemmatimonadetes; order Gemmatimonadales; family GWC2-71-9; genus AG41. The sequence goes on along the minus strand of DATNOH010000205.1, from coordinate 4,937 downwards.
CCGGCCGGTGCTCCTGTTCACACCCGAGGTGTGGACGCGCGACCTGCTCGCGCTCCACCGGGCACGCGGCTACAACCTGGTGCACGCGGTCGCCCTCGTGGCGCCGTCGCTCAGGGCACGCGACTGGTCGGGAGTGAAGCGGCTGGTGTTCGGCGAAAGTGACGGATTCTGGCTCGCGCCCGAGGATCCCGCCGGGCCCGCCGGCGGAAGGCGCCTGCCGCAGGACAGCCTGGGCCGCCTGCTGCGAAGGCTCGTGCGCTAGGGGGAGGGGGCGAGACTTGCCCTGACCCTTCCAGAACCGGTACTTTTCCTGCCGGGTGGCGGTAGGGTGCGATGGTCGCGGCATGCCGGCTGGAGTGGCGTGCTGAGGAAAGTCCGAGCTCCCGAGGGCAGACTGCCAGGTAACGCCTGGGCGCCGTGAGGCGACGGAAAGGGCCACAGAAAACAGACCGCCCTTTAATCCAAGGGTAAGGGTGAAACGGTGGGGTAAGAGCCCACCGCGCGCCTGGCAACAGGCGTGGCACGGTAACCCCCAGTCGGAGCAAGGCCAAATAAGCAGCGAGACCCGGCCCGGGTCGTCTGAGCTGCGGGTAGGCCGCGTGAGGTGGCTGGCGACAGCCATCCTAGAGAGATGACCATCTGCCCGCTTCGGCGGGCAAACAGAACTCGGCTTATGGCCCTACCGCCCACCGCTCGATGACCTCACCGTCGAAACCCTACCCCGCACAATGGGAGCAGGTCGCGGATCTGCGGGTATTCCGGACGACCTCGCAGGAATGGGAGAAACTGATCGGGTGGCGCGCCGACATGCGGAAGCGCGGTTGGAAGCTGCTGCGCGTCGCCAGTGAAGGGACCGAGATGGTGGCTGTCTTCGGCCGAACCAAGGGCGACCGCGCGCCGAATACCGCATAGGGAGTGCACTATGACGCGTCGGCTGCTGCTCGCGGGGACGGCCTTCCTCACCGCCTGCGCCGCAGGGAGTCGCGGGACGTCCATCGCTGCGCCGGCGATCAACCCTGCTCCGGGCGCCACCTCGCCTGCCCCCGCGGGCGAGGCACCCGCCACGCACCGTCCCGACGCGGTTCGCTACGGGCCGAGCGCATTGCGCTACGTTGTCCACCGGCAGGTTCATATCCAACAAACACTCGGCGATCGACCCCAGTCTCAAGACGTGGGCGCCCGGATCTTTGTCGCGGCGGCTATCACCGGACCCGCCGATAGCATCGGATATCCGACCACGTTTGTGGTCGACTCGATCGTGGCTGATTCGGGAACGCCGCCCCCGATCGTGGACAACGTCAACAAGGTCCGCAAGCTCGTATTCGCGGGGCGCGTGGCCCCGCGCGGCGAGTTCGTGAAGGCGCTGGCGTCAGACAGCGCGCAGGCGCAATCCGTGGTCCAGCTGCTCGGGAACTTTCGCGACTTTCTGCCACGCCTGCCGATCGGCGGGGTAAAGCCAGGCGCTGCGTGGACCGATACCGTCGAGACCACCCAAAAGGGGATCGGCTCAGAAGTGTCGCGCCGCACGGTCACGCAGGCCACGGCAGTCGGGTGGGAGGATCATCTCGGCACTCGCAGCGTGCGCGTGGACGCTAACCAGACGTATCGCGTGTCGGGCGGTGGCAAGAACGCTGGGCAGCCGTTCGAGTTGTCAGGGGCGGGGACAGCCAGCAGCGTGGCCTACATCGCCGTCGACGGGCGCTATCTCGGCGGTGCATGGCAAGATTCGACCACGCTGACCGTGCAGTTACCCATGCAAGGCCAGGCCGTCCCGGTCGTGCAGGTCACCCGCGCGACTATCGCGGTGCTGCCGTAGTGGGCGGACGGTCGGACCTCAAAGGAGTCGGACTCTCGCTCGCGCTGCTCGGGTCGGCGTCGGGCGCGCTCGCGCAGGTCGTCCCCAACACTGCCGCGTTGTACCTCCATCCCACCGATGTCAGCGATGCGCGCGCCCTGTGGGTCAACCCCGCTGGGCTCGGCCGCTTCCCGGAAGCGTCGGTGCATCTCGACCTCACCGTCGGTGACCCCGGAGGCAAAGGCCAGCTGCGGCAGCTCACGTTCGGACTCAACTCTCGCGGATTGTCGCTCGGCTACCAACGGGACCTGTTCGGATCCGGGGGGCGGGGCCATACCTACCGGCTGGGATACGCGTTCGGCCGGGGAGGACTCGCGGCCGGTTTTGCGACGGTGCTGTACCGGGGAGGCACCTCGAGCACCGGGTGGGACATGGGCATCCTGTACGACTGGACCAGGGTCCTGACCGTCGGCGGCGTGATCCAGAACATCGGGCAGCCGGCAGTGCGCGATTCAACCCTGCACATCACGTACGTCCCGAGCGCCACGCTGCGGCTCGCCGGGGAACGGGTCGCCCTTTCCGCCCTCAGCCGACTCACGTCCGATGGGGTAGTGGGGTACGCCTTCGCTCTGCGCGGCACCCTCCGGGCGGCGACGTCGCTCCCCATCAGTTTGCTGGCGCGCCTCGACACGGACCGCTCGCTGCATCGCAGCGGTCTCGCGTTCGGCCTCTCGCTCGGCGGGGAAGACACGGCCGGCCTGGTCGCCAGGACACCCGGCGATGCCAGCCGGATCGACGCCCTCAGCCTGTACGGCGTGTCCACGCGACGGTTCACGAGCGCGCGGCGCTCGTCGCGCTAGTCCTGGGCGATCAGCTTACCGAGCCGGCGCGACAGCTCGTAGACATCGCGGAACGACAGATGGCGAAACACGGTGTCGCGGCGGGCCCGCGGCAGTGTGAGAACCATGCGAAACGAGACCCCGCCCTGCAGCACCGCCCCATAGCCCACCTGGACGGAATCCCGGCGATAGGCGCGCACGCGACCTGGCGTCACCACCGCCACGTTGCGGCGGCCCACGAGCAACAGCGTCGAATCGTCGGCGCCGCGGGGCGAGAAGACGTAGAGGGCTGCGTCGCCCGGAGCCAGCGCCCCCTGGCGGCGCAGCGCTTGGGCGAGACTCTCGGGGATGGGCGCGCGCGCCGAGACGCGGGGAGGCTGCGACAGAACGGTGAGCGCTACGAAGAGGAGGGCCCCTACGACACCGAGGCCCAAGAGCGCGCTCAGCGCCCTCGCCAGGACGGGAGAGCGCAGCCGCACGATGTCCTGCGCCGCGGTCGGGAGGGCCTCGACCAGAGCCCGGCTCAGCTGCTCGGCGGTCTGAAAGCGCTCGGCGGGGTCCTTGGCCAGGGTGCGATCGACCAGCTCGGCGAGCGCAGGGGGGATTTCGCTCCGGTGGTTCCGCACCGGCACCGGGGTGGCGGTGGCCTGCTTCATGAGGATGGATTGAGCCGACTCGCCGTCGAAGGGCGGCACGCCGGCGAGCATCTGGTACAACACGACCCCGAGCGAATAGATGTCCGATCGGGCATCCACGTCTTCTCCCGTGGCCTGCTCGGGACTCATGTAATGCGGGGTCCCGACCACCATGCCTTCGGTGGTGAGCTGGCTGGCGGACGCCTCCTGCGCGGCCTTGGCGATCCCGAAGTCGGTCACGAGCACATGGCCCGTGCTGTCGACCAGGATGTTGTCGGGCTTCACGTCGCGATGCACGACGCCCTGGAGATGCGCGTGGCCGAGCGCGTCCGCCACTTGCCGCGCGATGCGGGCGGCATCGCGCAGCGAGAGGCGCCGATGCCTTTCGAGCAGCTGTCGGAGCGACGCCCCGTCGATGCAGCGCATGACGATATACAGGACTTCGTTCTTATAGCCCCCGACCTTGTAGATCGGCACGATATGCGGGTGCTCGAGCCGCCCGCTGGTGCGCGCCTCGCGCACGAACCGCTCGGCGAGGCCGGGCGAGGGTGTGAGTCCCAGGTCGAGCACCTTCACCGCGACGTCCTGGCCCTGCTCCTGGTCCCGGACGCGGAACACGGCGGCGAATCCGCCTTCGCCCAGGACATCTCCAACGGTAAATTTTTTGCCGAGGGCTTTCTGGAGGCGGCGACGCAGCGTGGTGAGATCGAGCGACATGGCGGACGCGAAACCTAGGAACCTGCGCCGCGTGGCGCTAGGGACGGCGGCGGTCGTCCTCGTGTGGCTGCTCGCGGTATGGCCGCCCCCGATGTGGTGGCGCGATCACTGGCCGCGGGAGACGGCGATGATGCGCGAACAGGCGGTCGGGGGCGCGGATTCCGCGCGCCCCGTCGTCCGCCCGTCGGCCCTCAACGACATCTCGCCCGTCCTCCAGCGCATGGTCATCATCGCCGAGGACTCACGGTTCCGCTCGCACATCGGGATCGACCCCGCCGAGATCGCCGACGCGCTCGGCGTGGACGGCGCTCACGGGTTCTGGTCCGCCCTCGGCGCCGCATGGCGGCACCGCGACCGCCTCCGGGGCGCGAGCACCATCACGCAGCAGCTTGCCAAGAATCTGTATCTCTCCTCGTCGCGCAACCCGATCCGTAAGGTGAAAGAAGCGGTGACCGCCCTGCGGCTTGAGCTCGCGCTGTCCAAGGACCGAATTCTGGAGCTGTACCTGAGCGTCGCGGAGTGGGGGCCGGGCATCTGGGGAGTCGACGCGGCGAGCCGCGCGTACTTCGGGGTACCGGCGTCGCATCTCACCGCCGAGCAGGCGGCCGAGCTCGCGGCCACGCTGCCGCATCCCCGCAGCTCGAACCCGACGTTCCGTCCGGACCGGATGCTGACGCGCCGCAACCTGATCCTCGCGCGCTACCGGGGCGTGGACGTATACATCCCGCCGGAGGAAGAGATGGACACGGTGTTGGTCGTGCCGCCGGTGATTACGGCGCCTGTCGACTCGTTGAACGGTCCGCTCCCGATGCCAGTGGACACTGTGGCGGACACGACGCGGAGTCAGACGGATAGCCTGTAGGGAGACGGCTAGCCGTCTCTCCGCCCGTCTAATCGACCAGCCGCAGGGGCATCACCAGCGCCATGTAGCTGGCCGGGTCATCCCACCCG
>DATNOH010000204.1:0-2129 GCA_035601435.1 Gemmatimonadales bacterium | reverse complement strand
CGGAGCATTCCCGGTGTCCTGGGAATCGATGTTCGTCGACGAGGTATCCTTCCGATTCGTGGTGATGACCGCCCCCGTGATGAATCCAGTGCCAGAGCCGTGCAGGGTGGCGTCGTTCTGAGCGTAGATCAGCCCGGACATGTCGATGTTACCGCTGATGTCGACGCTCCCGGCCACGATGAGCCACCCGTTCCAGTTCCCGTTACCGTGGATCGTGAGCGAAGGGATGTTCGCGTTGGGTGTCGAATTCGTGAGCACGCTGCCGTCGGTGGTGTCCACGAAGATGAGACCGTTCTTCGGCGGGACGCCGCCGTTCCAGGGAGGGACTCCCTTGTAGTACGTCCCCTGCGCCATCGCCATCGCCTTTAGCGTCGCCATGTCGGTGTTCGACAAGAGCATGCCGCTCGGAAAGGTGGCGCTGTTCTCCTGAGCGACCCCGCCGGGCGGAGCGTAGAGATTGGGGGTTCCGTTGGTGACGATCGTGCCCGTGCTGGCTACCGCGGCCGCCGGCGTCACGCCTGAGCAGTACGCCCCCCCCGCCACCTTCCCCTGCGGAGACTGGCTGGCGTTGATCGAGGCGGTGCCGCCGACCTTGACCGTGGTGGAATCCCCCGGCGGTTGCTCGCCCCCCGCACAGAGACCGCACACCGGGTCGATCCACTTGAGCCGCGTGACTTGCGTGACGATCTTCTTGATCGCCACGGGGTTGCTCGCGTTCGGGACGAAGCCGACCGCGGTGACGATCTTGATGTTCGGCGCGGCGCCGCTGGTCACCGTCACCTTGAAGCTCCCGACGCCCTGCGTGACCTCCTGCGAGCCGTCATAGGGCGCCACCATCGTGACGGTGTAATTCGGCGGCCCGGAGTTGACGAGCGCGCCGCTCGGCGGGGTGCTCGCTTCACCCTGCGTCAGGGCCCAGAGCGCGCGCTCCACCCCCGATTCGGCCAATGCGCGCGCCTGGACGCTGTGCATCTGATTGCTCGCGATCTGCGGCTCGCTCGTGGCGAGCACGGCGAAGGCCGCCATGAGCGCGGCCAGGATCGCCATAACGATCAGCGCCATCGGGAACGCGATGCCCTGCTCGTCTCGCATGAGGTTCCTGGTCTTCATTATTCGTTCCTCAGTCTTACGCGGCCCGCGACGGTGGCCCGGCGGTTGGCCGGCGAGTAACTCGCCAGCGTCGTGTCCTGCGACTGTGTCGTGATCGAGATGTTCACCGCGTAGGCGTTCGCCGCCGTGGTCGTGGCGACGTTGTTGAAGTCGTAGTAGGTCACCGTGAAGTTGCTCACGCCGCCGACGAGGGTGTCGGGTTGCCCGGCGAGCGCTGGGACGGTCTGGTTGCGCTGGAGGAGATACGGCGCGCTGGCGCCGCTGAGGGAGTACTCGACGGTGACGAGGGTGCTCGTGTCGTCGAGGAACGTAAACTTGACGTCGTTCGCGCCCGCCGTCGCAACCGAGCTGCCGTCGCGCAACTCGCGGAGCATCCGCTCGAGCGCGACCCGCGCGTTCTGCTGGACCTCGGCGCGGCCCGCGCCGTAGAGGTAGGCGCTCTGCCCCTGCTGCAGCGTCAGGAACAGCCCGGCTAAAAGCAGCCCCAGCACCGCCATCGCCGTCAGCAGCTCGGCGAGGGTGAAGCCCCGCTCGTCGCGCATCACGCCTGTCAGGCTCATCGCTGGCTGACTGCCATCTGGACCCTGATGGACTTGGGGCCCGTGGTGCCGGTCGCGGGGGCCGGGTTCAGCGGGGTGTACGTCACGGTGACGGTCACCAGACGCATGTGGGCGTCCGTAATGCCCACGCACCCCCCGCCGGTGCTGCAGTCGGTGATCCGCACGGTACGCGCGTAGGCGGGGAAATTCGTGACCGCGCTCTCGTCAGCGAGCCACGTAATAGCGCCCCCGGCGTTAATGGTCGTCGCGCCGTTGGTACACGTCCGGCCCGCGGGGACCGTCGGAGCCTCGGTGGACGAGGCGGAGACGCCGAGACAGTCGTTCGCAGGCGACCCGACCCACGGCAGGTGCTTGGCCTGTTCCAGCTGCTGCTCGGTCAGGAACGTCGCGGTCGACATCTGGTTGCCGTCCTGCACGGCGTAGCCCGCGATCGGCACGACGCTCGCCAGCGCGACAAGC
>DATNOH010000203.1:0-2773 GCA_035601435.1 Gemmatimonadales bacterium | reverse complement strand
CGCGAGATGGACGTCGCCGCCTCGGTGCAGGTGGTGACCGAGGAGATCGTGCTCCGCATGGCGCGCCACGTGCAGCGCGAGACGGGCCTCGCGAACCTCTGCCTGGCGGGCGGCGTCGCCCTCAACTGCGTCGCCAACGGCCGGCTTCTCCGCGAGGGGCCGTTCGAGCGCCTGTGGATCCAGCCCGCCGCCGGCGACGCCGGGGGCGCGGTCGGGGTGGCGCTCGCCATCGAGCACAAGGTGCTCGGCAATCCGCGACCAAACCCCGCTGGCGCGGGCGACGGGATGAAAGGATCGTATCTCGGACCCGCCTTCTCCGACGACGAGATCGCGCGCTTCCTCGCCGCCACGGGCGCGGTTGCGGACAAGCTCCCGCTGCCGTCGCTCATCGAGCGGACGGCGGAGCTGCTGGCGCAGGAGAAGGTCGTGGGCTGGCTCCAGGGGCGCATGGAGTTCGGCCCGCGCGCGCTCGGCAACCGGAGCATCCTGGGCGACCCGCGCTCGCCCCGGATGCAGTCGGTCATGAACTTGAAGATCAAGTTCCGCGAGGGCTTCCGTCCCTTCGCACCGAGCATCCTGCGCGAGCACCTGAGCGAATACTTCGAGCTGGACGTCGATTCGCCCTACATGCTGCTGGTCGCGCCGGTGCGCGCGCCGCATCGCATCCCGATGAGCGCGGAGCAGCAGCGCCTGTTCGGGATCGAGAAGCTCAACGTGCCGCGCTCGAGCATTCCCGCGGTGACGCACGTCGACTACTCGGCGCGCATCCAGACCGTGCACGCGGAGACCAACCCCACCTACCATGCGCTGCTCAGCCGCTTCCACCAGCTCACCGGCTGCCCGGTGCTCGTCAACACGAGCTTCAACGTGCGCGGCGAGCCGATCGTGTGCACGCCGCGGGACGCCTACCGCTGCTTCATGCGGACGGAGATGGACCACCTCGTCCTCGGGCCCCACCTGCTCGCCAAGGCGAAGCAACCGCCGCTCCGCGACGACGTGGACTGGCGGAGCGAGTACCAGCTGGATTAGCTACGGTCCCTCTACTGATTGTGGGCCGCAAACACCGCCTGCAGCTCCGTCGAGCTCTCCAGGGCCTGATCTGAATTCTGCGAGCCCCAGGAGTACGCGTAGTCGAACACGGGCGAGGGGACGAGCCCTGCCCAGGTGGCGAGAATCTGTTGCTCCTCGCTCGCGGTCGGGAAGAGGTAGTAGCCACCGCCGTCGTCGCTCCAGTTGCCACCGCCAAAGGCCTGATACACGGGCACGATGCTCCCGAGTGGAATGCCCGCCGCCTCTGCCGCGGCCACGGCGACCGTGATCCTGTTGTAGTCGCAGCCCCCGAGCTCGCTCCGACACGGATAGGGATCGAGTCCGTACAGGTCGATGTGCGAATTGGCGGGGTTGTAGGTGTTGGCGTAGGTCGGCGATTTGGTCGAGCCGAAGTTCATCAGGGCGATGAACGTCTTGGCGCCCGGGACATTGGCGTGTATCCAATCCGACTCGGCCAGCAGGTTGGCGGCTGGACAGAGCGGATTCCATTGTCCCGTGGGGTCCGGTTCATCCATGAGGTAGAAGCCGAACAGCTTGGGATTGCCGATGAAGGGCTTCACGGCGTTGATGAAGTTCGCGTCGGCGCCATTGCAGAGACCCAACCAGACCAGTCCCTTGACCCCGCTCGGGAGCGCATTCAGCGTGCTGAGGCCACTCAAGTCCGCGAGATTGAACCCCGCCTGGGCGGGCGCATAGCTGCCGCTCGAATCGAAGTTGTGATTCGGGGCGTAGTGGAGGCCCGTGGCCGGCGAGCCGCCCCCGGCCAAGGTCGTCGTGGTGACCGCCGACCTGGTCGTCGTGGTGGTGGCCCCTGGCTGCGTGGTGGTCGTGGTGGTGGTCGTCGTCGTGGTCGAGCCCTTCGGGCGCCGACCATTATTGAGCCCGTCTGCCCCCTGGCAGACCGTCAGGCCGTCCTGCTTGCAGCGCCCGAGCACGCTCTTCCGACAGGCCCGGTGGTGGCCGCCGCCATCGACGCACGCCGCGATCTCCCCGCGGCACGCGCGCCGGCACTGCCGCGCGACGGACGCGGCGTCCGCGGAGCGCGCGACGTGGAGCGCCGCGAGCAGCGTGAGCAGTGACGCGAATCCCAGAGCCGTTGGCCGTTCCCGCATCTCTCAGCCTCCTCGAGCCTCCCCGAGCCACGCTCCGGGACGGTTGATCGCCGACGAGCGCGTGCAAGCATCGAACCACTCGCAGGCCCTGTGCGCCGTGCGCGGACACGCGAGCAGATATGGACGTAGCACTGGCATTCGGCCGACCCGGTGCGCGGCACTCGCGCCCAAACTGTCCGGCAGCGTCGATCCGTCGACGCTGGCTACGGGACGTATCCGCACCTCGTGAGCGGCGGGCTGGCGCGCGGACCGGAAGGCCCGCGCGCGCACAGCCTCACTACGCTAGCAAGAGAGAAGGTGCGAATGCCGCGAAGTAGTCGTGGATGCTCGTTCTGTTTCGAATGTGAAGAGAAGTCCGTGGCCTTATGCCGAACCAGGACGGGAGGGGTCAAGAAGTTCGCCCAAAAAAATGGATACCCGGGCCAAGCCCATGCAGCCGTCCCGCGCACACGCGTTGCGCAGCGAGTGGGGCGAGCGGTGGCGATTCACGAACGAGTGAGACCTTGCGCTCCGTCCGCGCGGCGGCCCCGACACCCTCGACTCGGCTTCCCGAGCAGCCGTCTCCTGGACCCGGGGCGCGATCTCCGCAATACGGCTGCCGTGATCGGTGC
>DATNOH010000202.1:0-12784 GCA_035601435.1 Gemmatimonadales bacterium | reverse complement strand
TCCACCCGCGCACCGCGCGCGAGCCGATGGCGAGAAAGTCGGCGAGCCAGTGATCGCGGTAGCGAGCGGCATGCTGGAGCAGGGCCCACGCCGCGTCGGTCTGGTACGTCACGATGTCGCGCAGCGTCCACCGCCCCCCGGGCCAGGGATTCGTGAAGTTCCAGGAGCGCTCGCGCGGGTTGAAGCCCCGGCCGCGCGCGGCGAGCTGCTCGGGGGGGAGGTCGAGGGGCGACGCGAGGTTCGCGCTCGCTGCTTCCGACAGGATGCGGACGCCACCGTGGTAGTGCTGGTAGGCCCGGGCAGGCGTCCACGCGTCGTACACCGCATTGATGACGATTCCCGTTTTGCCCTGCCCGGCGAGCGCCCACGCCATGGCGGTGCCGAGGGCGTTCACGCCGTCGACCAGCAGGGGATCGACGTTCGGCTCGATGGGATCGAGGTAGGGCGGCAGGAAGAGCCGCGATCCGTCGGTGTCCTGCTGGTGAATGTCGTGCACGATCTGCGGGTGCCACACGTTGTAGATCGAGTCCACGACGAGCTGCGTCTCCACTTGGGTGAAGGCGTACCAGTCGCGGTTGTTGTCGTGCCCGGTGTAATGATGGTACAGCTCGGGGGGATCGGTGCCTTCGGCTGGGGTGCCGAGGGTACGGTTGTACCAGCGGGTGACGATCGAGACGCCATCGGGGTTGAGCGACGGGACCAGCCAGAGGATCACGTTGTCGAGTATGGCCCGGGTCGCCAAGCTGGTGTCGCTCGCGAGCCGGTACGCGAGCACCGCGGGCGTCAGGTGCCCGCCGACCTCAGTCGAGTGGATGCCGGACGTGATGAGCACGACGGTCTTGCTAAGACGGAGCACGTCCTCCGCTTCCTTCGGGGTCTTGAAGCCACGGGGATCCGCGAGCCTCGCGTTGAGCTCACGGTGACGGTCCAGGGCCCGCAGGTTCTGTGGGCTCGAGATGGCGAGTGCAATGAGCGGGGCGCCGAGCGTGCTGTGCCCCAGCTCGCGGTAGTGCATGCGATCGCTCGCCGCGGCCAGTGCCTGGTAGTACCTCACGAGGGTCGGCCAATCGGCGAGCTTCCTGTCTTCGCCGGGCTCGAATCCCAGCACCGACCGCGGGGTCGGAATGCGTGGGGCGGCGACCGAGGGAGGGCGGCGTCGTGGGGGCGTACGGCGTGGTTGCTGCGCCGCGGCAAGGGGAGCCGGCGCGGTGGCGATCGCCACGGCGAACAGGAGCACCAGCGGGCGGAGCATGGGGGCAGGAGAACATACCGACGCCCCGCCCGCCGCCGCTACGGCAGCTTGTGCAGCTCGACCCGGCGGTTCTGCGCCCGCCCCGCGGCGGTGTTGTTGGGCGCGATGTAGCCCGACGCGCCGTACCCCTTCGCAACCATACGGGCAGGCGTCACACCCTTCCGCGCGAGATAGAAGCGCACAGCGGTAGCGCGCCCTTGCGACAGCCGCAGATTCATGAACTTCCGACCAGTACTGTCGGTGTATCCCGCGATTTCGATCCGGATGTCCGGGTTCGCGAGCAGCGATGCCGCCACCGCGTCGAGCACGGCGTAGGAGTCACGCGTCAACGCCGACCTGCCGGTTTCGAAGTTGACACCGGTCAGGATCAGCGTGGGCCGTGGCGGTGCGCCGGGCGTCGGGGAACGCGCTGCCTCGGGTGCGAACAGGATGAGGCAGCCGTTCGCATCCACCTTACTCCCCGGCGGCGCGGGCGGACATTTCCCCGGGGCCGTCGGCGCAGCGGCCTGCGGCTTCACGGCCTCGATGGGCAAGGGGCAGCCGGTCGCATCCACCTTGGTGCCCGCCGGGGTGTTGGGACATTGATCGATCCCATCCGGGACGCCATCCAGGTCCGAGTCCAACGGGCAGCCGCTCGCGTCCACGGTGGCCCCAGGCGGTGTGTTGGGGCACTTGTCGATGCCGTCGGGGACGCCGTCCTTGTCCGAGTCCATGGGGCACCCGGCGGCGTCGACAGCGACCCCCGCAGGCGTGTTGGGACACTGATCCACACCGTCGGGCACGCCGTCGCCATCGGAGTCGAGCGGGCAGCCCTTCGCGTCCACGTGCACCCCCGCCGGTGTGCCGGGGCATTGATCGATTCCGTCAGGGACGCCGTCGGCGTCGCTGTCCGTGGGGCAACCGGTCGCATCAACATGTGCGCCCGCCGGCGTACCCGGGCACTTGTCGATCCCGTCGTAAACCCCGTCATGGTCGGAATCGATGGGGCAGCCTTTCGAGTCCACCGTCGCTCCGGCGGGCGTGTCCGGGCAGGCGTCCGTATTGTCGGGCACGCCGTCGTGGTCGGAGTCCTTGGAGGGCGTGCCCAGGTGGAACACCGAGAGCCCGGCAGTGCCGAGGTAATGCGTCGCCGTCTTGGAGCCGAACGTGGATTGGGTGCTCGGGCTGTAAATCGCCCGGCCCTCCACCCGCAGCGCGACGCGCTCGGTCAGGAACAGGCGAATGCCGGCCCCGCCATGGGCGGCGTTGTCGGTGAAACGGTAGGGCGCCCGGGTGCCGAAGTCGAGCAGCGAGTAGCCGCCCAGCACGTAGACCATGAGCCGGCTCGCGTGCACGGCGTTGACCACGAGCGACGCGCTCCCGATCAGCGGCTGAAGGGTGGAGGGTGTGCCGCTCGGCGGCACGACGCTGTACTCGGGCTGGAACAGCACGTCCGCTTCCAGGCCGACGATACTGCCGAAAAGGTATCCCATCCGGACGCCGCCCCCGATTTTATGGGCGAGCCCGAACGTCGCATCGTAGCGCGTGTAGGAGCCGAACGCGCCGACTTCCACCTGCCCGGCGTGCTGCGCGGCGAGCCGTCCCGCGGCGAGCGCCAGTACCCCCGCCAGTAACGCGAGCCGTCTCATGGTAGCTGGTGCAGCTCGACGCGCCGGTTCTGGGTGCGCCCTGCGGCGCTCGAGTTGGACGCGATGGGATTCGTCGCGCCATACCCCTTCGCCACCATGCGGCCCGGCGCCACGCCCTTGCTCCCGAGGTATGCCCGCACCGCGTCAGCCCGCGCCTGCGACAACCGCAGGTTGGTGGCCACGGTGCCGGTGTTGTCCGTGTAGCCCGCGATCTCGATCCGGATGTCCGGATTGCCGGTCAGCGACTGTGCCACGATGTCGAGGACCGTGAATGACTCGGGCTTGAGGGCGGACTTACCGGTCTCGAAAATGACGCCGCGTAGGATGACCGGCGTCCGCTCCGGGGTGAAAAGAATGGGGCAGCCGGCGGCGTCCACGCGGGTGCCGGGAGGCGTGTTGGGACACTTGTCCTTGGTGTCATCCACGCCGTCGCCGTCCGAATCCTTGAACCGTTGACAGCCCACGCTGTCCACTTCCGTCCCCGGTGGCGTATTGGGACACTTGTCGATGCCATCTGGCACGCCGTCTTTGTCGGAGTCGAGCGGACAGCCGGCCTTGTCCACGATTGCGCCGGTGGGCGTGTTGGGGCACTGGTCCAGGCCATCCGGGACGCCGTCCCGGTCCGAGTCGATCGGGCAGCCCTTGGCGTCGACGCGGGCCCCGGCGGGTGTGTTCGGGCACTGGTCGAGGCCGTCCAGGACACCGTCGCCGTCCTCGTCCGAGGGACAGCCCTTTGCGTTTACGCGCGCCCCGACGGGCGTGCCCGGGCACTGGTCGAGCCCGTCGTACACGCCGTCGCGGTCGGAGTCGGCCGGGCAGCCACGCGCATCCACCGTGGCGCCCACTGGCGTGTCGGGACACGCGTCCCGCTTATCGGGGACTCCGTCATGGTCGGAGTCGAGAGGCGGGCCGCCCCCCCTCGTGAAGACGGACAAGCCGAGCGAGCCGACGACGTGGCCCGCCCAGTCCCCACCGGCGAATCCGGTGTTGGGCGTGTAGAAACCACGCACCTCGAAGCGGAGCGCGGCTTGATCGCCGAGGAAGATTCGGTCGCCGATCGCGCCGTGGACGGCGTCGTCGGTGAAGCGGTACGGTGCCGTGTTTTCGAAGTCGAGCCGGGAATAGCCGCCGAGGATATAGAAGAGGTTACGGGCGGTTCCGAAATTCAACACCAGACTGGCGCTGCCGTGGGCCAGGGTGGGAGAAGCAATGCCGGTCCTCGGGTTGGGGCTCTGATAGCCCGCGTCGACCTCCGCGCTCACGACGTTACTGAAGAAATAGCCCAGCCGGCCGCCCCCGCCGATCTGGTTGTCCAGGTTGAACACCTTGTCGTAACGCGTGAAGGTTCCGAACGCGCCGAACTCGAACTGGTGCGCGCGCTGCGCACCGACGCTGGAGATCCCGCACGTGATCGCTACTCCGAGGGCCGCGAGTGTTCGCACGGACCGGCTTCTCCGTTCTAGGGCTGGCCCTACGGTAATAACTCGGCCTCCGGTTAGAAACCCCGGAGTCCTGGGGTGGTGATGTGGGTCACGTCGCCTACTAGCGTCCGTTCTCGCCGCGCACGAAGCGGACGGCCTTGGCGAGGTTGTCGGCGAGCGCCGCCAGCTCGGTAGCACCGTGGGCCAGGCCTTCTATGGCCTGTAGTTGCTCCGCGGCGGCCGCGGCAACGGCTTCGGCTTCCTGCGTGGAAGAGTGGGCACCCGTCTTGGCCTGTTCGAGCGACTGGCTGATCCTGGCCGCCCGTTCGCTGATGCCCTGCGCCAGCTCCGCGACCTGCTTCCCAGCGCGCGCCGTGCCGCCCGCGGCCTCCGCGATGCGGGTCAAGTCCTGCACCCAATCGCTCGAGCTGCGCACCACGTCTCCCAGGTCGCCGCGGACGCGCTCGAGCAGCTGCGCGGCCCGGTCGAGCGCGCGGCGCGTCTCTTGGGCGGACTTCCCGACGTTGCGCGCCTCTCGGCCGCTCGCCTCAGCGAGCTTGTGCACCTCATCGGCCACCACCGCGAACCCACGGCCATGAACGCCGGCACGCGCTGCTTCGATCGTGGCGTTGAGTGCGAGCAGGTTCGTCTGATTCGCAATGAAGCCGATCGTTTCCGAGAACTTCTCGACCTGCTCCGCCACGTCCCGCAGCCGCCCTACCTCCCGCGCGCTCTCTTCGGTGGTGACGCCCAGCTCCGTCAGGCGACGGACGGCCGTTTGGGTCGCGAGGCGGACCTTTTCGGTGGTCTGCTCCATCTGCGCACCCGAGTCGCGTGTCTCGGCGCCCGCGGCGGCCACCTCGCCGGCGTGCTGAGTGAGCTGGTCCGAGTCGCGGGCCAGCGTAGTCACGAGGCGCGCGGCCTGGGCCGCGCCCTCGCTGGCCCGGCGCGCGGATGCGGCTACCTCCTGGCTCGAAGCGTGGATCTCCTCGGCCGTCGCGGTCAGGGTCTGGATGTAGGCACTGGTGCGATCCGACGCCCCGATCACCGGCTGAACCGAGCCCTCGATCGCGAGCATCAGCGCGAGCTGCGGCGCCAGCAGCGCCAGCATGTCACCATCGGCATCGCGGTACATGCCCGGATCCGAGTGCCGGACGCTCCAAAGGCCCACCAGCTGTCCGGCATGATACAGCGGGACCAGCACCTCCGAGCCGGGTGTTTCCCGGCCGGGCACGACCACCTGCTCGGGGGTGAGCGCACGGGCGACGACCGGCCGCCGCAGCCGCACGGCCTCGCCGGAGAGTCCGGCGTTGGCGTCGAAGCGGAACTTGCCGGCGCTACGATCGCGCGTCGCCGTGTCGGCGACGAGCTCCATTTCGTTCGTCCCCGCGTCGTACCGCGCGAAGCCCATGTGCTCCCACGGGACGAGCCGGCGGGCGAGCTCTTGAATTCGTGGGAAGCTCTTCGCCAGGCTGATGTCCCGCGCGATCGCCTGCGACAAGCCCTGAATGAGCGCGAGCTCATCGGCGTGTACGCCTCGCCGGATCACCGACACGCTCGCGACCGCGGCGCCGGCGATTGCGGCGCCGATCACGAGGAATGCGCCCATCTCGAGCCCCGCGTGCGCGAGCGCGAGGCACGCGAGTGCCAGACCTGCCGAGCAGGCGTACACGACGGCTTCCCATCGCGCGGTGAGTGCGGCGTCGACCCAGGCGAGGCTATGCCCGAAGGCGAGCTCGATGTAGAAGGTGCCGTTCACCACGCAGGGCAGCAGGACGAGGAACACGACCAGGGGCACCAGGTTGCCCGCGGCCAGCGCCTGGGCACCCGTGGCCCCACCGAGGCGGGCATAGGCGAGGCCCGCAACGGCTGCGCCCATCGTGAGGTGCGCGGCGTTGTCGAGCGCTGCCGCCACCGGCAAACGGCGCAGCGCGAGGTCGCCCGCGACCATCGCCAGCGGCGCGAGCAGGACGCCGAAGGCCCAGCCACGGTCGAGGATGGCGTATGCCGTGACGCCGAGGATGAACGAGGAGAATCCGTTGCCCGGAAGCGCGATGCCGTAGCGACGGGTCAGCGCCCCGACCACGACGAGCACCACGATTTCTTGCGCGACGTCGGAGCCGAGCGGCGCCCGTCGAGACGCGAAGGCCGCCAGCCCTGCGGCGATCGCCGCCACGGCACCGAGCGCGACGAGCGCCCGCACCAGCAGGCCCGGCGACGCTTTGAGGCGGGAGAGGGCACTCATGGGCAAGCTCGGAGCAAGGTCGGCCCCTTGGCGTGACCTGTCAAGCGCGACTATCGTTTACGGCATGCGCGTTACGATCGAATACTGCGTCGTCTGAAACTACGAACCACGAGCCGCCGGTCTGGCGGCCGAAATTCGCAAGACCTACCCTCACGCCGACGTGAAGCTGATCCAATCCTCGGGCGGCGTGTTCGAGGTGGAGGTCGACGGTCGCCGCATTTTCTCCAAGAAGGCGTTGGGGCGCCACGCCGAGCCCGGAGAAGTGGTGCGGCTGATGCGTCAGGTCGCCCCGCCACCGTCGCGTTGAAACATTGCGGGACCCGGGGGACAGGTGTGACCCGAGCGGGTGACACTCTCCGGTTACCGCGGCCCTCGCACTCAGCGCCCTAAGTCCCCGCTACAATTGTCGTTGCGACGACGCCATCGCTCCTGGCACGACCCTTTCAGAGAAGGCGGGCCGGAGGTGACCCATGAAACGTGTGCTCTTGGCAGTTGGAATCGCGCTGGCGCTCGGCGTTACGCCGATTGCAGCGCAGACGCGCGTCCACGTGGCCGTCGGTTTCGGCATACCGCAGCCGTACCTGACTGGCGTCGTCATCGTAGGACGGCCGCAAGTCTACTACCCACACCGGCGCGCTTTCTATTACCGACCCTCGCTGTTCGTGGTGCGGCGAGTCTACGTGGATCGGTATCGTCATCATCGCCACCGCTACTATCATCGTTACGACCGCGACGATGAGTGAGTTCGCACGCGGGTCGTATCACCGGAGTGCGGCGTGCACGTGGAGTTTCCGGTCAGGGCTTCGCCGCCGCGTCGGCTGACTTGCGCCCGAACAGCCTGCGGAGGAAGGCTGCCGCCGCAACGAGCCCCAGCGCGATGAATTTCTTCAGGGCGATCAGCGCGCCGATCAGCACCTTGAACAGCCCCGCCTTCGCCGCGAGACCGCCCGCGATCAGGGCCGCGATGCCGTACTCGGCCACTTTATCCGTGCCGGGGATGAAGTCGGCGTAGCGATGACCCCCGTTGAACTCGACGAAGCCGATCACCTTCGCCATGTCCCGCCGGACCGACTCGAGCCGATCCATCGATGCCACGGCGTTGAGCACGAGGACGCCGCGCCGGCCCAGGACGCGAATATTGTAATTGAGAGTGTGCGCTGAGTCGTCCGTGAACTTGAGGTCCTTCGCCCAATAGAGTTTGTGGGCAACGCTGTCGTAGGACGGAGGCTCCGCCCACCCCACCAGCTCCACCTGCGCGTAGCCGGCTTTGGCGCGCTCGGGATTCGCCTCGCGCGTCGCTTTCTGCATACTCGCCAGGAGCTCGCCGTAGTCGATCTTGGCGGCGTCGTCGTCCTTGACGTAGCCGTCCTCGCTGAAGCTGATGATGACGCCCCACCCCTCGGGCGCGAGCAGGCGGACACGCGCGGGCACGAGCATCCCCAGCGTCTCGCTACCGGGGGGGTTGCCCCACGCGCGCAGCACGACGTGGGTCGCTTCCGGGTCGAGGTAGCGGAAGTCCGCGGGCAGGTCGAGCGTCGCGAGGCCGCCGCGCAAGCTGACGTGGCCCGTTTGGTAGTGGAGCTGCGCTTCGACTTGGTCGGGGGTGGGGTGCTCGGGAGTATGTTCGAGCCGCTGTGCTGGTGCGGCGAGGGGCGCAACCGCGAGCGCCGGAACGACCAGGAGATAGGTCGGTAGTCGATGGAGCATTTGGACCTCCGGCGCTAATCTATATTGCGACCGTGCGAATTTCCCGCGACCACTTCCTTCCCCCAGATCCCAACGCCTTCCTCGCCGCGGAGCCCGCCACCGGGCGGGTCGTGGTGATCGCCCCGACGCGCGCGGCCTGCGAGACCATCGAGCTGGCCATGGGTCTGGATATCGACACCCTGCTCGCCCGGGAGCACGGCGAGGACATCCGGCGCCTCGCGGTCTCGGGACGGGGGTTCGGAATCGTGGCCGGCACGGGCACGGGGAAGACCCTCGCCATCCGGTCGATCGCGACGACCATCCTGCAGGCAGCGCTCAAGGTCGGGGTCGTGAACCGGGAGCGCGAAGCCACCCCCGAGACGCCGACGTGGAACGTGGTGATCGTGACCACGGGGATCGCGCGCCGCTGGTTCGAGGACGGGCTCATCACCGCGCGGGACACGTTGGTGGTGGACGAGATCCACCAGACGTCGGCGGAGCTGGAGCTCTGCCTGGCGCTGGGCAAGCGGGCGGGCTGCCGCTTCATCTGGCTCTCCGCCACCGTGGATCCGGCTTTCTACGCGCGCTATTTGGGCTCGGTCGAGGTGCTCGAGACCCGGGCGTTCGATCCGGCGCGGGCGGCCGATGTGCGCGTCCTCCCCCAGCAGCCGCTCGAGTTCCTGAACGATCGCTTCATGAAGCGCGTCCTGCGGGAGCGCCGCGGCGTGGCCGTGTTCGTGCCGACCCGGGCCGAAGTCGAGCAGATCGCGAAGGAGCTCGGCAACCGCTGGCAGGGACTGCCGACCGCGTTCTACCACGGGGGCGAGCCGATCCGGGTCATCCGGCCGTTCCTCGACGGTCAGGTGCGCCGGCCGTTCCTCCTGGCGATGACGGCCGCGGGCCAGTCGGCGCTCAACATCCGCGGTCTCGACACGGTGGTGATCTACGACGCGCGCTACGCCAATGTCGTGGAGCGGGGTCGTAATGTGCTGACGCGCCTCTACCTGGGCGCGAACGAAATCCTCCAGATGGCCGGCCGCGTCCACGGGCGCGTGGAAGGCGGCGAGGTCTATATCCTCAGCGACCGCGAGCTCGTGTTCGAACAGCTCCAGCCGACGCCACCGGAGTTCCAGCTCGCGGGAGATGCGGAGCGGGTGGCCATTACCTGCGCGGCCCTCGGCGTGGACGCACGCGAGCTCGATCTGCCGGTGCCGCTCGACCGCAAGGGGTATCGGGACGCCGTCGAGCTGCTGACCGAGCGCGGGTTGATCGAGCACGGACGGCTCACGCGGTATGGCCGTGAGGTGGAAGCGATGCCGGTCGAGCGACCCTGGGGCGAGCTGCTGTATCACACCGATCCCGATCTCGTGCCGATGGTGGCGGTCGCGGCGAGTGGCGAATCGTTGCACCGCATGACGCGGGAGGAGCGGGACCTGCGGGGCCTGATCGTGTCCGGAAGCGACCACCTCACCGCGTACAACGTCTACGCCGAGGCGGTCAACAAGCACGGCTACCTGGGGGAGGTGTACGGTCTGCCGCGCCACCTGTTCCGCGAGGGGATCGACCGCTGGGCCGAAGGCCGCGGTGTGCTCGTCAAGGCGATCGAGGATGTGGCGCTGGGGCTGGCGTCGGTGTATCGCCAGCTCGAGTTGCCCCTGCCCGAGCGGCTGCCCCACGCGGGCGACAAGACCCTCGCGGGCTTCGCGGACCTCGTGGCCAAGATCCAACCGTTCGACTTGGTGATCGACGAGGAGACGGCGGACGGCCGCGAGGCCCGCGTCAGCCGCGGGTCGGTGTGCTCGAGCTGGGGCGCCGTCGCCGGCACGCTGCGCTACTTCGCGGACCGTTTCGGCGTGCCGCGCGCCAGCATCGAAGGAACGCAGTTGCCCGAAGGCGCCATCCGCCGCTACGCGCGACGCGGCGCGCCCACCGTGGTGTTCGAGCGGCAACGCAGGCGCGAGGTGCTGATGCGGGTCCGGACGGTCAGCTATTTCGGGTTCCTGCTCGAGCGCGAGGTTGAGCCGCTCCCGAGCCCGTTTCCTCCGGAGCTCGCCGACGCCGCACGGGCAGCGCTGGTCGAGGCCCTGCTCGCCGGACACACGCCGCACCCCGATCAGGCCCGCGTGCGCCGGGGGCTCGAACGGCTCGGATTCTACTGGCGGCGCTCGGGCGGGCGCCTGACGCAAGCGGCCACGGACCACGTGAGCGCCCGCCTCGCCGCCCAGCTCTCGCGGGTGGCTTCGTGGGACGACTTCATCAACACTCGCCTGGTGCTCGACGTAGACGAGATGGTGCCCGAAGCCGAGCGCCTCGCCCTGGAGGCGCTCCCGGCCTCCGTCCACCTGTATGGCGATCGTGTGCCGGTGGATTACGAGGTGGAGCAGGGGATCGGCGTGGTGCGGCTGCGCCTGAAGGAAGGCCAGGCGCGCCGCCTGCAGCCGCGCGATCTGCCCCCATTGGACCGGCCGATCCGCTTCACGGTGCTCCGGGGCAAACGCGAGGCGGTGCGGTCGGATACGCTGGAGGATCTGCGCCGCCAGTTGACCGGTCTAACCCGGGGGGAACGGCAGCGCCTGATACGGGGCGGCAGGCGGGGCCGGCGCCGCTAGGATGCGCACACCGCGCTGTGACCTCCCAAGGCTGCGCGGGTCTTTCTTATAGTCGGTGCTCGCTGGAACCTTAACCCGCAAACTCGGTTATGCAAGAACGTATGGTCTCGAGAGAAAAGACCCCCAATCTTCCACCCCCGCAGGGCTTCGCCCCCCTCGGGCAGGCCGTAATGGAAACGTTCACCGAGGGCGTGGTCGTGTTCGACCCCTACGGCCGGATGCTGTATGCGAACCAGCGAGCGCGGCGCACCCTCGACACCCTGGGGGACGGCGGATCGCATCGCGGCGAAAACACCCGCGAGCGGCTCATCGCGTTCGGAGGCCGGGCGCGGACCCTGAAGCAGGGCTCGCTCGAGCTCGGCGAAGTGGTGTTCCTTCCGGACGGCAGGGAGAGTCCGACGCTGGCCGATCGCGAGCGCCAGGCGATCCTCGACACGCTCGAGGTGACGCACGGCAAACTGGCCGAGACCGCGCGACGGCTTGGCATTAGCCGCACGACGTTGTGGCGCCGGCTGCGAGCCTACGGGCTGCGCCCCAACGGGCACGGAAACGGGCCCGCGACGCGCGTCTAGCGTCGCTATGCTGGCGTAGGGGTTTCGCGCCCCCTAGCTTCCCGCTCGGTTTCCAGTCCTCGGGAAGCGATGACCGCCAAGCCGTACATCATCGAAGAGTACGTCCGGTGGTCCGACGTGGACTTCGCCGGCATCATCTTCTACGGATCCTACGTTCGCTTCTTCGAGATCGCAGAGACGGAGCTGTTCCGCGCCTGCGGCCTCGCCTACGCCCGGGTGTTCGACCGCTACAACATCTTTCTGCCCCGCAAAGCCGTTCATAGTGAGTTCTACGTCCCCGCCCGGCTGGACGACCGGCTGCGGGTGGCGACGTACGTCGGGCGCGTCGGCACCAAATCCATGACCCTGAACTTCGACGTGCTGCGCGACGATCCGCCGCGACTCGTCGCGGCCGGGTGGATGGTGCTGGTGTGCGTGGACCGCAAGACGCTCAAGCCGCAGCCCCTGCCGGCCGGGCTGGTCGAGGCGCTCGCTCCCCACACGTTGACGACCGCCGCTGCCCGCGCGATCCTCGGCGCCACGCCCCCGCCGGGCGCGCGATCCTCCACTTGACGCTGCCTCGCTTCGTAGGCGTCGGGCTCGCGTTGCTGGGGACGGCTTGCGGCCGGAAGCCCGAGCCAGCGAGCCGCGTGCGCGCCCTCGTGGCCCGCCCCCACCAGGACACCATCCGATTCGAGGCTCCGGCGGGCGCGAAGCGCTGCAGCGGCGCTTCCGGGAGGTGGGGGCTGCTGCTGCAGGGGTCGCGCGCGGGGAACGGCGTGGTCGTGTGGCTACGCGGTCGCGACGCCGACGCGCTGGCCCCAGGGCCGTGGCCGCTCTTGCAGCGGAGTGATACCGTGTCGCCGCGCGGCGCAACGGTCGGCGTCAGGTACATGACGAACGACGTGGCACACGGCCTGGTGCTCGACAGCGGGGCGGTCGAGGTGCGTGACACCGGCCGTGTCGTCGCGCTCGTCGCGCGTGGCAGCGGGCTCGAGCCGGCGGCGGCGGCGCGCGTGGCGCTCGAGGCATCGTTCGAAGCGGTGCGGCTCGAGGCGGACACCGTTTCCTGCCGGCCGATGTCGTGACGCTTCGCGTCGGCCTGATCGGCACGGGGTTCGCGCGTCGCGTGCAAGTCCCCGCGCTGCATCTCGTACCCGGCGTTGTGGTGACCGCCATCGCGAGCCGCAGCGCGGAGCGCGCCCGCGCCGTCGCGGCGGAATTCGGCATTCCCCACGCATTCGGGAGCGGTGAAGAACTCGCCCGCGCTCCCGATGTCGACCTTGTGATCGTATCGTCGACGCCCGATGCTCACGCGCGTCACACCATCGCGGCCCTGCAGGCGGGGAAGCACGTGTTGTGCGAGAAGCCCATGGCGCTCACGGTCCGGGA
>DATNOH010000201.1:0-4026 GCA_035601435.1 Gemmatimonadales bacterium | reverse complement strand
ATCGAGGCCTCGGAGCACGTCACCTTCGAAGTCAACTGCGATCTCCATCCCGTCGACCCTCAGCGATGTAGTCCGGAGGCTGCGTGCAGCATCCGGCCCGTCTGGCGAATGCTGGAGCAACGGATCAACGATCTGTTGGCCGGCATCTCGCTCGCGGACCTCACGCACGATGAGCCCGAGCTGTACCACATCGCCGGGGCGCTGGCCGGGAACTAGTCCCGCCATCCCAACTGTTTTTTTTCACCTGAAACCCGACTAGTGCTGTCGGGTTTAACCTGATTGGAGGCAAGCGTGGCATACGCGCATCCCGAGGTGCTCGTTTCCACCGAGTGGGTGGCGGGGCACCTGACCGATCCAGGCATCCGCCTGATCGAGGTGGACGTGGACACGACGGCGTACGACTCCGGGCACGTCGGTGGGGCGGTCGGCTGGAACTGGCAATCGCAGCTGAACGATCCGGTGCGGCGCGACATCCCGGACAAGAAAGCGTTCGCGAAGCTCCTATCGGACGCGGGTGTGACGCCCAAGACCACGGTCGTGCTGTACGGCGACAACAACAACTGGTTCGCCGCGTTCGCCTTCTGGCTGCTGCAGCTGTACGGGCACACCAATGCGAAGCTGATGAACGGGGGTCGCGCGAAGTGGGTAGCCGAGGGACGGCCGCTGGTCACGGAGCGCACCGCCGTACGCGCAACCACTTACCCGGTGCCCAAGAAGCAGAACGCCGCGATTCGGGCGAAGCGGCCCGAGGTCGAGAAGGCCCTCAAAGCCAAGAAGACCAAACTCGTCGATGTGCGATCCACGCCCGAATTCGTGGGGGAGATTATCGCGCCGCCCGGGATGACGGAGACGGCGCAGCGGGCGGGCCACATTCCCGGCGCCAAGAACGTCCCGTGGAGCAAGGCGGTCGCGACCGACGGCACGTTCAAGCCGTTCGAGGAGCTGCTGCAGCTCTACAAGGGCGCCAAAGTGGTCGACGGCAGGGACGAGGTCATCGCGTACTGCCGCATCGGCGAGCGGTCGAGCCACACGTGGTTCGCGCTCAAGTACCTGCTGGGCGTCAAGAAGGTGCGTAACTACGACGGCTCGTGGACTGAGTGGGGCAACCTGGTCGGCGCGCCGATCGTGAAGGGAGCGGAATGAGCACGGCGGTGAAAGGCGGTGAGGGGCGGTGGCAGGCGGTGGAGGCGACTACCCGCGAACCTGCCTTGTGGGGTCTCGTGGGTAACACACCGCTCATTCCCCTGCCGCCCTCCACCGCCCTCCGCCCTCGTCCGCCCTTGCTTCTGAAGGCCGAGTGGCTGAACCCGGGCGGCTCCGTGAAGGACCGCGCGGCGCTCTACATCATGCGGGACGGGATTGCGCGCGGTGAGCTGCCCGCCAAGCGGGTGCTTGATTCCTCGAGCGGCAACACCGCCATTGCCTATGCGATGCTCGGCGCAGCGGCGGGGATCGGCGTCACGGTGTGCGTCCCGAAGAATGCCAGCGCGGAGCGCAAGGATCTGCTCGAGATGTATGGTGCGGAGGTGATCTTCACCGATCCGCTCGACGGCTCCGACGGCGCCATCCGAGCGGCCCGCGAGCTCGCGGCCACACGGCCCGACGAGTACTGGTACGCCGATCAGTACAACCACCCGGCCAACGCGCGGGCCCACTACGTCACGACCGCGGAGGAGATCTGGCGGCAGACTGGCGGCCGGGTCACGCATTTCGTCGCGGGGCTCGGCACGACCGGGACGCTGATGGGAACCGGCCGGCGTTTAAGAGAGTTGAAGCCCGCGATTGAGCTCATCGCAGTGCAGCCCGACGGCCCGTTCCATGGATTGGAGGGGTTGAAGCATCTCGCGACGGCGATCGTGCCGGGCATTTACGATCCGGCGCTGCCGAGCCGGACGGAGTTCGTGGCGACAGAAGATGCGGAGGAAGCCGTGCGGCGCCTGGCGAAACAGACAGGGTTGTTCGTGGGGTGGTCGTCCGGCGCCGCGATCGTGGCGGCGGAGCGGGTGTCGTCCGCCCGTGGAGTGGTCGTCGTGATCGCGCCGGACGCCGGCACCCGCTATCTCAGCGAGCGCCGTTCATGACCCTGGTGCTCGATGCCCGTCACGTTGCGGCGATCAGTCGGCATGGAGAGGCGGATTACCCCGCCGAGGCGTGTGGCTTGATCGGCGGCGCGGTCGAGGCTCATCGCAAGGTCGCCGTCCAGCTCGTGCCGTTAGCGAACCAGCGTACCGACTCGGCTCGCAACCGCTATCTCATCGATCCGGAGTCGTTCCGGCGCGCGCAGGAAAAGCTGGAGCGCGACGGGCTCGAGGTGCTCGGCGTGTACCATTCGCACCCCGACCACCCACCCGCGCCATCCGCGTTCGACCGGGAGCACGCCTGGCCCTGGTTGTCCTACGTGATCGTCGGTGTGGAACGCGGGCGGGCGGGCGAGATGAAGAGTTGGGTGCTCGCGGAAGACCGCGGGTCGTTCGACCAGGAGCCCATCACCACCGAGGAACGGAAGGTCGTATGGCAGTGACAGTGTTGATTCCGACGCCGCTCCGCCCGTTCGTGGGCGGACGGGACGCGCTCGAGCTGGAGGGGGGCAGTGTAGGCGAGCTGCTCGATCGGCTCACGGGCGAGCACGCAGCGCTCAAACCGCACCTCTTTGCCACCGACGGGCGGTTGCGCAGCTTTGTCAACGTCTACGTGAACGACCGGGACATCCGGCAGCTCTCCCAACGCGAGACGCCGGTAAAGCCGGGTGACACGGTTTCCATCATCCCGAGTATTGCCGGGGGTACGGCTGTGGCGGAAGAGCTGCCCAAGCTGTCGCACGAAGAGATCTTGCGCTACTCGCGCCACCTGATTCTTCCCGACGTGGGTGTCGAGGGACAGAAGAAACTCAAGGCGGCCCGCGTGCTGCTGGTGGGCGCGGGCGGGCTCGGGTCGCCCGCGGCGCTGTACCTCGCCGCGGCCGGCGTCGGCACCCTCGGCCTCGTCGACTTCGACGTGGTCGACAAGACCAACCTGCAGCGTCAGATCCTGCACGGCACATCCACGGTCGGGGTTTCGAAGCTCGAGTCCGCAAGGGCGCGGATCAACGATCTGAACCCGAACGTACGGGTGGAGACGTTCGAGACGCATCTCACCTCCGAGAACGCCCTCGACATCATCCGCGAGTTCGACATCGTGGCGGACGGCACGGATAACTTCCCGACCCGTTACCTCGTGAACGATGCGTGCGTGCTGCTGGACAAACCGAACGTCTACGGCTCGATTTTCCGCTTCGAGGGCCAGGCGTCGGTGTTCCACGCCAAGCGGGGGCCTTGCTACCGCTGTCTCTACGCGGAGCCGCCACCACCGGGACTGGTTCCCTCGTGTGCCGAGGGCGGCGTGCTCGGCGTGCTGCCGGGCATCATCGGGTCGATCCAGGCGATGGAGACCATCAAGCTCATCCTGGGAGCGGGTCAGCCTCTTATCGGACGCCTGGTCCTGTTCGACGCGCTGAAGCTCGAGTTCCGCGAGCTCAAGCTGGAAAAAGATCCCGATTGCCCGGTGTGCGGTGCACATCCGACCGTCACCGAGCTGATCGACTACCAGGCGTTCTGCGGCATCGGCGCCGAGCCCTCCTACGACGGCGCGGAGATCACCGCGCAAGACCTGCGCGATGAGTGGCAGGGCAACCCCGATCTGCTCGTGGTCGACGTGCGCGAGCCTCACGAGTACGAGATCGCGCACATCGATGGCGCGGTGCCGATTCCATTGGGGGAGCTGCCGGATCGCCTCGCAGAGTTGGATGGCCACCGCGAGATCGTGACGCACTGCCACCACGGAGCGCGCTCGCTCAAGGCGCTCGAGATTCTCAAGGCCGCAGGCTTTTCCAAAGTGCGGAGTCTGCGGGGCGGGATCGACGCGTGGGCGGTGAACGTGGACCCGAGTCTGCCGAGATACTAGACGTCGAGACGTCGAGCGGTCGAGGAATGCCGAAGGGGGGACTCGAACCCCCACGGGCTTGCGCCCACTGGCTCCTGAAGCCAGCGC
>DATNOH010000200.1:0-29964 GCA_035601435.1 Gemmatimonadales bacterium | reverse complement strand
CGGCGTGCTCGATCCATCGTTCGGCATCCGCGAGTTCATCGTGGGGACGGGCGGGATGGGCACCAGCGCGGTCACCGCCGTGCAGCCCAACAGCGAGGTGCGGAACCCCACCGTCTACGGGGTCATCAAGTTCGTCCTGAGCGCGGACGGCTACACTTGGCAGTTCATTCCCGCCGCGCCCAGCACCTTCACCGACTCGGGCTCGGGAGCCTGTCATTGAGCGCGCAGCGAGCAGCGACGACCGAGGCTCCCCCGCGGGACGCTGGTCTCACCCAGCGTACGCTCGCCGGGCTGGTGTGGACGGCGGGTGGGAGGGCGGTGTACGCCGTCCTCCGCCTCGTGGTCCTGTTTCTCCTGGCTCGGCTCGTCTCCCCCGCCGATTTCGGCGTGGTCGGCGCGGCGACGGTCGTGCTGGGGTTCTCCGCCATCTTCTCGGAGCTGGGGATGGGGCCGGCGATCGTGCAGCGGCCCACGCTCGAGCTGCGGCACGAGCAGGCGGCGTTCACTGCCTCCGTCGGCTTCGGCCTGGTGCTGGGAGCGATGCTCTGGGTGCTCGCTCCCCAGGTCGCGGGGTTCTTCCGCATCCCTGCCGTCGAGCCGGTCCTGCGCACGTTTGCCTGGACGTTCCCGTTGGCCGGGCTGTCGCTGGTGGCGTACGCCGTGACGCAGCGAGCGCTGCGGTTCCGCTGGCTGGCCATCGTCGACGTGGTGAGCTTCGGCGTCGGCTACGGAGTCGTCGGCGTCACCTTGGCGCTGCTCGGGTTCGGCGTGTGGGCCCTGGTAGCGGCGGAGATGTCCAAGGTGGGAGTGTACACCGCCATCCTGCTGGTCGCGCACCCGCCGCGCGTCTCGCTCCGGCCGGATCGCCAGGCGTTCGCGGAGCTCATGTATTACGGCGGCGGCTTCACGGTCTCCAAGGTCGCCAATTACCTGGCCCTGCAGCTCGACAACGTCATCGTGGGCCGCTGGCTCGGCGCAGTCGCCCTGGGTTTCTACGGGCGCGCGTACGAGCTGATGGCCGCAGCCCCGGCCCTGTTGGGCGAGCCCGTAGATAAGGTGCTGTTCCCCGCCATGGCCACGCGGCAAGGCGACATGCGGTCCCTCGCAGCCGCCTTTCGCCGCGGCGTCGCGACGATGGCGCTCATCACGCTGCCGCTCAGCGCGCTGCTCGTGGTCCTCGCCCCCGAGGCCGTCCCCGCGCTGCTGGGGCCCAAGTGGACGCCCGTCATCGTCCCCTTCCAGATCCTCACGCTCGGGATCTTCTTGCGCACGAGCTATCGGATCAGCGACGTCGTGGCGCGCGCCACCGGCGCGGTGTATCGCCGGGCGTGGCGGCAGGCCATCTACCTGGCGTGCGTGGTCGCGGGCGCCTGGTTCGGACGGCATTGGGGCATCGCGGGCGTGGCCTTGGGCGTGCTCGGCGCGCTCGCGGTGAACTACTTGTTGATGGCCCACCTCGGGCTGCGCCTGGCCGGGCTCAGCTGGCGCCGCTTCGGGCAAGCGCATCTGCACGCCCTGCTGACGGCCGCGGTGGTCGCCGTCCTGGTGGGGGGGTTGGCAGGGCTACTGCGCGCCTGGGCCCTGCCCCCCGTGGCCGTGCTGGTTACGGCGGGAGTGGTGGGGCTGGGCGGCACGCTCCTGCTGGTGTGGGCGGCCCCGCAGGCGTTCCTCGGGGCCGATGGACTCTGGGTGCTGCGCCAGGTCCGCGAGTTCGTCTCGAGCCGTGGCGCGTCCCGCTCCACGGTGCCGCCCGCGGCTGCACCACTTACCGCGGACCGGCCGTTGCTGTCGCTGGTGCGGCGCCTCGGCGAGGCGCTGGCGCGTGAGGGCATCTCCTACTGTTACTGTCAGTGGAAGGGCCACACCAAGCCCCACCGTTGGGGGACCGGTGCAGGGGACATCGACCTGCTCGTGGACCCCCCCGATAAGACGCGGTTCGTGGGGGTGCTCACGCACCTGGGCTTCATCGCCGCCTTGGCGCCGCGGCCCCAACGGCTGCCGGGCGTCGAGAGCTATTTCGGGCTGGACCGCGGCACAGGCACGCTCGTCCATGTGCACCTGCACGAACGGCCGTTCATCGGGCGTCCCTGGTCGGCCGCGTGGGCCCTGCCGATGGAAGGCCTCTTCCTCGCTTCGGCCGCACGGGGCTCCGTGTTCCGCATCCCGGCTCCCGAAATCGAGCTGATCGCCCTCGTGGTCCGGACGGTCGAGCGGTACCGCCTGGCGACCGCCCTGCGGCGCCGCCCACCCGACTGGTCCGACGCGGTTCAGCAGGAGCTGGCGGACCTCGAGGCACGGAGCGATCCGACCAGACTGGCCCGAGCTCTCGAGCAGGTGCCGTTCCTGGACGCACCCTTCTTCGAGGCGTGCCGGCGTTCGCTGCGACCGGACTGCTCGACGCGGACGCGCGTGTTGCTGCGGTGGCGGCTGCTCCGCCGCCTCCGGACGAACGTGGTACGGCCCCCGATCGCGTTCGCCTTCCTGAGCTTGCTGCGTCGCGCCCGCACACTGGCGGGAGGACCCGGCGCTACCGCAAAGCGACTCGCCCGGCGCGGGGTGGTGATCGCACTCGGCGGGGCGGACGGCGCGGGCAAGTCGAGCTGCACGCGGGAGCTTCACGCCTGGCTCGCTCCCACGTTCGAGTGCGCTGCATTTCACCTGGGTCGACCGCCACGCTCGTTCCTGACGTTCGTAGTGGGCGCCGCACTGTGGGGTCGGACGCTGCTGCGGCGACTGGTCGGCCTTGCGCCCCCGGCCTGGCCGTCGCGCAACGAAATTCCGACGGGCCGCACGCCCGACGCGCTCGAGCTGCTGCGTCATGTGTGTACCGCGCGCGACCGCTACCGACTCGCGCTCAAGGCGAAACGCCTGGCGGCAGAGGGCGCATTCGTACTGTGCGAGCGCTACCCGAACATCACCACGCTGGCCGGGCCAAGCATCGAACAGCAGCAGTATCGCATGCCACAGACCGGAGTGGCCAGGTGGCTGGTGTCGACGGAGGTCGCGTACTACCAGGAGATGCCGGCGCCGGACGTGGCGGTGCTGCTCCTGGTCGAGCCGAAGCTCGCGGTGCGGCGCAAGCACGGCCAGGAGCCTGCCGCCTACGTGAAATATCGCGCCCAGCTCGTGGCGCAAAGCGACTGGACCAACAGCGGCGTCCAGGTGGTGGACGCGAACCGCCCCTTGGCAGAAGTCGTCCGGGACCTCCAATGCGTGATATGGTCGACGGTGTCCGGCGCGAAGTCCCGGAACAGCCTGATCTGGTCGGGGCCATCGCTGCCAGACTCCCCGCCGCCCGCTCCCCCCGCTCCACACGCCCCGGTCGTCGAGCTGGTCGGGCCGGCAGGCGTAGGTAAGAGCGCGGTAGCGGACGCCCTGCGGGACCATGACGGGACGCTGCGGGTCAGCATCTGGGGGCTGCCGTTGTCGTCGCTGCTGTGGAGCGCCGCAGCCCTGCTGCCCACTTTCGTCGCCCTGAGCGTCGCCGCACGGGCTGTCCGCTGGCCGGAGCTGAAGCAAATGATCCGTCTGAGCGCCCTGGGCCGCGTCTTGCCGCGGGCGGCGCAGGGTCGGAGCCTCGTCGTGCTCGACGAAGGGCCGGTGTTCGCCCTGGCCTGGCTTCAGGTCTTCGGCGCCGAGCGGCTGCTTCGCAGCGCGGCCTACGAGCACTGGGTCCATCGGACGCTGGCCGCCTGGGCGCACGTGATCGACGCGGTGGTGGTGGTGGACGCCCCGGATCCCGTCCTGTCGCAGCGGATCCGCACCCGCGTGAAGCCGCACATGGTCAAAGACCGAAGCGACGAGGAGATCACCGCGTTCGTGGCGCGGTTCCGGGCCGCGTTCGCGTCGGTGATTTCGGCCGTCACGGGCCTGAACGGCACGAAGCACCTTACGGTTCGCGCAGACCTCGAGACGCCGCACCAGCTGGCGGCGCGGGTGCGCCAAGCCGCCCTGGGAGGCGCTTCGTGAAGACGACCGCCACGGCGTCGCTGCACCCGGCGATCCGCTGGGCGTTTTACGTGTTCATCCTCTCGCTCCCGTTCGAGTATCCCAGGCGAAGCATTCCCTGGGAGACCACCACCATCACGTGCGCGGTGTTCCTGTTCGCCGCCCTGTTCCAGGCGCGGCTCTGCTTCCGACGGTTCCCGGCGGCGGTCGCATGGTTCGGAGTATTCCTGTACGCCTGTCTCTTGTCGTTCGCCGTCAACGGCGGCGAGTATGCCGACGAAGTGCAGCGGATGCTCATCCTGCAGGTGCAACTGGCCCTGCTGCTCTGGGCCGGCTACAACGTGCTGCTCGACGAGGAAGTGTTCCGCCTGGCCCCGCTCATGCTCGCGGTGGCGTGCGTGGCACGCGCGGCGCTGCAGGTGTCCGACATCGGGACCTCGCACGACGAAGAGTGGTACGGTGGCGAGCGCGTTTCCGCACTGGGGCAAAACGCCAATCACAGCGCCATGATCATGACCGCCGGGCTCCTGGCCCTGATCGGGCTCGCCTATGCCCGCTCCAGCGGCCGGCGCGGCTGGCGGGCGCTGATCTGGCCGTTCGCCGCGCTGATCGCCCTCGCGATCCTCCAGAACGGCTCTCGCGGCGGCGTGATCGCCCTCGGGACGGGACTGCTCACGTTTGCGCTGGGCGGGTCGGGGGTGCGGGCGCGCATCCGCAACACCCTCGCCGTCGCGCTGGCGCTCGGCCTCGTGACGTGGGCTTCCTACAATAACGAAGGGCTGCGCAACCGCTTCAAGCAGTCCATGGTCGCCGGCGCGATGGCGGGGCGGGAGCGGGTGTACCCGGAGCTGGTGCGAATGTTCGTCGAGCGGCCGATCGTCGGGTACAGCCCCATGGCCAACAAGTACGTGCTGGGAGGACGGCTGCCGGAGCAGCACTATACCCGGCGCGACGCGCATAACCTGATGCTGGAAGTCATGACCTCCACCGGGATCGCCGGGCTGATTCCGTTCACCGTGGTGCTGGGGCTCGTCTGGCGCGCCGCTTGGCGGGCTCGGCGCGGCCCCGACGGCATCCTGCCGCTCGCGATGCTGGTGGGCGTGCTGACGGCCAACCTGAGCGGCAACTGGATCGCCGCGCCGTTGCTGTGGTTCACCTTCGCCTACGCGCTCGCGAGCGAACGGGCATCCGGCCGGGTGGCTCCGGTCGGGCACTCGGGTGTGCAGCGGCGCAGCCGCTCCTTCCGATCTGCGGGACAGCGGCGCACCCCGCAACCGGCCCGGCTCGATGAAGCGGTGGTCGAGCGGTGCTGATCACCTTCTCGGGTCTCGACGGAGCCGGCAAGTCCACGCTGATCGAGTGGCTCAGGGACACGCTCGAGCGACAGAATCACCCCGTCGCCGTGTTCCACATGAACGATCATGTGGGTGCCTACGCGTACCTGCGGGCGCTGCGGGATCGCTGGTTCGGCGGGCCGCCGGCGGCGCCGGACGCCGATGGCGACGCGGGTGCTCCAGCGGCGCGGTCCAGTCTACGGGAGCGCATCTGGCGCCTCCGCATCGCCATCGTCTGGAACAAGCCACTGCGGCGCTTGCTCTATCTCTTCGACCTGGTGGTGTTCTGGTGCTACCGCCTCCGGATCGAAACGGCGCAACGGCGGATCCTGATCATGGACCGCTACTTCTACGACACCCTCGTGGACGTCTCGGACGGTCGGCACTGGTTCTGGATTCGGCTGCTGGAGCGGATCACGCCGACCCCGGAAGTGCCGGTGCTCCTCGACATCAGCCCCGAGGAATCGTTCAACCGGAAGGGAGAATACTCGGTCGAATACCTGCGGGCGCGCTGGGTCGCCTACCGGACGGTCTTCCCGTGGGTTCGCGCAGCGGTCACGCTTCCCAATCGCGACCTGAGCGCAGCGAAGGCCGCGCTGCGGACGATCGTGATGGAGCGGTTGGGGGACAATGGGGAGGCCGCCGAACGTGCGCGATGAACGTGCGCAGGCACGCCTCCTGCTGCGGCTGCTGCTGAACGGCGATCGCCCGCCCATCGCGCGCGTGGACTGGCCTGCCCTGCTCCACCTGGCCCGCACCAACGGCGTCGTGATCCGCAGCGCCGACCTGTTGATGGCGCAGAACGTGACGCTGCCGCCGGCCTTCGCGAACAGCGTGGTGCGGGAGCGGCAGCGCGTGCAGGACGCGATCGGCCTGGTGCGCCAGGTCAGCCGGATCTGCACCGCGCACGGGATCGAGTTTCTGTTCGCCAAGGCGTTTCAGCACTACCCCGACCTGGGCGGCGACCTCGATCTGCTCGTGCTGGCTCGCGCCGCGGAAGTGGACGCCCTGCTCGCTCGCGAGCTGTCAGCCACCGTCGCGCCCCGGGATCTCGCCGGCTGGGTCGCCGGGAGCGTCACCTTCCGCGTTCGCGACGGGCTGCCGCCCCTGGACGTGCAACATGGACGGATCGGGGCCGTCGGTGAACACCGGGCGTACGCCGTCGCGCTCGTGCGGAATCACCGGCAGATCGTGATCGACGGAACCGAGTGCGCGGTGCCCTGGCCGGAAGACCAGATCGTGCTCCAAGGCGTGCAGCGGATCTACGGGCGTCGGTCCCTGCGGTTGTCCGACGTCGCGTACACGATCGCGTCCCTGCGCGATCCGCTCGACTGGCCGTACGTCCTCAGCACGGCCCGCCGCATCGGCGTGCTGCCCGGCTTGGGCTGCTACCTGAGCTACGTCGAGCAGATCCACGGCGAGCTGTTCGGTGGCCCGCTCGTCCCGCAGCAGGTGCGCGACCGCCTGCCGCTCGCGGGGTGGGGCCGGGTGGAGTTCATGCGCGGGGCGTATCGGTTCCCGGCGCTGCGCGTGAACGCGCGGCTGTACCTCAGGCAGCTGCTCGCCGGGCTGTGGACGGCAAACTGGGATCGCGCGGCGCGATTGTGCCTGCTGCCGCTCGTGGGCGCGGCGCTGGCGGCCGGGCGCGTCGGCGCCGTGTCGTCGCGCTCGCTGGAGTCCGCGTGAGCACCGCGCGCACGGCCGATTTCCTGATCGTCGGCGGCGGCGTCATCGGCCTCACGATCGGCCTGGAGTTGAAGCGCCGCCGTCCGGACGCAGCCGTCACGCTGATCGAGAAGGAGGACGCCTGCGGTATGCACGCGAGCGGGCGCAACAGCGGCGTGCTGCATGCCGGCTTTTACTATACGGCGGACTCGCTGAAGGCCCGCTTCACCAAGGCGGGGAACCGCGCGTGGAGCGCCTATTGCGAAGCGCGCGGGCTCCGCATCAATCGCTGCGGCAAGCTGGTCGTGGCTCGCAGCGCACAGGAGTTGGCCGGATTGGACGAGCTGTCGCGCCGGGCCCGGGCCAACGGCGTCGAGCTCGCGGCGCTCACCGCCGACGAGGCGCGTCGCATCGAACCGCGCGTGCGCACCCACGAGCGCGCGCTGTTTTCCCCGACCACGGCCTCGGTAGACCCCGCTGAGCTGATCGCGGCGCTGACGACCGACGCGCTCGCGCTCGGCCTCACGATCCGCACCGCGACCGCGTACCGCGGGACGACGCGAGGGGCCGTACGGACTTCCGCTGGACGGTTTGCCGCCGGCTACGTGATCAACGCCGCGGGGCTGTATGCCGATCGCATTGCCCGCGACTACGGCTTCGGCGAGCGGTACCGCATCCTGCCGTTCCGCGGCCTGTACCTCCAGGGCAACGGCGGCAGTCGGCCGCCGCGGACGCACGTCTATCCGGTGCCGGATCTTGGGCAGCCGTTCCTGGGTGTGCATTTCACCGTCACGGTCACCGGCCACGCGACGATCGGGCCCACGGCCATTCCCGCGTTCTGGCGCGAGCACTACGGCGGGATGGCGAACTTCGACCCGCGCGAGTGCGCGGAAATCCTCGCCTGTGAGGCGGGCCTGCTGCTCTCCAACGAGGGTGATTTTCGGTCACTGGCGTGGAGCGAGGTGCGCAAGTACAGCCGGCGCCGGCTGGTCCGCCTCGCCGCCGAGCTGGTGGAAGGGACGGAGCCCGCGGCGTATCGCCGCTGGGGCCCCGCGGGGATCCGCGCGCAGCTGTTCGATCGCCAGACCCGCAGGCTCGAGATGGATTTCCGCTACGAGGGCGACGACCGCTCCTTCCACGTGCTCAACGCCGTGTCGCCGGGCTTCACCTGTGCCCTGCCCTTCGCGGCCCACGTGACCGACTGCATCGAGCGGCTCCGCGCATGATCTCGGCCCCCGCCCTCGTGGCGCCTCCGTCGCTCGCGCGCGAGCGCGTGCTGGTGCTGGACGCCCACACCAACCAGGCGCTGGCATGCGCCCGCTCGCTCGGCCGCGCCGGTCACGAGGTGTTCGTCGCG
The DNA here is from genome assembly GCA_035601435.1 of Gemmatimonadales bacterium. Classification (GTDB taxonomy): domain Bacteria; phylum Gemmatimonadota; class Gemmatimonadetes; order Gemmatimonadales; family GWC2-71-9; genus AG41. Next base: position 21,660 of record DATNOH010000200.1, on the reverse strand, counting down.
AGCCATCGGTTGTGGCCGCTCGCCGCCTGGTCGACCTATTCCCGCGGCCGGTTCCGCCTGGCGGGCGAGTCGGTCGAGGCGTTCGCCGAGCTGCGCGCCTGGGCGGGCGAGCGTGGCGTGACGGTCGTGCTGCCGCTCACCGAGCGCGCCTGCCTGCTCTGCAACGCGGAGCGCCACGCATGGGAGGCCCTGGGCATCGTGGTGGGGTGCGGCCCGGACGAAATGTTGCTGCGGGCGTTCGACAAGGCGGAGACCGCGCGCTACGCCACGGCCAGCGGCGCCGCGCTGCCCCCGACCAAGGCGCCCCGATCGCTCGCCGAGTGCCGAGCGGCGGCCCAAGCGGTGGGCTTTCCCTGCGTCGTCAAGCCGCGGTTCAGCAACGTCCACGATGGCTTCGTGTTCCAGCCGGGAGAGTCGGCGCGCTACGTCGGCCATCCGGACCAGCTCGACGCGGCGATCGAAGCGACGCGACAGGGCGATCGCTGGCCCCTGATTCAGGGATTCGTGCCCGGCGCGGGCAAGGGGGTGTTCGCGCTGTGTAACCACGGCGAAGCCGTGGCCTGGTTCGCCCACGAGCGGTTGCGGGACGTCCGCCCGTCGGGCTCCGGCAGCAGCTTGCGCCGGGCCATCGCGCTCGACCCGCGGCTGCGCGCGCCGGCGGAGCGTCTGCTGCGCCAGATGCAATGGCACGGCCCGGCGATGGTCGAGTTCCGCGACGACGGTGTCAACGCACCGTACCTGATCGAGGTGAACGGCCGTTTCTGGGGCTCGCTACAGCTCGCCGTCTCGGCCGGCGTGGATTTTCCGCACCTCTGGCTGGCGCTGCTCCGCAATCACAGGCTCCCCCCCTCCCGCGGCTACGTCGAGGGCGTGACGCTGCGGTGGCTCTGGGGAGACGTGAAACGCTTCCTCTACATCCTCGCCGGGGCACCGCGGGGGTATCCGGGTCCCTACCCGACCGTCTGGCAAGGTGTGCGGGAGCTGTTGGGCCCGCAGCCGCGAGGCACCCTGAACGAAACCTGGACCGCCGGCGACCGCTGGCCCGTCCTAGGGGAGGTCGTCCAAGGGGTGCGCGAGCTCGTGATCCGGTTGCTGCGGCGCGGCGCGCCGCCCGTCCCCGCGCCGGTGTCCATGGATGCGTCCCACGCCCTGCGCGTCCTCATGCTCACGCCTGACTGGCCCACGCCGGATCGCCCCCGCACGACCAATTTCATCAAGCGCCAGGCGGAAGCGCTGCGGGCCGCGGGGGCCCATATCGACGTCTTCCATTTCGCCGCCGAGCAGCGGCTCTGGAACTATCTGCGCGCGTGGCGCGCCGTGCGCCGCCGCCTCGCCACGGGACGCTACGACCTCGTCCACGCCCAATTCGGGCAGAGCGGCCTCGTGGCGTTGCCCAAACGCGTACCTCTCGTGGTCACGTTCCGCGGCAGCGACCTGTTGGGCATCGTGAGCGACAAGACCGGCCGTCATACCTGGCGGGGCCGCGTGGCGCAGCGGTGTTCCCGCATGGTTGCGCGCCTGGCGGACGCCGTGATCGTGGTGTCCGAGCACATGAAGGCGCAGCTCCCCGCCGCCGTGCGCCCGACCGTGATCCCGTCCGGCCTCGACCTGAAGCTGTTTCATCCGATTCCCCGCGACGAGGCGCGGCGGCGGCTGGGGTGGTCGCCCGGCCGGCGCGTCGTGCTGTTCGTCGGCCGACCGTTTCAAGCACGCAAGCGGCACAGCCTCGCTCGCGATGCAGTGGCGCTCCTCAACCGCTCCCTCCCCGCAGAGCTGGTGGTCGCCTGGGGCGTGCCCCACACCGAGATGCCGGTCTACATGAGCGCGGCCGACGTGCTGGTCTGCACGTCGATGCAGGAAGGGTCTCCCAACGTCGTCAAAGAAGCACTCGCGTGCGATCTGCCGGTGGTCTCGGTGCCCGTGGGGGACGTGGCGCTGCGTCTCCAGGGGGTCGCGGGATGCGAGCTGTGCGCCGACGACCGGCCCGAGACGATCGCCGCCGCGCTCGAGCGCGTCCTGCGCCGCGACCAACGCATCGACGGTCGCGACGCAGTCCGACCGCTGGACGAGGAGTTGCTGACCCAGCAGGTCCTGGACATCTACCGGTCGGTCGTCAACGGTCACGCCCTCGACCGGCGAGGGCTCGGGAAGGGCCGCTTGACGGTACGCAAGGCGTCGCCGTCCGAGGAGCTCGAGTGGAACACGTTGGTGCAGCGGTTCGACCACTGCCGCATCGCCCATACGCGCGCGTGGCTCCGCTCGCTCGAAGCCTCCGGCTGCGGCCAGCCACTCTACCTCGTGTTCGAGCGGGATCACGAGATCGTAGGCTGTCTGCCCGGTCTCCTGGTGCGGTTCGGCCCGCTCCGCTTGTTCGGCTCCCCATTGCCGGGGTGGCAAACCGTCAGCATGGGTCCGGTGTTCGACGAGCGCCGGGTTTCTGCGGCGGACCTCGTCGCCACGCTGGTGCCGTTCCTCCGTCACCGCTACGGCATCCACCACATCGAGCTGATGTGCAGCCATCTGGATCCCGCTGCCATGCAGGCCGCGGGCTTCCGGGGCGACGCCGTCACCACCTACCGGGCGCCGCTCGCTGCGGACGAGGCCACGACGATGAAGGCCATGAAGGACAGCACGCGGCGCAATGTGCGACGCGCGATCAAGCTCGGCCTCGTCACCCGATTCGAAACCGAGGAGTCCTTCGTGGACGAGCACTACTCCCAGATCAAGGAAGTCTACGCCCGCCGCGGCTTCAGCGTGCCGTTCGGTAAACGGCGGGTGCTGGAGTTCTTTCGCCACATGAAGGCAGCCGGCAGCCTGCTGGCAATCGCCGTCTACCTCGAAGACGGGGGGCCGTGCATTGCGACGGGCATGTTCACCGTGCACGGCCGCGAGCTGCTGCTGTCGATGTGGACCCATCGCACCCGGTACCGCTGGTACCGGCCGACGGAGCTGATGACGTGGACGGTCATGCAAAAGGCGATGGCGCTGGGGTGCGACAACTTCGATTTGATGGGCCGCGGTGATTTCAAGGCCAAGTTCGGCGCGACCCCGGACGCGAGCAAGCGCCGTTGGGTGTGGAGCCGTTACGCCTGGCTCACCGCGGCGCGCGATCTGGCCGAGAAGGGCTACCGCTGGCAGCAAGGCATCCGCGGCCGCTTGGCCCGGCTGACGTCCACATCCCTGCCGCCCAGCCCGGTCGAAGCCGGCCAGGTGGAGGATGAGCAGCCTGCGCGGTCGCCCAGCCGCGTCCCCGTGGAGACCACCCATGCGTGACACGCGGCCGCTCGCATGCGTCATGGGTGATATGGACCTGCTTCGTCCGCTCGGGCTGGCGCGCATACCCTGCGTGGTCGTCGCGCCGCCCGGGGCCGCACCCTGCTTCTCGCGCTTCACGCGCGCCACGCTCCCGTGGGTGGACACATGGGATCATCCGGACGAGCAGGTGGACACGTTGGTCCGCTTCGCGTCCGCGCAGCCCGAGCCTCCGGTCCTGTTCTATCAGGAGGACCGCGAGCTGCTGCTGGTCTCCCGCTACCGCGAGCGCCTGCGCCCGGCGTTCCGGTTCGCCATCGGCGACGCGACGCTGGTGGAAGATCTGGTCGACAAGGGGCGGTTCCAGGCCCTCGCGTGGCGGCTGGACCTGCCCGTGCCCGTCGCGCGCCCGCTCGACCTCACCCGGCAGCCGCGCCCCGGGGACGTCGACGTGCCCTTTCCGATGGTGATCAAGCCGCTCACGCGCCGCACCGACCGCTGGACTCCGCTGGGCGGCCCGGGCAAGGCCCTGCGGGTCGAGAGCCTCGAGGTCCTGCAGCAGCTGTGGCCCCGCGTCGTGGTGGCGAACGTGCCCCTGCTGGCGCAGCAGCTGGTGCCCGGTCCGGAAACGGACGTCGAGAGCTACCACGTCTACGTGGACGAGTCGGGGGAGATCGTGGGCGAGTTCACCGGCCGAAAGATCCGGACCTGGCCCCTGGAGCTCGGCCACAGCACCGCGCTCGTGATCACCGACTCGCCCGAGGTGGCCGAGCTGGGCCGAGCGGTGGTGCGACGGCTGGAGCTGCGGGGGGTCGCGAAGCTCGACTTCAAACGCGGGCCCAAGGGCCGGCTCTACCTGCTGGAGATCAACCCCCGCTTCACCCTGTGGCATCATCCGGCGGCGCTGGCGGGCGTGAACGTGCCGGCGCTGGTGTACGGGGACCTTGCCGGCCTGCCCCGACCCGCCGCGCGACGCGCTCACCCGGGCGTGCGGTGGTGCAAGATCTGGCACGACGCCCCCGCCGCTCGCAGCGCGGGCATGCCGTTCCTCCGGTGGCTGCCTTGGGCGCTCCGGTGCGAAGCCAAGAGCGCCTTCAGCTGGGACGACCCACTTCCCCTGCTCGGCGCGGCCGCGTGGGCGGCGGCGCGACGGTTCGCCGCGTCGCTCCGCGCGCTGCTCCCGCCGGCCGCGCGCCCGGTCAAGGCCCGTCTGCCATGACGCCGATCCGCGTGCTCATGATCACCAGCGCCTGGCCCACTCCTGGGGCGCCCCGGACGACGCATTTCATCAAGCGCCAGGCGGACGCGCTGCGCGCGGCGGGCGTCGAGGTGGACGTGCTCCACTTCCAGGGCCAGCGGCCGGACCGGTATCTCCTCGCCTGGCTGCGCGCCCGCCCGCGGCTCGACGCGAGGCGCTACGATCTGGTCCATGCGCAGTTCGGCCAAAGCGGCCTGCTGGCGCTTCCCAAGCGGCTGCCGCTGGTGGTGACATTCCGAGGGAGCGACGTCTTGGGAATCGTGAGCGACGCGGACGGCCGCTACACCTGGAAGGGACGCGTGGTACAGTGGCTCTCCCGTCTGGTAGCCCGGCGGGCCGACGCCGTGATCGTCGTATCCGACCACATGAAGCGGTCCCTGCCCTCCTCGGTTTCCGCAGCCGTCATCCCTTCCGGTCTGGATCTGGAGCGGTTCCGGCCGCTGCCTCGCGACGACGCGCGGCGCGTTCTCGGCCTGCCGCTCGACCGGCGCTACGTGCTGTTCGTCGGCCGGCCCACGCAGGCTCGGAAACGGGGCGACCTGGCGCGCCGGGCCGTGGAGCTGCTCGATCGATCCTATCCGGCGGAGCTCATCACCGCGTGGGGAGTGCCCCACGGCGATATCCCGCTCTACATGAACGCCTGTGACGTGCTGCTCTGCACCTCGATGCAGGAAGGGTCCCCCAACGTGGTCAAAGAGGCCCTGGCGTGTGATACGCCGGTCGTCTCGGTCTCGGTGGGCGACGTGCCTACGCGGCTCGCGGGGATCGAGGGATGTGAGCTGTGTGCCGACGACCGACCGGAGACGATCGCAGCGGCGCTGGAGCGCGTGCTCCGCCGCGGCCAGCGGGTCCGGGGCCGCGAGACGGTCGCGACGCTGGACGAGGCACTCCTCACCCAGCAGGTGATCGCCATCTATCGCTCGGTGCTCCACCGCGGGCGGGGCGGCGCGCCCTCTCAGCCCGTGCCACCCCCACGCCCTCCGGGCGCCGCCCTCGCGGGGACGCCGTCGTGACCGCCACGCGTCCGTTCGTCTCCATCGTCGTCCCGTGCCGCAACGAGGAACGCTACCTCGGGGCCTGCCTCGACTCGATCCAGGCGGGCGACTATCCGCCGGATCGTCTCGAAGTGCTCGTGGTGGACGGCATGAGCGATGATCGGACGCGAGAGATCCTCGGCCGCTACACGGCGCGCCATCCCTTCATCCGCCGGCTGGACAATCCGCAGCGGATCACGCCCGCCGCGCTCAACGTGGGGATCCGGGCCGCGCGGGGAGACGTCATCATGCGGATGGATGCGCACGTCCTGTACCCCTCGACCTACGTCTCCCAGCTCGTCGCGGCGCTCGAGGAGACCGGGGCCGATTGCGTGGGTGGGGTCATCGAGACCCTCCCCGCCGACGACTCCGCCACCGCGCGGGCCATCGCCCTTGGGATGTCTCACCCCCTCGGGGTCGGCAACTCGTATTTTCGCATCGGCTCGCGGGAGCGGCGCTGGGCCGACGCCGTGTCGTTCCCCTGCTACCGACGCGACGTGTTCGACCGTATCGGCCTGTACGACGAGGAGCTGGTCCGCAATCAAGACGACGAGTTCGATCTCCGCCTGATCAAGCACGGCGGGCGCGTCCTCCTGGTGCCGGAGGTGGTGGCGCGCTACTACGCCCGGCGCTCGCTGCGGCAGGTGGCCCGCATGTTCTACCAGTACGGCTACTTCAAGCCGTTGGTGGTCCGGAAGCTCGGTCGCGTCATGACCGTGCGGCCTCTCGTCCCCACCGCGCTGCTCATGAGCCTGCTCGTGTCGGCTGTGACGGGGCTCTGGTGGACGCCGGCGGCCTGGGCGGGCGCCGCGATCTTGGGGTGCTACACAGCCGTGGTGCTGGGGGCCGCATTCGGGGGCGTGCGGCGGCTCGGCGTTCGGGCCGGCGCCGCGCTGACGACCGTGTTTCCGGTGATCCATTTCAGCTACGGCCTAGGTTTCCTGCACGGCATCGCCGTGCACATGCTCCGACTCACACGCCGGCGGCCGCACGCGGCCGCTATCTCGTTGTCCCGGTAGCCGAGGAGACTCCCGCTTGTCCACGCGCACACCGCGGATCGCGAGCTTCGGCTACCACGAGGTGACGGACGATCCCACGATGTCGGGCTTCCAGCGGCCGGCCGCTCTCCCGTTCAAGCACACGCCCCGTGCGTTTGCCGAGCACCTCGCGACTGTCGCCGCCGGACCGTTCGTCCCCGGCCTCATCGGGGATATCGACTTCACCCGCCCCGGCCGGCACGTCCTGCTCACCTTCGACGACGGGGGTAAGAGCGCCGTTTACGTCGCGGACCAGCTGTCCCGGCGGGGGTGGAGGGGGCACTTCTTCATCGTCACCAGCTTGATTGGCACCCGCACGTTCCTCGATGCGGCGGACATCCGGTACCTGCGTAGCAGCGGCCATGTCGTCGGCAGCCATTCGCACACCCACCCCGACATCTTTCGCGACGAGACGCCCCAGCGGATGATCGAGGAGTGGCGCACGAGCTGCGGGATCCTGGCCGACCTCCTGGGCGAGCCGTGCAGCATAGCCTCGGTGCCCGGCGGCGACATCTCGACCGCCGTGCTGCGCTCGGCGGCGCCCGCCGGCCTGCGCTACCTGTTCACGTCCGAGCCGTGGACGGCGCCCCGACAAATGAACGGCACCTGGATCCTCGGGCGCTTCGGCCCGAAGGTCGGTACGTCTCCGGCTCGGGTGGGCGCGCTCGTGCGGTTCCACGGCTGGCAGAGCGCCCTCCTCGAGCGTCGCCTGAAAGGGGTGGTGCGGCGCAGTCTTCCGGCCCTGTACCGCTTCTACGTCCGGCGCACTACCCAGGACTGGGTGCCTCAATGAGCGTCGCCGTCGAGGACTTCCAGGGGGCTCCAGCCGAGTGGGACGCTTTCGTGCGCGCCCAGCCGCAATGGACGCAGGTCCATCTGTTCGGATGGAAGACCGTCATGACACGTGCGCTGGGGCACGAGTGCCTATATCTCGCCGCACGCGACCCAGCCGGTCGCCTCGTGGGCGTGCTGCCGCTGGTACGAGTGCGGAGCCTGGCCTTCGGACACTACCTCGTGTCCATGCCGTTCCTGAACCAGGGCGGGCCGCTCGGCAGCGACGCGGCCGTGCAAGCGCTCGTCGCGCGGGCCATAGAGTTGGCCCAGCGAGACAAGGCCAAGCTGCTCGAGCTCCGCAGCCGTGGCCCGCTCCCTATCACCCTTCCGGTCAGTCATCGCAAGGTGGGCGTCGTGCTCGACTTGGTCCCGGGCGCGCCGGAGGCCGTGTGGCAGGAGATCAGCCCCAGGCTCAAGGGCTACGTGCGGCGTACGAAAAAAGGCGGCGTGACCGTGCGGTTCGGGCCAGATCAGATCGGCGCCTTCTTCCAGGTGTTCTCGCGGCACATGCATGAGCTCGGAACACCCACGCATCACCGCCGGCTGTTCGAAACGATCGCGGAAGTGTTCCCCGAGGATACGTGGTTCGGCTGCGCCTACTACGAGGGACGGCCCGTCGCGTGCGGGTGCGCCCTACGGTGGGCGGGCGAGGTGGAGGTCACGTGGGCGTCGGCCATCGCCAGCGCCCCGGACCTGCGGCCGAACGTGCTGCTGTACTGGGCGTTCATGGAGCGGGCGGCCACGGAAGGGCTGCGCACCTTCAACTTCGGCCGCTCGACTCCGGGCTCCGGCCCCCACGAATTCAAGCGCCGCTGGGGATCCCGCGATGAGCCATTGTGGTGGTACGACCTGTCTGCCAACGGGGCAACCACGCCCTCCCCTCAGGATCCGGCCTTGGCTTGGGGCCCCCGGCTGTGGAAGCGGTTGCCGCTTGCGCTGGCGACGGCTTTAGGCCCACGCATCGTCCGCTGTCTCCCCTAAGACATCCTGCCGTCACACAGCCGATGCTAAAGTGTTGGCGATCTGTGGCAATCCCCGATATCCGGCCCGACCCATGCCTGGAGCTGGCACATAAGTCATTTAGTGACATTATGTTGACACACATCACGAGAACCCCGGCCCGGCACGAGACCTGATATGGAGGGCAGTACCGCAGGTGTCTCGAACCCTGAACCGATGGTGCAATGACCTCCGCACGGCTCGAACTGGAGCAACTCGTCTATAGCGTCGCGTGGCCGGTGCGGGCGCTCGCCGCCGTGACTCACACTCTGGACCCGCTGCTGCGGAGCTCTATGGCGCGGCGGGTGGCGAAAGCCGGAGTCGACTTCTTCTGTGCGGTGGGGGCTGTGGTGGCCGCGGTGGCCGTGGGCGAGGGCGTGAACCGCTTCGGCCCGGGCAACACCGCGACCCTCGCCGGAATAGTCGGGCTGCTGGTGGTCGCCGCCGACACGCTGTGCGGCAGCTATCGCACGATCTGGCGCTATACGAGTCTCAAGGAGGTTATGGCGGTCGGGTTCTCGAGCCTGGTGGTGCTCGGAGTGCTGCTCGCCGGACAATCCCTGGGCTTTCTCGACCTGTCCGGCGCGACCAACCTGCTGATCGCGCTGCTGCTGCTGTTTCTGTGCGTCGGCGCGCGCGCTCTGCGCCGCTGGTCGGTGGCCGATGCCAAGCGGCGGGAGCGCCTGGCGCCGGGTGGCCTGGTCCCCTCGCGCCGGGTCCTCATCGCCGGGGCCGGGGAGCACGGCCTCTCGATCGGGCGTGAGCTGCTGGTGAGTGCGGCGGCCGGTGTGGAGCTCGTGGGGTTCCTGGATGACGATCCGGCGAAGCTCGGCGCCGCGCTGAACGGTGTTCCCGTCCTCGGACGGCTGCAGGACGCCCTCGCGCTGGCGGAACGGCACCACGTGAGCGAGGTGATCGTCGCCATGCCCTCGGCCCGACCCGACGTGGTCCGCACGTTTGGCCTACAGCTCGAGGGCGCGGGTGTGCGGGTTCGCGCCGTGCGCGGCATCGAGCGGTTCGTGCTGGGCGGCGACCTCCATCGCCCGGGATCCGCGACGCTGCGCGACTTGCTCGACGCCGGGTCGCCCGTTCTCAAACACCAGGGCGCCGCCGACGGCGCGGGTCGCGTGCTGGTCACCGGCGGTGCCGGGTTCATCGGCTCACACCTGACGCGCATGCTGCTGGAGCGCGGGTACCACGTTCGAGTGCTGGACCGCTTTGATTACGGCCGCGCCGGCGTCGAAGGGTTGCACCACCCCCGCCTCGAAGTCATCCAGGGAGACATCTGCAGCAGTCGAGACGTGAGCCGAGCGCTGCGCGACGTGCACGGTGTCCTGGCCCTCGCCGCGATCGTCGGTGACCCCGCGTGCAACCTCGATCCCGAGGAGACCATCAATCTCAATTACACCGCGACCAAAGTGCTCATCGAGGCGTGCAACTTTTACGGCGTGCGCCGCCTCGTGTTCGCCTCGAGCTGCAGCGTGTACGGTGCCAGCAACCTCGACCTCTTGACCGAGCGGTCGCGGCTGAACCCGGTGTCGTTGTACGCGAGGACTCGGGTCTTGAGCGAGAACCTCCTGTTCGACCGCGCGGGCGACGTCGAGCCCGTAGTGCTGCGGTTGTCCACGGTGTTCGGCCTCTCGCCGCGCATGCGCTTCGATCTCGTGGTGAACACCCTCACGGTGCGCGGCGTGGTGGAGGGTCGAATCCCGATCCAGGGCGGCAACCAGTGGCGACCCAACGTTCATTGCCGGGACGCGGCGCGCGCGTTCATCGCCGCGCTGGTGGCACCGGCCGAGCGGGTCGCCGGTGAAGTGTTCAACGTGGGCGGCGACGCCCTGAACCACCGCATCGCGGACCTCGGGGAAATGGTCGCGGGCATCATCCCCGGCGTCGAAGTCATCCGCCAGCCGGATGTGGCCGATCCTCGTGACTATCGCGTCTCGTTCGAGAAGATCCGCACGGTCCTGGGGTTTGAGCCGGAATTCACCGTGGCCGAGGGAATCCGCGAGGTCGCGGCCGCGGTGCAGAGTCAGCCGGCGCTCCGCAGCTACCAGGATCCGGCGTTCCACAATGTGCACGCGCTGCGCCAGACCTTTGCGACGCCGCGGCGGCGGCGGGGGGATGTGGCGCCGCACGCCAGCCTCGCCCGGGCGTGAGCGGATTCGCTGCACGGCGCACCGGGCGGCCCCCCGCGACCGAGACGGTTCGAACAGGGTGACGCCGGTGCACGCCCGCAGGCTGGCATACCTGGCCGGCACCATTGCCCTAGGCTGCGGCGGGGCCGCGCCGATCCCGCTGGTCCCGCCCCGCGGCTACTATACGGCGCCTTCCGGCTCGACCAACGGGGACGGGACCTTGAGCAGCCCATGGAGCCTGTCGACCGCGTTGCTCGGGGGGAACGGAGCCGTTCGCCCGGGCGACACCATCTGGTTGCGCGGCGGCACCTACAGCGGCGAGTTCACGAGCACCCTCACCGGCAGCGGTCGCAGCCCGATTATCGTCCGAGGCCTCTCCGGCGAGCGGGCCACGATCGACGGCCGGCTGAACGTGTTCGGCGCCGACGCCGTGTACTGGGGGCTGGAGCTGATGCAGTCGGACCCGGTCGCGACCGGGGAGGACGCCCTGGATGCCACGGGACCGAGCAAGCAGTTCATCAACCTGGTGATTCACGACGCCGGGAAGCAGGGCTTCAGCTTCTACGACGCGGGGGGCGTGTCCGAGCTGTATGGGTCCATCATCTACAACAACGGGACTCATGAAGAGTTCGACCACGGGGTCTACGCGGTCAACGACGCCGGCACCAAGTATATTCGCGACAACATCATCTTCAACAATCTGGCGTACGGGATCCATGTCTTCGCGACGCCCGACCACTCCGTGCTCGCAGACGTGCACGTCGAAGGGAATGTCTCCTTCAATAACGGCTCCATCTCCACCCACGGTATGGCGAAATCGAATCTGGTCATGGGGGGAGACCAGCCGACCAAGGGGATGCACGCGCTGGACAACCGCCTCTATTTTGCGGCCGGTGCGACCGGATCGAACGCGCGCTTCGGCGTGGCGGGGCAAGCCAACGAGGACGTGGAGCTGCGGAACAACTACGTGGTCGGCGGGGCCACCGCCCTGCAGCTCGAGAGCTGGCAGTCTGCCACCGTGCAGAACAACACCTGGCTCGGCGCCGAGGACATGGTATACCTGACCGCCGCCGCCGCCGCCGCCGCCCCGGCGTATACCTGGGGCGGCAACACGTGGTATCGCGACCCGGCCGCCTCCGCCTGGCGCTACGAGGCGACCCCCTACTCGTTCGACGCTTGGCGGACGGCCACCGGTCTGGGCGCGAGCGACCAGACGACGCTGGACGGCCCGACCGGGCAAGCGGTGTTCGTGCAGGCGAACCAGTACGAGCCGGGGCGCGCCCACATCATCGTATACAACTGGAGCGGGGAGGCGACGACCCTCGTGAACGTGTCGGGACTCCTGCACACCGGGGACCACTACGAGGTGCACAACGCCCAGGACTTCTTCGGGGTCCCCGTGACGACGGGTACCTACGACGGCAGCCCCATCGTCGTATCGATGGCCGGCGTCAATCCCCCGGTCCCGCTCGGCCGGAGCACGCCCACGCCGCCGAAGACGGCGCCGTTCTTCGACGTCTTCGTGCTCACCCGCACCCCGTAGCCCGACGATGAACTGCAAGGCCCTGTTCTACCCGGAAAGCCGTTTCGGTGGCTTCACCGACAGCGACGCCTACGTCGTCTTCTACGCCCGGGTCAACGCGCTCCTGACGCCCGACTCGGTGGTGCTGGATATCGGTTGCGGACGCGGCGCCTATGCGGACGACCCGGTGGCGTTCCGGCGGCAACTGCGGATTCTCAAGGGCAAAGGCCGCCGGGTCATCGGGATCGACGTCGACCCGGCGGCGGCGGCGCATCCATTCCTCGACGAGTTCCGCCGGCTCGAGCCGGCGAACGGCCGCTGGCCGGTGGACGACGCCTCCATCGACGTCGCCGTGAGCGTCAGCGTCCTGGAGCACGTGGAGGACCCGGAGCATTTCTTCGCCGAATGTCGCCGCGTCATCAAGCCGGGGGGCTACCTCTGCCTGCGGACCACGAACGTCCTGAGCTATTTCGGCGTCGTCGCGCGCCTGATCCCGAACCGCTACCATGCCGCGATCATTCGTCGCGTGTCCGAGAGTCCCCGCGACGAGGTGGACGTCTTCCCCACGCTGTACCGCTGCAACACCCTCTTCAAGGTGCGACGGTTGTTGCGCCGGTTCGGGTTCGAGCACTACGTGTACGGTTACCAATCGGAGCCCTCGAGTCTCTCGTTTTCGCGCTTCTTCTATTTCTGGGGCGTCATCCACCAACACATCGCGCCCACCATGCTGAAGCCCACCATCTTCGCCTTTGCGCGACGGGGACAGGCGGGGTAGACAGGGAGCACCCATGTGCGGCATTACGGGCTACTTTCGACCGGGCGGGCTGGACCCAAGCCGCGTAGACGCGACGCTCGCGGCGATGACGGACGTCATTCGTCACCGCGGGCCCGACGACAGTGGCACCTGGGTGGACGCTGGCGCGGGGATCGCGCTGGGGTTCCGCCGGCTCGCCATCCTCGACTTGACGCCCAACGGACACCAACCGATGGCGTCCGCCTGCGGACGCTATGTCCTGATCTTCAACGGCGAGATCTACAACTTTCGGGAGCTTCATAGCCAGCTGGTGGGCTTGGGTCATCGCTTCCGCGGGCACTCGGACACGGAAGTCATGCTGGCCGCGTTCAGCCAGTGGGGCGTGTTCGAGGCGGTCCAGCGCTTCAACGGGATGTTCGCATTCGCCCTCTGGGATCGGCACGATCGCGTGCTCCATTTCGCGCGCGACCGCGCGGGGGAAAAGCCCGTCTACTACGGGTGGATGGGCGATACCCTGCTGTTCGGATCCGAGCTCAAGGCGCTGCGGGCCCACGACCAGTTCACCGCCGCGCTCGATCACGATGCGCTGGCCGTGTTTCTCCGGTTGGGGTACGTACCCTGCCCCCATACCATCTACCGAGGCATCTGGAAGCTGCCGCCCGGCACGCTCCTGAGCCTCCGGAGCGACCACGGCCACGAGCTACCGGCTCCAGTGCCCTATTGGTCCGCGCGTCAGGCCGTCGAACAGGGGTGCGCCGATCCCTTCCGCGGGTCGCCGGACGAAGCCCTGGAGCAGTTCGACACGCTGCTCCGGGACGCCGTCAAGATCCGCATGGAGGCGGACGTGCCCCTCGGCGCGTTTCTCTCGGGGGGCATCGACTCGTCCACCGTGGTCGCGCTGATGCAGGCGCAGAGCGATCGCCCGGTTCGCACCTTCACGATCGGCTTCCTCGAGGCCGGCTACAACGAGGCCCAGCACGCGCGGGCGGTCGCACGGCACCTCGGCACGGCGCACACGGAGCTGTACGTGACGCCGGTGGAAGCGCTCGCGGTGATTCCGCGCCTGCCCGCCTTGTACGACGAGCCATTCGCCGACCCGTCCATGATTCCGACGTTCCTCGTTTCCGAGCTGGCACGGCAGCACGTCACGGTGAGCCTGTCGGGCGACGGCGGAGACGAGCTCTTCGGCGGGTACGGGCGCTACCGGCTGGGACGCGCGCTGTGGCGCAGCTTCGGCTGGATCCCTCACCGGCTGCGCCGAGGCGCGGCTGCCCTAATCCGGCCGCGTGGGGCGCCGGGACGGCTCTCGAACGCCGTCGACGACGTGGCCCGGCGCTTCACCGGCTCACGCAGCCTGCGCGAGCGGATGCGGCAAGCGGCGGACGTGGTCTCCGCTCCATCGTCGACCGCCCTGTATCACTATCTCATGTCGTATTGGAAGCAACCGGCGACGGTGGCGCTCGGCGCCACCGAGCCGCCTATTGCCCACACCGACCCTCGCCGCTGGGCGCACGTGCCCGAGATGGCGCACCAGATGATGTATCTGGACCTCGTCACCTATCTCCCGGACGACATCCTGGTCAAGCTCGATCGCGCCAGCATGGGGGTCAGCCTCGAAGGTCGGGTCCCGCTGTTGGATCATCGCGTGATGGAGTTCGCCTGGCGCCTGCCCCTGGGGCTCAAGCTGCGAGACGGCGTGGGCAAGTGGCTGCTGCGTCGGTTGGTGCAGCAGTATCTGCCGCCGGCGTTGGCGGCGCGGCCCAAGATGGGGTTTGGCGTACCGATTTCCGCGTGGCTGCGCGGCCCACTGCGCCCCTGGGCGGAGGCCCTGCTCGACGAGCAGCGCCTCCGCCGGGAGGGGATTCTCGATGCCCGACCGATCCGGACCAAGTGGATGGAGCACGCCTCGGGCCGGACCCGCTGGGATTACGACCTCTGGGCGGTGCTCATGTTCCAGGCCTGGCTGGAGGCGAACCCCGGCAAACCCGCCCGCGCGACGTCCCTGCCTTCACGCGCTCACCGGGACTCGTACGCTCCGATATCATAACCCAGGCCCAGTGGCCGCAGCACGCCGTCCAGATCCTTGAGCACGCTGAGCACCGTGATGCCGGCATCGACGGCCGGACTACCGACCGCCAGATGGAAGTCGAAGCCCGCAGCGTTCACGAACTTGGGATCGGTGTTCTCGATATTACCGACCGAGGTCAACCCCGAGACGCTGGGCCAGGAGACCGCGTTCGTCGACAGATTGTTCGCGACCAGCGCGCCGGACCAAGTGCCGCCGTCGGCCGCATCGAACCAGATCCCCGTCGTATTCGGCTGGTAGAACACGTTGTTCTCGATCACCAGGTTGTTCGTAACCCCCGCGATGACGATCTGGCCCTGTTTGTCGGGGTTCGGGACGGCAAAGGTGTTGTTGACGATGTAGAGCCCCCGGGCGGTCGCGCCAGGACCGCTGTACCGGTGATAGGACCAGCCGTGGATGTTCCGGTACATCAGGTTGTTCCGGACGATGATACTGTCCCCCACGCCGTGATAGATGCCGTGGTCGTGGTTCTGCCAGTTCGTGGTGCTCGGCTGGCAGCCCTGCTCCCCGGGTGAGAGGCGACCGATGTCGTGAATGACGTTCTCTTCGATCACCATGTTGCTGGCGTAGGCGTCGATCCCCGCCCGCCCGCCGGTATCATCCGTGCAGATTCTGCCGATGTCGTGGATGTGGTTCCGCGCCAACCGGACGTCGTGGCTCGCGGCAACGAGCTCGTTGCCGTTGTAGGCGTCCATCCCGGAGCGACTCATCCCCCGGATCTCGAAGCCCTCGACGGCGATGTAGTTCCCTGAGACGCTGACGCCCGCCGACGAGCTGTTGTTCTGCCCGTCGATGATCGCGCCCCAGCGATGGACCGCGCGGAACACGATCCAGTTCGTCGCCGTACCGCTCCGGTTGATGCCAAGGACGGTCGCGCCGCCGGTGTAGACGCCGTCATTCACCAGCACGCCATCGCCCGGGCTCACCACGTTGGCGGCCTGCTGGAGGGTACGGAATGGCTGGCCACTGGTGCCCGGGTTGGCATCGTTGCCTGTGGCTGCATCGACATAGTAGCAGCTGCCGGAGCCGGTGGACCCGCAGCTGGACACGGGCGGCGCCGTGGTAACCGTGACGTTGGCCGTTCCGGACTTCCCGCCGGTAGCGGCCGTGATCGTCGCCGAGCCGACCGCGCCCCCGGTCACGAGGCCAGCCGACGTCACGGCGGCAATCAGCGTGTTGGAGCTGGACCAGGTCATCGTCCGACCTGTTAAGGTATTCCCGGCGCTGTCCTTGGCAACTGCGGTCAGCGGCACCGTGCCGCCGACCCCGACGCTCGTCGACGCCGGGCTCACCGCCACCGACGCGATGGGGACGATCGCCACTGTAATCGCGGATGTCCCGCTCTTTCCTCCGGTCGCCGCAGTGATCGTCGCGGCGCCGGCGGTTCTCGCTGTGACGAGCCCGCTGGTGCTCACCGTCGCGACCGCAGTGTTGTCGCTTGACCACGTGACGGTCTGGCCCGTCAGCGGATTGCCCGCCGAGTCCTTCGGCGTCGCGGTCAGCTGCAGCGTCTGCCCGACGTACAGGCTCCCGGACGCGGGGCTGACCGTCACCGAGGCGATGGTGACGTTCACCACCGTAATCGCAGATGTGCCGCTCTTTCCTCCGCTTGTCGCCGTGATCGTCGCCGAGCCGGCACCTGTGCCCGTCGCGAGGCCGCTCGCAGCGCTGACCCCCGCGACCGCGCTGTTGCTGCTCGACCAGGTGACCGCGCGGCCGGTCAGCGGATTCCCGGCCGAGTCCTTGGGCGTCGCCGTCAGCTGCAGCGTCTGTCCGACGTACAAGTTCCCGGACGCCGGGCTGACCGTCACCGTCGCCACTGGGACGTTCGTCACCGTGATGCTCGAAGAGGCACTTTTCCCCTCACTCGACGCCGTGACCGTCGTCGAACCCACGGCCACCCCGGTGACCAGCCCGCTCCCGTCCACCGTCGCAATACCCGTGTTGCCGCTGGACCAGGTCACCGTTCTTCCATTCAGCACGGCGCCGGTCGAGTCCAGCGTCGTCGCCGTGAGCTGCGCCGTCTGCGTCGGCAGCACACTGGCGGACGCCGGACTGACGCTCACCGAGGCCACGGGCGGGAGGGTAACGGTGACCGTCGCGGTATCCGACACGGCGCCGCCCTGACCCCGAGCGATGATCTTCACTTTGCCCGTGTCGGGGCCGGCCTTGTACTTACCGTAGTGGCGCCCGCCTCTCGTGCTCGTATCCGTGATGGCGCCGCTCGTCACACTCCAGTTCACGGACGCAATGGCCGTATCACCGGTGCTCGTGAGCGCGACGGCCATGAAATCGGCCGCCTGGCCCGTCCGGATCATCATCGTCTTGGGGTAGACTACCAGCTGCGAAACCGTGCCGCTTCCTGTATCGGTGAGCCGGACCGGCATCTCGCACGCGAACACCACCGCTGCCGCGAGGAGCGCCGGCGAGAACGCCACGATGCGGTCTCTCATCAGTGCCAGACGGCACGACAACTTGTGCTTGAAGGTCATAAAATCCATTCCTCGATTCGGGTCCGCCTCACGGCGTGAAGAATTCGCTCATGTCAGGCGCGTTCGCCGCCGCGCCCGGGAACACGTTGATGCCGAGGCCTTTGAGGATCAGCCGGAGCGTGCTCTGGTGTTGGTACAGCGTGGTGGACTGGTAGCCGAGCTTCGACTTCGGGCTGACGGCCACCCACACGATCCGCCCGCCACCGTTGGTGTTGTCGCTGCCCGCTTCGTCGAACACGATGATGAGCAGCCCGTCCTGCTGGAACGTCGCGCTCTTGATCAACGGGTCGATGTTGTTCTTGAGCCAGGTATCGGCGGTCGAGAGCCCGCAGTCGTGCGCATCGTTGCACAGATTCGGCACGATGTTCGAGAAATGGGGGAGCGTGCCGTTCGCCAGATCCGTCGCGAACTGCGTGAACGGTACGTTGTTACACGCCTGCAGCGGGTCGTTCGCCACGTCCGAGAGCAGCGGAAAGACGTTGTGCTTCCGGGCGTAGTTCCCAGTATCGCCGCCGAGGTAGCACGCGTTCGGAATATCCTCGGCGTAGGACTTCCACGTTTTCCCGGCCGCGAGCAAGCTGCGCACGATGTTCGGGACGTTCTGCACCGTCGAGAAGTTGTCGTCGTTCGTGATGATCTGGCCCGTGGCCAGCATGAAGTAGTTGCCGATCGACGGGTGCGTGTTCGCGTAGTACTGCGTCGCCAGCCCGTACTGTTGCGCCAACCCGTTGAGGTACGGCATCGACGAGCTGCCGATGACGCTCGAGTAATCGGTGTTCTCCTCGGTGACGACGAACACGTGCCCGAACTGGGAACCGCCACTGGAGGCCGTCACGGTGATGGACGAGCTGCCGCTCTTGCCCTCGCTCGTCGCGGTGATCGTCACGGGGCCGCCCGCGGCGACCCCGCTCACGAGCCCGCTGCCGTTCACGCCGGCGATCGTGTTATTGCTCGACTGCCAGGTGACCACCCGACCGGTCAGCGGATTGCCGTTGGCGTCCTTCGGGGTCGCAGTGAGCTGCAGCGTAGCGCCCACGGCCACGCTCGCCGAGGCCGGGGCGACTGTCACCGACGCGACCGGCACCGGCGTGACCGTGAGGGCCGACGTCCCGCTCTTGCCCTCGCTCGTGGCCGTGATCGTCGCCGAGCCCGCCACCTTCGCGGTCACGAGCCCGCTGCTCGAGACCGTGGCGACGGACGTGTTGTTCGAAGACCACGTCACCGTGCGGCCAGTCAGGATGTTGCCGTTGGCATCCTTGAGCGTCGCGGTGAGCTGTTGCGTCTGGCCCGCCTGCACGCTCGCCGACGCCGGGGTGACTGTGACGGAGGCGACCGGGGCACCCGCCACCGTGACGCTCGCCGTGCCGCTCTTGCCCTCGCTCGTGGCGGTGATGGTCACCGACCCGGCCGCCACGCCCGTGACTAGCCCACTGCCATTGACCGTGCCGATAGTGTTGTCGCTCGACGACCAGCTGATCGCGCGGCCGGTCAGCGGATTGCCGTTGGCGTCCTTCGGCGTGGCGGTGAGCTGCACCGTCCCGGTGATCGCGATGTTCGCCGTGCTCGGCGCCACCGTGACCGAGGCCACCGGCGCGAGAGTGACGTTGACGGCCGCGGTCCCGCTCTGGCCTTCACTCGTCGCCGTGATGGTCACCGGTCCACCGGGCCCGACACCCGTGACGAGCCCGCTGCCGCTCACCGTGGCGATCGTGTTGTCACTCGACGACCAGGTGATCGTCCGGCCGGTCAAGGGATTGCCGTTGGCGTCCTTGGGCGTGGCCGTGAGCTGCGCCGTCTGCCCCACTGTCAGGCTCGCCGTGGCCGGGCTGACCGTCACCGATGCCACGGGCACTGTGGGAACGATCTTCGCGAGATTGCCTTGCACCACCCAGCCGCTCGTGCCCGACGCAAACAGGACGTGGTAGCGGATTGCGCCGTCGCCCCCGGCGGTCGTGTTCAGCACCGGCCCGGAATCGACCACGCCCCGCGCCCCCGCCGGCTGCGTCCCGATGACGCTCGGCGGCGTTCCGGTCACCGGGTCCGCGGGCGGTTGTGAGGTGTTCCGTACCCACGTAGAAACCGTCGTCTGCACGCTGTCGCCGATGGCGAATTGACCGGTCGGCGCAGTCACCGTTACACTCGCGGTCCCGCTCTTTCCCTCGCTCGTGGCCGTGATCGTCGCGGACCCGGCACCGGCGGCCGTCACCAACCCGGTGCCGCTGACCGTCGCGACCGAGCCGTTGTCGGTCGACCAGGTCACTGCCCGGCCGGTCAACGGATTACCATTGGCGTCCTTGGGCGTGGCCGTGAGCAGCGCCGTCTGCCCCACGCTTAGGCTCGCCGTCGCGGGGCTCACCGCCACCGATGCGACCGGGACGGTCGAGACCGTGATGGCCGACGCTCCGCTCTGACCTTCGCTCGTCGCGGTGATCGTCGCCGACCCGACAGCGTTCGCCGTCACCAAACCGCTGGCGCTCACCGTAGCGATGGTCGTGTTGTCGCTCGACCACGTCACCACCCGGCCGCCTAGCGGATTGCCGTTCGCGTCCTTCGGCGTCGCGGTGAGCTGCACCGTCTGGCCGGTGAGCACGCTCGCCGCCGCCGGCGTCAGGCTCACTGAGGCGACCGGTGCCGGGGGACACGCCACCGTGATCGTGGCGGTATCGGTGAAGTCCCCGGGATGGCTCCTCGCCACCAGCTTGGAGGGGCCGCAGCCGCCGTTGTGGTAATGGCCGTAATGCCGCTTGCCGCTCGTGCTCGTGTCGACGGTCCCTACGGTCGCGCTCCAAGTCACGCTGATGTCCGCGGTATCCCCCGTGGCGGTCAAGCCTACGGCGAGGAAGTCCTGGACCTGGTTTTCTTGAAGCGTGACGACTTTAGGAGAGACGACGAGTTGTGCGACTGACGAATTCGGCTCGGTGACGCTGACGGGCTTTTCGCAGCTCGCGACCCACAGCAACGCGAGCCCAGCGACAGCCACGACAACGCCGCGGTCTCTGAGCAGGGCCAGACGGTGCGCCAGCTTGTGCTTGAACGTCATCACACGCCCTCGACGGGTCTAAAGGCGAACCGGGCCGCCAACGTCGACCCGTGGTCGATCGCTGGCGGCCCGGCGAGCATGGCGGAGGTCCGCGTTAGCCCCGTAGCTCTGCGTCACCGCCTTTCGGCGGTTTTGCTCTGAGCAGCGTGGTTTACGCCCTCAACCTAGGCGGCCCCGGGGGATTCAGACCGTGACGCAGGTCATAATCCCCGCGGCAACAAGTGGTGGGATGTATCTCTTTGAAACCGGGAGAGTTGACCCGGTTGCGGACGATCGCTTCATGACCCGATTTGGACGCTGACTCCTTCGCGCCGGAGCTTGCCCAACAGCCAGGCCTCGACCCGCGCCGTCACCTCCACTACCCCGTCCACTTGGGACTCGTGCAGCACTTCCGAGTCGCGGTGCAAAGCGGCCAGCAGCTTGCCGTCCTCGACGGGGACGTGGATGCGGGCCACTGGTCGGAGGGCTTGGGCGGAGGCACGGAGTACGCTCCGCAACCCTTCCACGCCGAGCGCGGGATGCGGGGCGCGGGATGCGGAGCGCGCCGACGTGAGCAGGGCATGCGGGTAACGTTCCCGAACGCCAGCGAGGAACGCTTCGGGGTCGCCGATCAAGTCGGCCTTGTTGAAGACGTACACGACTCGCTTACGATCGCGTCCCGCGCTGCCCGCCTCCTCCCTCCCACTCCCGGGCGTGTACAATCCCATCTCCTCGAGCACCGTCTCCACCACGTTCACCTGTTGCTCCCAACCGGAATGGGAAGCATCGACCACGTGGAGCAGCAGATCCGCGGCGCGCGCCTCTTCGAGCGTGGCGCGGAACGAAGCGACCAGATGGTGGGGCAGCTTGCGGATGAACCCGACCGTATCGCTGATTCGGAAGCGGTACCCCTCGCCCACGTCCACCTCGCGGGTGAGGGTGTCGAGCGTGGCGAACAGCCGGTCTTCGACGAAAATGTCGTCCCCTGACAGGGCGCGCAGGACGCTCGACTTGCCGGCGTTGGTATAGCCCACGAGCGTGGCGGCGGGGAGGTCGCGACGCCCCTGACGCTGGTTGGCGCGATGGTCGGCCACGTCCTCGAGTCGCTTCTTCAAAACGGAAATCTTGCGCCGGATCACCCGCCGGTCGGTCTCGAGCTGAGTCTCGCCCGGTCCCCGCAGCCCAATGCCGCCGCGGATGCGGGAGAGGTGGGTCCACATGCGGGTCAGGCGGGG
>DATNOH010000199.1:0-8696 GCA_035601435.1 Gemmatimonadales bacterium | reverse complement strand
GTGGTGGTTCGTTACCACCGGCAGCCCGAGATGCGGCAGCGCCGCGTACATCGAGAGCTCGACCATCTTGGGGTCGATCATCAGCAGCTTGAGCTTCTCGGGCGGGTGCGTGTAGATCAGGCTCGTGATGATGGTGTTGATACACACCGACTTCCCCGACCCCGTCACGCCGGCGATGAGAAGGTGCGGCATCTTGGCGAGATCCGCGACCACGGCCTCGCCTTCGAGGTTCTTGCCGAGGGCGATCGGCAAGGCGCGCGTCGGGCGATGATACTCGGCGCCCTCGATCAGCTCGCGGACGTGCACCATACGCGGCATCGGGTTCGGGACTTCGATGCCCACGGCCGCCTTCCCCGGGATCGGCGCCACGATGCGCAGCGAGGGAGCGCGCATCGCGAGCGCCAGATCATCGGCGAGGGCCGCAATGCGGCCCACCTTCACTCCCGGCCCGGGTGCCACTTCGTACTGGGTCACCACCGGTCCGACCGTGCGTCCGGCGATCGAGCCTTCGACCCGGAATGTCTGCAGCGTCTCGATCAACTTCCGCCCCATCTGCTCGATCTGCGCGAGCCCGGCGTCACCATCTTCCGGGGGCGCGGGATGTAGCAGATCAATCGGGGGAATGAGAACACCGGCCGGGACAGAGGCCGGTCGGGACGGCGGTGGGGGCTTGACCTTCTGCGCTTTTCGGGAAAGGGGAACGGGGAACGGTACCTCGGGTCGCTTGACGTCAGGCTTCTCGTCTTTCGCCTTTCCCCCTTCCCCGGCCTTCCCACCGGCCTTACTGCGGGCCTTTTCCCCAGCCAGCTCCTGGGTTCTCAAGGCCACCAGCGGATGCCAGCCCACCGTCAGGATCCCCAGCGCCGAGAGCGCAAACAGGCCTACCAGGATCCCACCCGCCGTGCCGACCGCCCTGTGCACGCCATGCGCGAGCATCGCGGGTACGTAACCGACCAGCGTCTGCGTCGGAAAGCCGGCGCCCGTCACGGTGCCGATCCCGTACGGGAGGAGCAGGATCAGCCCCGCTCCCAGCGCCGCCGCCCGCGCGGCCGAGAGGCTCCCGAGGCGCTCGAACGCCGCCAGTGCCCAACCGATGCCCAGGAGGGGCAGGAGCACCGAGCCCACGCCCAACACGTGCCACAGGAGCGAGCCGATCCGGTCGCCCCAGCTGCCGGTGATGGGAAGCCGCAGCAGGGTGAGTCCGAGGAACAGCCCGACCGCGAGGGCGCCGATGCCGATCAGCTCCTGGCGCGCCTTGCGGTTCATGTGATACGGCGATCCGCATATACGGGGACGACGCCAAAGCGGTCCGGCCGGGCGGCGAAGGCGACGTCGTCGCCGAGCCCTGAGTCCGCGAGCTGCTGCGCGGCCTCGGACCCCTCGAGCGCCTCCTCCCACCCGGCGAACTTGTCGAGCAGGGCGACGGTGGCTAGGCCGGCGTCGTTGAGGGCGAGTTTGCGGATGCCTTTCCGGATCACCTTGATGAGGCGGCCCGCGGCATACGCGTCCTCCAGGGCGAACTGTTTGTCCCGACCACCGCACACGATTACCAGGTGGCCGCGCTGGTCCAGAATCGCCCGCGCGCGCTCGGCCAGCGCCTTGATGTTCGCCGCAGCACCGACGAGCACCGGGTCGCCTCCCTGGGTCGCGACCAGCGCGGGGGTGCCATTGGTCGTGGCCAGCACGATGGTCTTGCCCGCCACCGCCGCCGCCGTCATCTCGCGCGGCGAATTGCCGAGGGCGAACCCCTCGATTTTCAGGCTGCGCCGCTCGCCGGCCAGGACCACGCCGTCCTTCTCGAGGTTGGAGGCGAGGCGCACCGCTTCCTCTGAGGTCGCCGCTGGGATCACGGCTTTGGCGCCGTTGGCGAGCGCGGTGACGATCGTGGTGGTGGCGCGCAGCACGTCGATGACGACGACGCCCCGGCCGGCGAGATCCCCCGCCCCGACGCCGGCCGGCGTGAAGTGGACGTCGATCTTCATGCCGAGTTGGGTGGCTGGAGGAGCTGGGGTTCGCGCTCGAGGAACTTCGTGTCCACCTTGCCTGCGATGAAGTCGGGATGGCGCATAACCCGACCGAGGAACGGGATGGTTGTGGTCACGCCTTCAATGATAAATGAGTCGAGCGCCTGCCGCATGCGGGCGAGCGCCTCCTCGCGGCTGTTGCCGTGCACGATCAGTTTCGCGAGCAGCGAGTCGTAGTACGGCGGGACTGTGTAGCCGGCGTAGATGTGGGTATCGACCCGCACGCCGGGACCGCCCGGCGGGTGGTACACGGTGATCGTCCCCGGGCTCGGCTGAAAGTTGCGGGCTGGGTCTTCGGCGTTCACGCGGCACTCGATGGCGTGCCCGCGCAGCCGGTTCCCGTTCATCACGAACGACAGCGGCTCGCCCGCGGCGACGCGAATCTGCTCCTTCACCAGGTCGAAATTGGTGCACATCTCGGTGACCGGGTGCTCCACCTGGATGCGGGTGTTCATCTCCATGAAGTAGAAGGACCCGTCCTCGTCGAGCAGGAATTCGATCGTTCCCGCGCCGACGTAGCCGATCGACTCCGCCAGCCGCACGGCCGCATCTCCGATGTCGTGCCGCAGTGTTTGATCCACGGCGGGGCTGGGCGCCTCCTCGATCAGCTTTTGATGGCGCCGCTGCACCGAGCAGTCGCGCTCGCACAGGTGCATGACCCGACCGTGCGTGTCGCCCATGATCTGGATCTCGATGTGGCGCGGCCGCGCGAGGTACTTCTCGATGTACACCTCATCAGAGCCGAACGCGGCCAGCGCTTCCTGCTTCGCGAGCGAGAACGCTTGTGAGAACGTCTCCTCGTCCTGCGCGACGCGCATGCCCTTCCCGCCCCCGCCGGCCGCCGCCTTGATGATCACCGGGAAACCGAGCTTCTCGGCGACCTTCGCTCCCGCCTCGGCGTCTTCGACCGGTCCGGGAGAACCGGGCACCGTGGGCACCTTCAGCTTCTGCGCCAGTTTGCGAGCCGCGGCCTTGTCGCCCATCTGCCGGATCTGGTCCCCGCTCGGCCCCACGAACGTGATGTTCGAGGTGCGGACGATGTCGGCGAACTCGGCGTTCTCCGCCAGGAAGCCATAGCCCGGGTGGATCGCGTCGGCCCCGGTGATCTCCGCGGCGGCGATGATGCGCGGGATGTTGAGGTAGCTGTCGCGCGAGGGCGCCCGGCCGATGCACACGTCGTCGTCGGCGAACCGGGTGTGCAGGCTGTCGCGGTCCGCCTCCGAATAGACGGCGACCGTATGGATGTCCAGCTCCTTGCACGCACGGATCACCCGCAGGGCGATCTCCCCGCGGTTCGCGATCAGCACCTTCTTGAACATCAGGGCGTGATGTCGCCGCGCAGCCCGGCCGCGGTCGTGGCGCCGCCGAACGACTGGCTCTCGCCCGAGTCCACGCCCGAAACCTTCAGCGCGAACTCGCTCGGGTTCGTGGCGTAGAAGATCGCGCTCTCGTAGCTGACGATCCCCTGCTGGTACCAGTAGAGCAGCGACTGGTCGAAACTCTGCATGCCGTACTGCACCGAGCCCTGCGCGATGAGATCGGGAATGCTGAGCGACTTGGTGAGATCGCGCATGTTCTCCTGCACGGCCGCCGTATTGATCAGCACCTCGGACGCCGGCACCCGACCCTTGCCGTCTTTGCGCGGCACGAGCCGCAGCGACACGATCGCCTGGAGCGCCGTCGACAGGAGGTGGCGGACCTCGTCGTGCTGATGCGGCGGGAAGAACGAAATGACCCGGTTGATCGTCTGGGTCGCATCCGTGGTGTGGAGCGTCGAGAACACCAGGTGCCCCGTGTCCGCGGCTTTCAGCGCCGTGTCGAGCGTCTCCATGTCGCGGATTTCGCCGATCAGGATCACGTCGGGCGCCTGCCGCAGCACGTGGCGCAACGCCGCGTTGAAGGAGAGGGTGTCGTTCCCGACCTCGCGCTGGGAGATGTTGGCGAGGTTGTCGCGGTGCAGGAACTCGATCGGGTCCTCGATCGTGATGATGTTGACCCGCCGGTTCGTGTTGATGTGGTTGATCATCGCCGCGAGCGCCGTCGACTTGCCCGACCCCGTCACACCCGTGACCAGGCACAGCCCCCGCGGCCGCAGGCCGATCTCCTCGAGCACCTGCGGCAGATTCAGGTCGCGGATCGTCTTGACTTCATACGGAATGGCCCGGAAGGCGAACGCCACCGTACCGCGCTGCTGGTATACGTTGGTCCGGAACCGCCCCACCCCCGGCACACCGATCGCGAAGTCCGCTTCCTTGTGCTCGGCGAACTCCTTCACCTGGCGGGGAGTCATGATCTGTTCGGCCAGCGATTTCAGCTCCTCCGGCTTGAGCGGCGACGAGTCGAGCGGCACCAGCTCGCCGTTCACCCGGATGGTGGCGGGCCGACCCACCTTGAGCAGCAGGTCCGACGCGTTGCGCTGGACCATCTGGGTAATGGCCGCCTTGAAGTTGAAGGTCGCTTGTCCGGCTTGCGGTGCTTCAGGCATGAGGGTCCACCCGGAAGAGGAGCTGGCCGAACTCGACGGGCTGGGCGTTCTCCACGAGCACCTCCCGTACCACGCCCGCGACTTCGGACTCGATTTCATTCATGATCTTCATCGCTTCGATGATGCAGACCACCTGGCCCGTCGCCACCCGGCTTCCGGCCTTGACGTAAGGCTCGGCACCGGGCTCCGGTGCTGAATAGAAGGTCCCCACCATGGGCGACTTGATCTCCATCAGGTGAGACGGGGTCGCCGGCGCCGCCGCCGCTACGGGGGCACCGGCAGCCGCCGCCAGGGGGGGGACGTGCGCCGAAGCCAGGACCACGTGCTGGCCTGCCTCATTGGTCGAATGCCCGGCCTTGCTCACTCGCACCGACGACCAGGCCCCGAACAAACCCCGGCGGACCTCGATCGCCCCCAGCTCGGGCGCCTCCTTCAGGATCTTCACCAGCTGGGCGATGATGTCGAGATTCATGGCTCCCAAAGTTACACGAGCTCCAACAGGTCCGTCAGGCCGTCGCTCAGGAGCTCCGGTCCCGCCGCCGCAAGATGCACGTCGTCCTCGATTCGCACGCCGCCGTCCCGGGGCAGGTACACGCCCGGCTCGATCGTCACCACCGCGCCCGCGGGCAGCGGCTCGGGGTTGGTCTTGGAAAGTCGCGGCGCTTCGTGCACCTCGAGTCCGAGCCCGTGGCCCAGCGAGTGACCGAACGCTTCGCCGAACCCGCGTGCCGCGATCGGCTCGCGCGCCAGCGCGTCCGCATCCCGCCCGCTCATGCCGGCACGAACGCCGGCCCGGGCTCGCTGCTGCGCCTCGCGCACCAATCCGTACAACACCCGCTGGCGCTCCGTCGCCCGCGCCCCCACCACCACCGTGCGCGTGATGTCCGCGCAGTACCCGTCAACCTGAGCCCCGAAGTCTAGCAGCAGCCACTCGCCGGCCGCCACCGCTCGAGGGCTCGAGCGCGCGTGCGGCAGCGCGCTGCGCGGTCCCGACGCCACGATGGTCGCGAAGGGATGACCCTCGCTGCCCAGCCGCCGCAGCGCCCCCTCGAGCGCCCCGGCGATCGCGAGCTCAGTCATGCCGGGTTGCACCTGCGCGAGCGTCAGGCGCAGCGCCTCGCCGGCCAGCTGGGCGGCGCTTCGGATGGCCGCCACTTCGCCGTCGTCCTTCGCCACGCGCAGCCGCTCCACCAGGTCGGTCGTGGGCATCCAGCGCCACGCTTTCCCGGCCGCCGCGAACCGCTCCGCGTCGTGCACGGACAGCGCGTGCGCCTCGTAGCCCAGCGCGTTGAGCGGGCCCAGCGTGGCGAGCTCTTTGAAGAAGCGGTCCCACACGCTGGTGCTGTCGACTTCGACCCGCGCCACCCCGCCGGCCTCCGCGCGCGCCTGCTCGTCGTAGCGGAAGTCCGTCACCAGCAGCACATCGGCCCGCGTGATCGCGACGACCGCCGCCGAGCCCGAGAACCCCGTCAGGTAGCGGATGTTGGCATGTGACGTGACGACCAGCCCGTCCAGCGCCTCCGCTTCCAGCGCCCGGACGAGCGCCTCCTGCCGCGCGCGCCGGCGGTCAGCCGCCATGGCGGGCCTGGAGAAAGCCGACCAGACCCTCGAGTCCCAACCGATAGCTCTCGGCGCCGAAGCCGGCCACCATCCCCACGGCGGCGTCCGCCAGCACCGAGCGGCGCCGCTCCGGCTCGCGCGCGAAGATGTTCGACAGATGCACCTCCACGAACGGCACGCGCACCGCGAGCAGCGCATCGCGCACCGCGAGGCTCGTGTGGGTGAACGCGGCCGCGTTGATCACCAGCCCGTCCGCCTTCCCCTTGAGCCGCTGGATCGCGTCGACCAGCTCGCCCTCGTGGTTCGTCTGCGTCCATGATACTTCGACGCCGAGCGCGCGCGCCTGCTCGCGTGTGCGGGCCTCGATTTCCCCGAGGGTGGTTCGCCCGTACAGCTCCGGCTCCCGCTCCCCCAGCAGATTCAGGTTCGGGCCGTTCAACACGGCGATGTGCACTAGGACTTGAGGCCCTTGAGCCACGCCTGGAACTGATCGAGATCGCCCTCGTCCTCGACCGGCGGCCGGAGCCTGCCGCCCGAGCTCCGCGCCGGCGGCTGGGGCGTCGCCGGCGCGACCTCCGCGCCGCTCGCCGGTTTGTCCGTCGGGCTGAAGAACTGGTCGAATGAGAACCCCCCGGTATCCTCCGGAGCCGATAGCGCGGCGGGAAGGACGGGCGCGGGAGGGGGAGGGAGAGGCGCGGGTTCCGAGGCGGCACCCGAGTTGCGCATGCCTTCGTCCCCGAACACCTGGTCGAGCGAGAGGCTGTCCGTCGCCGGCCGGGTCGCTTCGCCCGGGGAGACGACACCTGGCGCGGGCCCTGGGTCGGGATCAGAATGCACGATGGCAAACGCATCGTCGAGCGGCGACCTGGCTGGGGGACCAGGCGGCGGGGACGAGGGCCTCCCCGGTCGGCCGGCGAGAATACGCTTCAGGAAGACCTGCACGGTCTCCCCCGTCCCGTGCCCCGGGTCCATTGCTCCCCCGCCGGTCAGCGACTCGACCCGACCGCGCAGTCGAGCGTCCATCGGCCGCTTCGCCAAGAGCGCCTGGTACACTCGGAGCGCGTCCTCTTGATGGCCCTGCCGCAAGTACAGCTCGGCCATCGTCTCCGTCAGCACCGGTTCGACGCGTGACAGCGCGGCGGTGTCGGCTGCCCCATCGTCGTCCGACAGGGCGACCGCCGCAGGCGGGGGCGGCGGCGGAGCCCACGAGGCGGCCACAGGAGGAGTGGGGGCCGTTGGGGGCGCCGCCTCCGCTACGTCGTCGGGCATGATCAGCGGGAGATCGATTTTCGGCTCGTCGTCCTGTTCCACCGTGTCGGGGGGCGTGCCGAGAAGTCCGGCCTCGTACTGCGTATGGGCCAGCCCTTCGACCACCAGGTCCTGGGGCTTGAGCTCCACCTCCTCTTGCACCTCGATCCCGTCCGCCTTCGCGGCGCTGTGCGCCACCGCGTTGAAGTCGAGCGTGCCGTCGAAGGTCTCGATGTCGGCGGGCGTGCCCTTGACGTCGAGCGTGGGCGAGGCTGGCTCGTCCGATGCGTGCTCGATCACCAAGTCGCTGTGACGTGGGGAGGTCGTCTCCGGCACGAACCGAGCGACTGGCTCGGGGGCGGCGGTGGGGGGAGCCGGCTTCGGTGCGGCCTGGGCCGCCCTGCTCTTAGCCCGCGTCAGATGCTCCGCCGCATCGCCGTTCATCGGATCGGCCGCGAGGAGTCGGGTCAGCCATTCCGCCGCCTCGCCGTGCCGGCCGCCGCGTTCGGCGATCTCCGCCAAGATTTTGAGCGCAAGGACGTTCTCGGGATCGAGTGTCAGGACCTTGCGAAACACATCGGAGGCGCCGGCATCGTTCTTCTGATCGATCATGCAGCGCCCGAAGACGATGTGGGCGCTGACGTAATCGGGATGGAGCTCGAGCCCGGCGGTGCATAGCTCGAGAGCCCTATCTAGTTCTCCTGCCTTACGATAGGCATCGGCCAGGGGGGCGAAGTTTCGTCCCTTAGGGTTCTCCGCCCACCGCTTTTCCAGCTTCTCGATTTCGCTAGTGTAGGCCACACCTAAGTGCTTGGGGGAGTTGGACAAAGATAGTGTTTGCTCGGGCGCGCTGTCAATCGGAAACGGGCTCGCTCGCTTGAGTTTTCGTGTTGTCGTTTTTAGACTTATGCCCCTTCTCACCTGCTCTCGTAGGAGTCTTGCCGGATATGATGCGCGCGATGCGCGGGTATGCGAAGCCTATCTTCTGGGTGGTAGCGATCACGTTTATCGGCTGGATGGCGTACGGACAAGTCACCGACATCGTAGGCGGCGGGAGGGACGTCGTCCTCAAGGTGGACGGCACCATCGTCCGCTCCCAGCCGTTCCAACAGCAATATCAAGCGACGCTCGAGCAATATCGGCGGCAGCAGGGTGGAGCCCGACTGACGCGCGAGGATGAACGTCAGGTGCAGGATCGGGTTGTCGACCAGTTCATCCAGAAGATCCTGCTCGATCGGGCCTACCGCCGGTTCGGCATCACCGTCACGGACGACGAAATCATTCAGGCTGCGCGCAGTTCACCGCCGCCGCAGATTCTGCAGCAGGTGCTCGAGGACCCGACCTTCCAGACCAACGGTCAGTTCGACATCACCAAGTGG
>DATNOH010000198.1:0-3366 GCA_035601435.1 Gemmatimonadales bacterium | reverse complement strand
GACGGTGGATGAAAACGTCTCCCCCGTGAGGGCGCGGCGCACGTCCGCGAGCGCCTGCGGCAGGTCCGCGAACAGCGCGAACGCCGAGCGGCCGATCAGCAGCGCGGGCCGCACCCCGACGGCATCGAGCCCGCGCCCCTCCACCATCGTGAACACGCCCTCGCCGTCGAGCGCGAACAGCACCAGCGGCGCCCCGGCGATGACCGTCCGCAGCCGCTCCTTGTTCTCGCGCAGCGCGCGCTCCTGGCGCCGCCGCTCGGTGACGTCGCGTGCGTTGACGATCAGTTGGGCCGCGTCCCCGGGGCCCACACGCGCCTGGCCCACGGCTTCGAGCACCCGCCATGCGCCGTCGTGCGCGCGGAACCGGAACTGCGCGGCCTGGGGGACCCCGGGGTGGTGGATCGCGCCCGCCAGGGCCTCGGTGACGACCGAAATGTCGTCCGGGTGGACGTAGTCGAACGCGTTGCGCTCGAGCAGCTCCCGTGGCGCGTACCCGAGCACGCGCTCCACCGACGGGCTGGCATAGCGGAACACGCCGTTCTCGCCCACGATCGTGACGATGTCCGACCCGTTCTCGATGAGAGAACGGAAGTGCTCCTCGCTCCGGCGCAGCGCCTCCTCGGCGCGCGCGCGATCGATCGCGGTGGCCAGGACATTAGCCACCGCTTGCAGGAAATGCGTGTCGTGGATCGTGAATTCGCGGGGCTCCGTCGTATGCACGCCCAGGATTCCGTAGGGGCGTGCCTTAGCGTGCACCACGACGCTCAGGCTCGATACCACGCCCTGGGCCAAGAGGAGGGGCGCGCTGCCAAATCGCGCATCCCTGGCCAGCTCCTCCACCACCACCGGGCCCGTCGAGCGAAGCACATACCCGGAGTGTGAGTCCGCATCCGCCGGAAAGACCGCGCGTCCGACGGCGCCGTCGCGCCAACCGACACCGGCGCGCAGCAGCAGCGTCCGACTCTCGGGACGGAGCTCGAGCACACTCGCGAGGGGGACCTCGAGCACGCGCGCCACCACTGCCACGGCGCCCGCGATCAGCTCGTCCGGCGGCGCGCCGGCCAGCGCGCGTTGGCCGACGTGGGCCACGGCCTCCTGCTGGCGCGCCGTGGCGCGCAGCTGCGCCTCCGTCCGCGACAGTTCTGCGTCGCGCACGGCGTCGTCCTGGCGCAGTAGTCTGAACCGGCTCGTGCCCACGTCTAATGATTCCCGAGAGTGATCTGGGGTAATGCTGCACGAAACGCGCGTCCCAACCTTGCACCGGGCGACCCGGCTTTCCATTATGGTCTTCACACGACGCGTGTGCCCTGCATCACCGCTAACCCCAACTGAGCCCGGGGCAATGACATACCACGAGCGGCCATGAGCGAGTACCACGTGCTCAAAGACCTGGCGATCATCTTCGCCGTCTCCCTGCTCGTCATTCTGATATTCCACCGTATCAAGCTCCCCGCCCTCCCCGGGTTCATCGTCGCTGGGGTGCTGCTCGGCCCTAACGCGCTCGGCCTGGTTTCCGACGCGCACCAGGTGGAGAGCCTCGCGGAAGTGGGTGTCATCCTCCTGCTCTTTACCATCGGGATCGAGTTCTCCTTGAGTCGGCTGCGTGAGATGGGGCGGCAGGTGGTCGTCGGCGGCGGCTCTCAGGTAGCGCTCACCGTGGTGCTCGCGAGTCTCTTGGCCGTGGCCCTGCGCGCCGACTGGCGAGTGGCCGTCCTCCTAGGGTTCCTCGTCGCGCTCTCCAGTACCGCGATCGTGCTCAAGGGCCTCACGGACAAGGGCGAGATCGACGCGCCCCACGGCCGGCTCGCCACCGGCGTGCTGATTTTCCAGGATCTGTGCGTCGTGCCCATGATGCTCGTGCTCCCGTTCCTCGCGGGGCGGTCGGGCGGCGGTGCGGGAGCGCTGCTCCTCGCGCTCGGCAAAGCCGTGCTCGTCGTCATCAGCGTCTTGGTGCTGGCCCGGACCGTGGTCCCGCGCGCCCTCTCGGTGATCCTCAGGACCCGGAGCCGGGAGCTGTTCCTGATCGCCGTCATCCTGGTCGGAACGCTCACGGCCCTGGGAACCGCGGCGGCCGGTGCATCCCTGGCCCTGGGCGCGTTCCTGGCGGGACTCGTCATCTCCGAATCAGACTACGGCCACCAGGCGATGGCGGAGCTCCTGCCGTTCCGGGATGTCTTCATCTCTCTGTTCTTCGTGGCGGTCGGCATGCTGGTCCAGGTCGAGTTTCTGCGCCACCACCCGCTGCTGGCCTTGGGCGGCGTGGTGGGGGTTATGGGGGGGAAGGCTCTGCTCGCGGCGGTCGGTCCCGCGCTCATGGGCTACTCCGGGCGGGTGGCTCTGCTGGCAGGGCTGGCCGTCTCGCAGATCGGGGAGTTTTCCTTCGTGCTGGCGCGCGAAGGCCGAGGGACCGGGCTGCTCTCGGAGGGCCTGTACCAGACCTTTCTCGCGGTGGCCGTGCTGACAATGCTGGTCACACCGTTTCTGCTCCAGAGCGGCCCCGCCCTGCTCGATGGCCTGGAGCGACTGGTCCCCCTCGACCGCCTCCTGCCGGGGCTGCGCCCCGGAAAGATCGCCGTTGCCGAACAGCCGCTCACCGACCACGTCATCGTGGCCGGCTACGGCCTGAACGGGCGCAACCTCACGGCCGCGCTGCGGTCTATCCAGGCGCCCTATCTCATCGTCGAGCTCAACGCGCAGACCGTCCAGCAGGCCCGCGCGCGCGGCGAGCCCGCCTTCTACGGCGATGCCACCCGCGAAGAAATCTTGCGGGCCCTCGGCGCGGAGCGCGCCCGAATGCTCGTCGTCGCGATCTCCGACCCGGCGGCGACTCGGCGTATGGTGCGCGTGGGACGCGCCCTCAACGCCCGCATCCACATCATCGCGCGCACCCGCTACGTGACCGAAATCCCCGAGCTCAGCCGGCTCGGCGCGGACGTCGTCATCCCGGAAGAGTTCGAGACCTCGATCGAGATCTTCGCGCGCGTACTGGCGCACTACAACGTCCCCCGGTCCGACATCGATCGCCTGGTGGATCAGATCCGCTCGTCCCATTATGAGGCGCTGCGCGGCGGCGACGGCGCCGGGCGCATGACCCTCGGCGCCGTGACGGGCATCCCGCAAATGGCGGTCGAGCGCCTGCGGCTCGCGGCGGGCTCGCCCTTGGTCGGGAAGACGCTCGCGGCCACCGGCTTACGTACCCAAACCGGCGCGTTGGTGCTCGCGGTGGGTCGGGGAGCAGACGAGATCGCAACGCCGGGGCCCCACTTTCGCCTCGCGGCCGACGATGTCCTGGTCGTCGTGGGTCAGCCGCCGCAGCTGCGGGCGGCGGCGCGGTTGGTGGCGGGTGAGAGCGCTGCGTAGGCGCGA
>DATNOH010000197.1:0-9133 GCA_035601435.1 Gemmatimonadales bacterium | reverse complement strand
CCCGGCGCGCCAGCGGCTTCCGGACCAGCGGGCTCGTCGTCTCGAGTCTCGGGGGCATCAAGAGTCGCGAGAAAGTGGTGTGGGACTGGATCGACGTGGCGGACCGTATGATCGAGGAGTTCCGCTGATGGCCATCAAGGGCTCGCTTAAAGAAGCGTCGCTCCCCGACGTGCTGCAGCTGCTGGCGTTGGGGCAAAAGACCGGATGCCTGTCCATCGCCGACCGGTCGAACTTCGGCTACATCTACTTCGAGAAGGGGCGCATCTGCTACGCGTCGATCGTGAATCGGCGCGACCGCCTGGGCGACATCCTGGTGAAGCACGGCAAAATCACCCAAAGCCAACTCGAAGCGGCGGTGCAGCGGCAGACCAAGGAGCACGGCAAGAAGCTGGGCGAGGTCATGGTCGGGATGGCCGTGATCAGTCAGGCGGATCTCGAGCGCTATATGCGCGTGCAGATCGAGGAGTCGGTGTACTACCTGTTCACCTGGACACAGGGCACCTTCAATTTCGAGGCCGACGTCCGCCCCGAGCGCCAGGACTTTCTCGTCTCCATCACCCCCGAGTCGCTGCTCCTCGAGGGAGCGCGCCGGGTGGACGAGTGGAGCCTGATCGAAAAGAAGATCCCCTCATTCGACCTGATCTTCGTGTTGGACAAGGACCGCCTCGCCATCAGCGAGGCCAACCTCACGGACACGCAGCAGCGCATCCTGCCGCTGCTCGACGGATCGCGCGACGTGAACCAGGTGATCGAAGACTCGGGGTTGGGCGAGTTCGAGATCGGGAAGGCCTTGTACGGCCTGATCACCGCGGGGTTCGTGCATCGCGCGGGGCGCACCGCGTCTCCCGCGGACGCCCAGATCACCGACGCGCGGGTGGAAGAGCACCGCAACCTGGGCGTCGCGTTCTACAAGACGGGAATGCTGGACGAGGCGGCGCGCGAGTTCCGGCGCGTGGCCGAGCTGCGCCCGGGAGAGGCGAATGCCCACTTCTACATCGGGCTCGTGGCGCTCAAACAGGCGCGCTGGCGCGAAGCGATGGAGGCGCTGCGTCAGGCCGCGGAGAAGGGCGGCGGCCGGCCGGCGGTGTTCCACAACCTCGGCTTCGCATACGAGCAGCTGGGGCGGCTGGACGAGGCGGAAGCCTCATATGGAGAAGCGGCGTCGCGCGCGCGCACCGACGCGAAGGTGTATCTCGGCTGGGGTGTGGTGGCGTTGAAGCGTGGCGACTACGGCGGCGCCGCCGGCCGGCTCGACCGCGCGCGGGAGCTGTTCGGGAAGGCGCCGCCGCCGGCCTGGTTCTGGGCGCGCGCGCTCGCCGCGGCGGGGGCGGGAGAATTCGAGCAGGCGCAGGATCTGGCGGATGAAGGAGCGGAAGCGTACCCCTCGCACGCGGCGCTGCAGAACAACCTCGCGGTCTTGAAGGAGCTGTCGGGCGACCTGACCGGTGCGGAGGATCTGGTGCGCGCCGCGCGCAAAAACGAGCCCTCGCTCCCCCAGCTGTCCAAGAACCTGGGGGATCTGGCCTACCGCGGCTCGCGCTACGACGAGGCGTGGGAGGCGTACAGTCGCGCGATCGAGCTCGCCCCCGAGTTGGGGGACGACGTGTACTTCAAGCTCGGGAACATCGCCTACAAGCGGAACAGCCGTGAGCTCGCGGCCCAGCTGTGGCGCAAGGCGCTCGAGATCAACCCGAAGCACGAGCTCGTCAAGGCCAATCTGGACACGTTGAGCGCGCTGTCGTGACGTCGGAGCAGGACGAGCGGGGGTTCCGGGCGCTCACGCGGAAGGTCACGCGGGCGCGCGGCCTCGCGTGCGATTCCTACAAGGACCGCTGCCTGCGCCGCCGCATCGCCGTGCGGATGCGCGCGCGCGGCGTCCACACCTTCGACGACTACGCCCGGCTGCTCGACGAGGACGCGCACGAGTACGACCTGCTGCTCGACGCGCTCACGATCAACGTCACCAAATTCTTCCGCAACGCCGAGACGTGGCGCGCGCTCGAGCCGTGGCTCGACGCGCTTTGGAAGGCGCGCCGCGGCGAGATCCGCGCCTGGTCGGCCGGCTGCGCGTCGGGCGAAGAGCCCTACACGGTCGCCGTCGCCCTCGCGGAAGCGGCCCGCCGGCTCGGCCAGGCGACCCTCTTCCCGCGGGGCCGCGTGGACGCGACCGATATCGATCGGACCAGCCTCGAGCGCACCGAGACCGCCGAATATGCCGAGCCCGCGTTCACGGAGATGCCGCCCGAGCTGGTGCGTCGCTACTTCACTCCCGAGACGCCACGCCGGCCGCTGCCGGAGCTGCGCCGCATTGTGCGCGTGCTGAAGCACGACCTGACGAGCGAGCCGGCGCCCGCGCCGCCCTACGACCTGATCGTGTGCCGCAACGTCGTGATCTACTTCGACCGGGCGATGCAAGAGCGCCTCTTCTCGCTCTTCGCCGAGGCGCTCGCGCCGGGCGGCCTGTTGCTGTTGGGCAAGGTCGAGACGCTGTTCGGCCCGGCGCGCGAGCGCCTCGTGCTGGAAGAGCCGCGCGAGCGGATCTACAGCAGGGCCGGCACGTGACGAGGAAAGGAAAGGATCCGTCCCCGCCGAAGGAGCGGATCGTCAAGGTCGCCGACTGGGCCGCCGAGCGTGGCAATGTCGTTATCGTCACGCTCGGGCTCGGGTCGTGCGTGGCGATCATGCTCCACGACCCGAATGTCGGCGCGGGCGCCATGGCCCACATCCTCCTTCCGTCGAAGAGCCTGGCCCGCGACGTCACCAACCTCGCCAAGTTTCCCGAGACCGCCGTGCCGCTCCTGGTGGAGGGGCTCACGGCGCTCGGCGCCGAGCCGCGCCACCTCGTCGCCAAGCTGGCCGGCGGGGCGAGCATGTTCGCCCAGCTCATGACCCCGGGGTCCGTGCAAATGGGCGAGCGCAACGTCGCCGCCGCGCGCGCCGTGCTGCGCCTAGCCGGGATCCCCGTCATGCGGGAAGCCGTGGGGGGCGGCGCGGGACGCTCGGTGCGGTTCTTCGTGGCGGACGGCCGGGTGGAAGTCCGGTCGGTGGGTGCCGATGCCATCGTCCTCTGACCGCCGGCCCAACGTCCTGGTGGTGGACGACAGCGCGCTGATGCGGCGCGTGCTGAGCGACGTCCTGGCCGGGGCGGAGGGCATCGCCGGGGCGGGCGAGTTCCGCGTGGTGGCGACGGCGCGCGACGGCTTCGACGCCGTCCGCAAGGTCCACCAGTTCGACCCCGACGTGGTCACGATGGACCTCGAGATGCCCGAGCTCGACGGCCTGGGGGCCATCGGCTACATCATGTCGGAGACGCCGCGCCCCATCGTGGTCGTGAGCGCGCACGCCGGCCCGGGCACGGGCGCGGCGATTCGCGCCCTCGAGCTCGGCGCGATGGAAATCGTCGCCAAGCCCGACGAAGCGAACCGCGCGGCGCTGCTGCGCATCGGCCCGGAGCTGCGCGCCGCGGTGCGCCGCGCCCTCGCGGCCGACGTGTCCCACGTATCCGTCATGGCGCGGCCGCCCGCCCCGGCGCGGCGCGCCCCCGAAGCCGGGCTGCGGGCGCGCGCGCGGTTCGCCGTAGCCGTCGCCGCGTCCACCGGCGGACCCCGCGCCCTCGCCGAGGTGATCCCGCGTCTCCCAACCGGACGCGGCGCCGCCGTGCTCGTGGTCCAGCACATGCCGCCCAAATTCACCCGCTCCCTCGCCGAGCGGCTCGATTCGCTGTCCGCGCTGCGCGTGGTCGAGGCCGACGACGGCGCGCCCGTGGTCGCCGACACGGCGTACGTGGCGCCGGGCGATTATCATATGCGGGTGCTGCGCGCGCCCGACGGCCCCACGATCGCGCTCGACCGGGAGCCGCCCGTGTGGGGCGTTCGCCCCGCGGCCGACCCGCTGTTTCGCTCCGTGGCCCAGGTGTTCGGCGCCCACAGCCTCGGCGTCGTGCTCACTGGGATGGGACGCGACGGCGCGGAGGGCGTGCGCGCGATCCGCGCGGCCGGCGGCGGCGGGATCGCTCAGGACCGAGACTCGGCGGTGATCGCCGGCATGCCGACGGCCGCCGTGCAGCTCGGCGGCGTGGACGCGGTTTATCCCCTGAGCGAAATCGCGGAGCGAATCGACCGCGCGCTCGTAGCACGCGGGGCGGGCATCGGGCGGCCAACATGACGCGTCCCCAGGCTGAAGCCTGGGCCCGGCAGGGCACAGTCCTAAAGGACGCCGACATGCTTCAGCATCGTGCTTCATCGGGCCCACCCTTCAGGGTGGGAATGTCGTGAGCCGGGGCTACTTACTCGTGCGCGTCGAAGGCAAGTCGTACGGGCTGCCGCTCGCCCGGGTGCTCGAGGTCGGCGACCTGGCCGAGGTGCTCGACGTGCCGCGCGCTCTGCCGGCGATGCGCGGGCTCACGCCGCTGCGCGGGCGCCTGGTGCCGGTCGTGCATCTCGGCGCGCTGCTGGGCGAGCGCACCCCGCCCCCAGAGCGGGGCCGCGCCACGGTGCTCGTCACGCTCGGGGCGGGGGAAGGGACCCGCTTCGTGGCGCTGGAGGTGGACGACGCCGACGATGTGGTGCGCGAGGCCCCGCTGCCGGTGCCGCGGGGCGAGTCGCTGCCGTGGGCGTCGGGGGTGGCGCGCCGCCGCGGCGCCCTCGTGCCGATCCTCGACCTCGACGCCCTGGGAGATCAGATCGGATGACCACAGGCGACGACGTCCAACTCGTGACCTTCAAGGTGGCCGGCCAGGATCTGGCATTCAACATCTTTCAGGTCGAGCGGATCCTCCGCTACGAGGCCCCCGCGCCGCTGCCCAAGGCGCCCGATTTCCTCGAGGGCGTGCTGCGCTACCAGGGCGTCGCCGTGCCGCTCATCGATCTCCGCAAGCGGCTCAGCGCACCCGCGCCGCTGCGCGAGGACACGCGCACCGTGATCCTCGAGTGGGAGGGCGGCAAGCTGGGCATCATCGTGGACGCGGTCACCGAAGTGCTGCAGGTCGCGGCCCCCGAAATCACCTCGCCCCCGTCGATCGTGAAGGGCCTCGCGGCGGAATACATCACCGGCCTGGTGGTGAAGGACGGGCGGACGATCATCGTGCTGAACACGGCGCGCCTGCTCAACTCCAAGGAAAAGCTCGCGCTCGAGACGGCGGTCCGGGAGCCCGCGAAAACCTGATGGTCAACAGCCCGCTCCCGGCCCTGCGATCCCAGTACGAGGAGATCGCGCGTCGCCTCGAGACGGTGACGGGCGGCGCCGAGCGCGAGGCCGTGAAGCGCGAGATCATCGCCTACTTCAAGCAGGTCGACTCGCTCATCGGCGAGCTCTCGGCCCTCAAGGAAGAAGTCCGCAAGCTGGTGGACCGCTTCAAGCAGGTCGCCGCCTCGACGGCGGAAGCGTCGGCGCCGGAGTTCACCGGCACCCGCCCAGCGGTGCACGCCGACCACATCGGCGCTTCGACCTTCATCGAGAAGGGGTGGAGCCTCATCTCGCTCGGGGACTACGCCGGCGCGATCCAGGCCCTGCAGAAGGCGCTGCAGCTATCTCCCGGAGAGACTCAGGCCGAATCGCTGCTCGGCTGGGCGCAGATGCTGCACGAGGACTACGACGACGCGCTTGGCACCTTTCAAAAGGTCCTCATGAAAGAGCCGGCGAACTCGCTCGCCCGCATCAACGTCGGGTACATCTGCCTGAAGAAGCGCATCTTCGGCGAGGCGATCGAGCATCTGTCGAAGGCCATCCGGCTCGACAACGACAAGAAGGCGACGCTCTACGCCCACTTCTATCTCGGGCTGGTGTACCTGCAGCGCGAGATGTACGAAGACGCCCAGACGTTCTTCCAGAAAACCCTCAAGCTCGGGCCGAACCTGATCGAGGCCTACTACGAGCTGGGGCGCGCGTACTGGTTCGGCGGTGACCAGGACCAGGCGAAGCGCGCGTGGGACGAGGGGTTCAAGGCGAACAAGTTCAATCCCTGGGGCAAGAAGTGTCAGGACACGCTGGCCCTCGCGCTCCAGGGACAGGAGCCACCGCGCACCTAGGCCTCGTCTGGCTCCTGTTGCAGAGCGGACCGCCGGTGGGCGTCGTGGTGGGCCGCGTGACGGCGGTAGCCTGGCCGGGGCAGCAAGCCCTCGCCCTCGCGCTCGCCCAGGCCGTCGACGGCGCCGCGCCGTTTCCCGGCGTTGGGCCGCTGCCCGACCGTCCCATCCGCGTCATTCTCGCTCCCACGCGCGCCACGTTCGATTCGCTCACGGCCGGTCGCCTGCCGAGCTGGAGCGAGGGCGCGGCGTTCCCGGATCGCGGCACGGTCGTACTGCTGTCCGACCGTCCGAGCGTGGGTCTGTCGACCGCTCTCCGACACGAGCTCGCCCATTTGGCGCTGCGCGCACGGGTGCGCCGGCCGTTGCCACTGTGGTTCGAGGAGGGGTACGCGGCGGTGGCGGCCGGGGAATGGGACCGCTTGGACGCGCTGCGGTTGAACTGGCAGGTGGCGCGCGGCGCGCAGCTCGACTTGGACGAGCTGGACCGGATGCTTCGCGGCGACCGGCCGGACGCGGCGACCGCCTACGCGCTCGCGACCACGGCGGTGCTGCTGCTCGAGCGGTGGGGCGGCGGGCACGGGCTGGAGCCCCTCATCGATAACCTGACGCGCGACGCGACGCTCGACCTGGCGCTGCGTCACACCTACCATCTGACGGAGGGCGACTTCGAGGTCCGGTGGCAGCGCGACGTCGCATCGCGCTACGGCTGGCTCGGCTGGGCCAGCGCCGTCGGGCTGTTCTGGGCGGCGCTGGGAATCGTGCTCATCTGGCTGGTGCGGCTGCGCCGCCGGCGCGACCGGGCGCGCCGGGCGTTGCTCGACGAGGGGTGGACGCTGCCCGAGGACGACGCGCCAACTGCTTGACGATATTGGCATTGCCGCGTAAACTCCTGCCCTTATGTCCGACCAGGGTCTGACACGCTCGCGCCTGCATTTCGGACCGAGAAACTGGCTGTTCCTGGCCGCAGCCGTGGCGGCGCTCGCGACCGGATATTGGCTGCTGCACCAAGGCTCGACGACGGCCGCACCGATTCTGCTTGTACTCGGGTACTGCGTTTTCTTTCCGGTAGGCCTCGCCCTGTAGTAGGATCCGCCGTACGACGGGCGAATAGCTCAGTTGGTTCAGAGCGCCTGCCTTACACGCAGGAAGTCGGGGGTTCGAATCCCTCTTCGCCCATTGGGGTATCAGACCGAAACGTGAGGACTGCGCGTGTGAGAGTGCTGCGATGGGTCGTCGGGTGGGGGTGCATCGCCACCGCCGCTCCGGCACAGGTTTCCTACCAGCCACAACAACCCACCGAGAAGCTGCTCGTCCTGCCGCTCATGGTGAAGACGCCGGCCGACTCCGCCTTCAGCATCGCGGTGATGGACGTGGCGCGTGAGAAGCTCGGCTCGATGGCGAAGTATAAGATCCAGGTCATTCCCAAGGCGAAGCTGTGCGAGGCGCTCAAAGCCTCGGATTACACGTGCGACGTGCT
Source organism: Gemmatimonadales bacterium (assembly GCA_035601435.1). Taxonomy (GTDB): domain Bacteria; phylum Gemmatimonadota; class Gemmatimonadetes; order Gemmatimonadales; family GWC2-71-9; genus AG41. The sequence goes on along the minus strand of DATNOH010000197.1, from coordinate 1,630 downwards.
GCTCGACGAGACGCAGGCGAACCAGCTGGGGCGTTTCCTCTCGGTGAATGGGTATACGAGCGGGACGCTGGAACGCAGCGGCGGCACCATCACGGCGACCATCCGCGTACGGGACATCGGCAGCTCGGGCCTGGCCTCGCTCTTCACGGTGTCGGTCAGCAACCCCGGCACCGCGGCGTCCGTGGGCGAGGCGATCGCGCAGCGTCTCAACAACCTCGTCCGCGCGGCCGAGCAGGCGCGTGAATGCGATGACCAGCGGAAAAAGAGCCAGTTCGCGAAGTCGCTGGACGCCGCCCGCAAGGCGCTGGCCATCGAGCCAAACCTCCCGGCCGCGCAGATCTGCATCGCCACCGTGTACGAGGCGCAGCACATGCCGCTGGACAGCATGCTGGCGGCGTATCAGCGCGCCACCAAAGGCGACTCCCTCAACGCCACCGCGTGGGAGAACATCGGCCACATCTATCAGCAGAAGGGCGACACGCTCAAGGCGATCGACGCCCTGGTCCACGAGCTTTCGGGTGAGCCGCACAACACCCAGCTGCGGCTCGGCATCGTGGAGCTGCTGCGCCAGCAGAGGCGGTATGCGCAAGCGAAGGCGCTCCTCGACGACGGCCTCGCCAAGAACCCGAACGAGCAGCGGTTCATCGAGAGCCGGCAGCGGATCTGCATCGAGGGAGAGCTGTGGCGCTGCACCCTGGACGGTTTTGTACAGCAGATCAAGATCGACTCCAGCAAGGCCAGGGACAGTACATTCCTCAAGGCCGCGCTCGGTGCCGCGCAACAGGTCGCGGACACCCAGGCGCTCCTCTTCTTCAGCCGCACCGCCATAGCGAATTTCTCCAAGTCCGCCGCGTTCTGGAAAGCGCTCGGGTCAGCCTACGACTTGAAGGGCCAGAAGGACTCGTCGGTGTGGGCCTACAAGCAGTCCCTGAAGATCGACCCGAGCGACGTGAAGGGGTCGCTGCTGGTCGCCCGGGGCATCGTCGAGGGCGCCACCTACGACACGGCCCAGGCCAACAAGCTCAAGAGCGACACGGCCGCGCTACACGCGCTCCGCAACGCGTTCGCCGGCCGCATCGACAGCGCGAAGGCGTACCTCGCTCCCGCGCTGACTTCTCCCGACTCGAGCGACCGCCTGAGCGCGTCCGTGTTCATGCTGACCGCCGGATCGAAGCTGGCGCAGGCGGGCGCGTACGATCGCGCGTACCCGTGGCTCGACCAGCTGCTGCAGCTCGTGGCGACGCGCACGCCGGCGGACACCCTCGGGCCGCGCCAGCAGATCCGGCTGCAGGCGAGCTTCTGGTACGGGGTTTCGTCGGTCGCGTCACTGTCGGGGCCGTACAGCGCGATGGTCAAGTCCAAGAGCTGCACCGAGGCGAAGGCGATCAACGATCGTCTCGCGCGGACGAAAGAGGCGCTGGTCTTCGGCGCCCGGGTGCATCCGCCCACGGCGAACCAGATGCTGCAGAACGTCGCGAAATTCGAAGCGGTGATGCCGCAGGTGAAGAAGCAATTCAAGTGCAAGAATTTCTGAGGCATTGAATTGACTTCCGCACGGGCCTATATTGCCACCCTCCGTCGCAGGGGGCTGTAGCTCAGCTGGTTAGAGTGCCGGTCTGTCACACCGGAG
>DATNOH010000196.1:0-5894 GCA_035601435.1 Gemmatimonadales bacterium | reverse complement strand
GAGGGCCGGCATGCGCCGTCCGAGAATGGTATCGGTGTGCATCACGCTGCTCGTCGCGGTTGCGCTCGCGGCGCACGCCTCGGGAGACGAGCCGCCGGTCGAGGAGCCGCTGGAGATTCGCTTGGGGTGCGACGTCGACGGACGACGAGTTCATCGCGCCGTCTCGATCACCATGCGCACGCCCGGCCACGACCTCGAGCTGGCCGTCGGCGTCCCGTTCACCGAAGGCATTCTCACCGAGCCGGAGCAAGTGGAGAGCGTCCGGGCCTGCGGCAGAGGCAACGTGGCGCCGTCGATCGACTCAGAAGCGAGGACCCTGCTCTCCGTCGTGTAACCCATTCAACCTCGAAGGGACACTCCGATGTCAAGCCTGCCAGTCGCCTCCAAGCCCCAGCCGTACAGCCGCGAGACGGTGAGGAAAACGTCACGGCTCCGCGGGGCAACCGTCACCCAGGGCGTCTGCCCGTACTGCGCCGTCGGCTGCGGCCAGCTCATCTATTCCAAGGGCGGCCAGCTCATCGACATCGAGGGCAACCCCGAGAGCCCCATCAACGAGGGCACCCTCTGCCCGAAGGGGGCGAACGCCTTCCAGCTCGCCGTCAACCCGCACCGGGTCACGCAGGTCCTCTACCGCGCACCGTTCTCCGAACACTGGGAGACCAAGCCGCTCGACTGGGCGATGGACCAGATCGCCCGCCGGGTGAAGGCCGCGCGGGACGCCGACTTCACGGTCCGCAACGAGGCGGGGCGCCTGCTCAACTCGGTGCGCAGCATCGGCACTCTCGGCGGGGCGACCATCGACAACGAGGAGAACTACCTCATCAAGAAACTGTTTGGTGGCGGGCTGGGGGTGGTCTCGATCGAGAACCAGGCAAGGATTTGACACTCCGCCTCGGTGCCCGGTCTGGGCGCCTCGTTCGGCCGCGGCGCGGCCACTACCTTCCAGCAGGACCTGGCCAACAGCGACTGCATCCTCATCATGGGCTCGAACATGGCGGAAGCCCACCCCGTGGGGTTCCGCTGGCCGCTGAAGGCCAAGGAGAAGGGCGCGACCTTGATCCACGTCGACCCCCGCTTCACGCGGACCTCGGCGCTGTGCGACGTCTTCGTGGACATCCGCGCGGGGAGCGATGTCGCCTTCCTCGGTGGCCTCGTGAACTACGTCCTGAGCAACGACCGATGGTTCCAGGAGTACGTCCTGAACTACACCAACGCATCGACCATCATCCAGGAGGGCTTCCAGGACACCGAGGATCTGGCGGGGCTGTTCAGCGGCTACCGCGGGGACGGAGAGACCGGCAAGTACGACGCCGTGGAGGGACACTGGGGCTACGAGGGTTGCCCGGGCGGTACTGGCGACCCGGCAGGGAGCGGTCAGTCGTTCCGGGTGAGGATGCTGAGGGGAGAGCACGGCATTCAAGGTCACGACCTCGAGGGGGGAGCGCCCTCACACTCCGCGCCGCGGAAGCACATGACCACCGCGCCGGGCGGAACGCCGCCGCGTGACCCGACGTTGCAGCACCCTCGCTGCGTCTTCCAGATTCTCAAGCGCCACTTCGCCCGGTACTCGCCGGAGGTCGTCTCCCGGGTGTGCGGGTGCACCCCGGAGGAGCTGGTGCGGGTGGCGGAGCTCTTGTGCGCCAACTCCGGGCGTGAGCGGACCAGCGTCATCGTCTACGCGCTGGGGTGGACCCAGCACACCACCGGGGTGCAGATGATCCGCACCGCCGGCATCCTCCAACTGTTGCTCGGGAACATGGGCCGGCCCGGCGGCGGGATCATGGCCATGCGCGGCCATTCCACCATCCAGGGCTCGACCGACCTCGCGACGCTGTACGACGTGTTGCCCGGTTACCTGCCTCAGCCAGCCGCCGACGAACAGCACGAGACGCTGCACTCCTACGTCGAACACGAGGGCTTGCCCACCGGCTACTGGGCGAACTTCCGCAAGTTCGTCGTCAGCCTGCTCAAGGCCTGGTACGGCGACGCCGCCACCCCGGACAACGACTTCGCCTTCTCGTGGCTACCGCGCGTGGACGGCGACTACTCGCAGCTGCTCTACTTCGACCGCATGGCCCGAGGCGAAGTCAAGGGCTACTTCCTGTTCGGCCAGAACCCCGGCGGCGGCGGACCCAACGCCGGCTTGCACCGAGCCGGCCTGCGCAACCTCGACTGGCTGGTGGTCCTCGACTGGTTCGAGATCGAGAGTGCGGTCTTCTGGAAGAACGACCCGAACGGGCCACGGCCCGCCGAGATCAAAACCGAGGTCTTCTTCATTCCGGCGGCGGCTTCACCGGAAAAGGAGGGCAGTCTCACCAACACCCAGCGGATGCTCCAGTGGCACGACAAGGCCATCGACCCGCTTGGCGACTGCCGCTCTGACGCGTGGTTCCTCTATAACCTCGGCAAGCGGCTCAAGCAGCTCTACGCCGGCTCGACCGACCCCAGGGACCAGCCGCTGCTCCGTCTCACCTGGGACTACGACTTCGAGGAGCGGCCGCGCCTGCCCGACGGCACGGTCAGCCGGATCGAGGGCGAACCGGACCTGGAGAAGGTCCTCCAGGAGATCAACGGCTACCATCTGGACGAGGCCGACCCGCGCACCGGCCGGCCCCGCCTGGTGACCGCCTTCTCCGAGCTGAAGGAGGACGGTTCGACGGCGTGCGGCTGCTGGATCTACAGCGGCGTCTTCCCCGAGCCGGGCCGCAACCGGGCGCGCGAGCGGAAGCTCACCGACAACCCGCTCCAGCCCGAGTGGGGCTTCGCCTGGCCGGACAACCGCCGAGTCCTGTACAACCGCGCCTCGGCAGCTCCCGACGGCCGGCCGTGGTCCCAGCGGAAGAAGCTCATCTGGTGGGACCAGGAGTCGCGCCACTGGGTGGGCCTCGATCGGCCCGATTTCGAGCAGGAGAAGCCGCCCGATTACCGACCGACGCCGGGCGCGACGGGCATGGCTGCGATCGCGGGCGACCAACCGTTCATCATGAAGCCCGACGGCCTCGGCTGGCTGTATGCCCCCGGCGCCGTCAAGGACGGGCCGTTGCCGACGCACTACGAGCCGGTCGAGTCGCCGGTGGGTAACCTGCTCTATCCCCGGCAGACGTGCAGCCCGACGGTGCGGACCTTCGAGGGGCCGCTCAACCTTCTGGCCCACACCCCGACGGCGGATTACCCGGTGGTGGCCACGACGTTCCGGCTCACCGAGCACTATCTGAGCGGGCCGATGAGCCGTTTCAACAGCTGGCTCAACGAACTGCAGCCAGCGATGTTCGTCGAGCTGAGCCCGGAGTTGGCCGCCGATCGCGGTATCGTGCACGGCGGCTGGTTGACGGTTGAGTCGGCCCGGGGCCGGATCGAGGCCCGCGCGATGGTGACGCGGCGGTTGCGGCCGCTGCTGGTCGAGGGGCGCATGGTCCACCAGGTCGGTCTCCCGTTCCACTGGGCGTTCGCCGGCGAGGTCGTCGGCGGCAACGCCAACGACCTGACCTCGTTGGTGGCCGATCCCAACGTGAGCATGCACGAGGCCAAGGCGTTCGCCTGCCAGATCTACGCGGGCCGGCTGGCCGGCCACACGCCGACTCCGACAAAGAGCGCTGCGCCTTGGCCGACACGCGAACCGGTCCCCGACACGCCGGCCGCCGCCCAGCCAGAGGGGAGGCTCGGACATGGCAAGTAGGGAACTGGAGGTGGTCCACTCGCCGCAGGTGGAAACTCCGCCGTCCCGCGGCCCGCTGTCGGCTTTTCTGGATCGCCTCATCGGCCCGTTCCACCGCGGCGAGGCCCCGGAGCGCAAGCCGGCGATGGGGTTCTACACCGACACCACGGTGTGCATCGGGTGCAAGGCGTGCGAGGTGGCGTGCAAGCAGTGGAACCAGCTCCCCGCGGACGGGTTCGCCTGGACCGGGAACAGCTACGACAACACTGGGGAGCTGTCGGCAACGTCCTGGCGCCACGTGAAGTTCGTCGAGCAGTTCGCGGACAACCAGCCGCCGGAGCCGACCGGGAACGGGCGGGTGTCCCTGCACGTACTCCCCGACCAGCCGCACGACGTCCGCTGGCTGATGATGAGTGACGTGTGCAAGCACTGTGTAGCGGCCCCGTGCCAGCAGGCGTGCCCGACCGGGGCGATCATCCACAACGAGTTCGCGAACGTCTACATCCAGCCGGACATCTGCAACGGGTGCGGGTACTGCGTCGCGGCCTGCCCGTTCGGGGTAATCACCCGGAGCACCCTCTCCGGCCACGCCCACAAGTGCACGCTCTGCTACGACCGCCAGAAGGACGGCCTGGTCCCGGCCTGTGCAAAGGCGTGCCCCACCGCCTCGATCCAGTTCGGACCGATCGACGAGCTGCGGGAGCGGGCCCGCAGGCGGGTGGAGGAGTTGCACCGGCGGGGCGTTCCCGGGGCACGCATGTACGGGAGCGCGCCGACGGAGACGTACACCGAGCTGCATTCGTTCTACCTGCTGGTCGACCGGCCCGAGGTCTATGGGCTGCCGGAAGCCCCCTTCAATCCGTGGCTCCACATGTTGGGAGACTACTTCCGCACGGCAATCGCCGGGGCGGTCACGCTCGCGGTACCGCTCGCCGCGTTCCTCCTGTGGGGAGCTTGAGATGCAGACGAAGACCAACCTCCCGAGCCCGACCGGGTACGCGGGCATCGTGACCAAGCCGCCAGAATGGCACACGCTCGTCGTCTTCGACATCCTCTTCAATAACCTGACTACCGGCCTGTTCCTCGTCGCGGCGGTCGGCGAGTTGGCCGCGCCGGCTACCTTCACCCCGGTGGCCACCTGGGCGTACCCAGTCGCCCTCGCTCTGCTCCTCGCCGACTTCGCGTGCCTGGTGCTGGACCTCGGCGATTCGCTCCGGTTCCACCACATGCTGCGGGTGTTCAAGCCGAGTTCGCCGATGTCGCTCGGGACCTGGTCTCTGACGGTCTACTCGCTCCTTCTGACCGCGATCGTGGCGGTCGAATTCGTCGCGGCGGCGGGGTGGGTGCCGGGCGACTCGGCCGCCGCGTGGTGGATTCGCACGCTCGCGGTGGTCGTCGGGCTGCCGTTCGCGTTCGGGTCGGCGGCGTACAAGGGGGTGCTGTTCAGCACGACCGCGCAGCCGGGCTGGAAGGACGCCCGGTGGCTCGGCGCGTACCTCGTGAACACTGCGGTGACGCTCGGCGCAGCGGAACTGCTCGTGATCGCCGCACTGACGGGCGAGCAGCTGGCTGTCGATACGCTTCGTCTGGCCGTCGGGCTGCTCATCGTGCTCAATCTGGTCGCGCTTGCCCTGCTGGTCGGGGATCTCTATCCGTTGCTGTCCCGGCTCTACGCCCGCAGGGAGTTCGGTGTCGCCGGTCTCTTCGTACTACTTACCGGGGTTGTGATTCCGGCGAGTTCGCTGCTCGCCGGCGGCGTCCCCGTGACCGCGTCCGTCGCCGTGGCCTCGCTCATCCTGGCGAGCCTGGGCGTCCGTTTCGCGATCGTTCGGTTGCCGCACGACGCGACCTAGAGAAACGGCTTTCGGGGTAAGGTGTCGAGGTCTCATTTCGACGTTAGCGTGAGCGTCCCCGCGTTGACCTCTCTAGGTGCCCGACTGGTTACGATTGGCATCAAGGGCCGCGCGATGTCGCTTCGACGAGGAGGGACACATGACGGCGAAGCTCGCAGCATTGGTACTGGGCCTCGGTGGCATCGTTGCGCCTCCGACGCCGGGCTGGACCGCGGGCGTACCGGCTCAGGTTGGAATGTCGCCCTTGTCAGCCCGCCGTGAATACTCGGTGTTCGACGCGGCGAAGGAGTCGCTCTTCGGTGATCCCTACTCCGATCCCGACCGGTGGCAGCCCCTGTCCCTCGGCACCTTGTTCACGGAGGGGTGGGACGAGCCCTGGATCAGTC
>DATNOH010000195.1:0-7639 GCA_035601435.1 Gemmatimonadales bacterium | reverse complement strand
CCCTGGGTCAAAGCGCTGGCTTACTTCGTGGCGATCGTGATCGCCGCCCTCAACGCGTGGCTCCTGGCCCAGACGTTCCGTGGCTGGCTCGCCTGATGTACACCCGCATCCTCGTCCCGCTCGAGCACTCCGCCGCCGACGAGGCGATTCTCGCCCACGTGCACGGGCTGGCCAAGCGCCTGGGGTCGTCCGTCGTCCTGATCCACGTGGCGGACGGCTGGGTCGCACGGAACATCAAGGAGCTGGACCTGCGCGAGTCTGAGGAGATGCGCGACGACCTCGCCTACCTGGAGGAAGTCAGCGCGCGCCTTGGGGCGGATGGCCTGGACGTCGATGCCGTGCTCGCCGCTGGTGATCCGGCCAAAGAGATCGGCGCCGCGGCCGAGCGCGAGCACTGCGATCTGATCGCCATGGCCACCCACGGGCACCGGTTGTTAGAGGATGTGGTCAGAGGCAGCACCGCGACAGCATTACGACATCAGACTACGATTCCGATCTTGATGGTGCGGGCGGAGAAGAAATAGCTGTCGCTAAGCGGTCCTGGCTTGCTCCAGCACTCGCAGGATAGCGCCCAACCTCCGATCGCGCGCTTCGCGCAACTGCTCGATGTTGCTCTTATAGGCCCGCTCGATGCTCTGGATCAGCGCGCGCTGCTGCTCGGGCTCGAGCCGCTGCCACGTCGCGAGCTGGCCCCACCAGCTCTCGAAGCTGCCGAGCAGCTGCTGCAGGAACAGAGTGACACCGCCGTCGCCGGCGGCGAGGTGATACGTCAAATGGGGGCCCGCCGCCGCCCAGCCGAGCGCGGGGCCGAGTGATACGGCGCGGTCGAGCTGGTCCACGTCGATGACTCCGTCCAGGACCAAATCGATACACTGCCGCCACACCGCGGCGGTGATCCGTCCCACCACGTAGCCCGGGACCGCCTTCTTGAGGAGGATCGGCATCCGGCCCAGGGCGCGAAGGTACTCCTGGGCCCGTACCACGGCGGCCGCGCTGGTGCGCGTCGACGGTACGACCTCGACCAGGGGGATCAGCTCAGGAGGGTTCAACGGGTGTGCCACCAGACAGCGGTCCTGGCGGCGGCAACGGGCGAAAATCTCGGAGGGGGGAATGCCGCTCGACGAGCTGGTGAGCAGCGTGTCGGGCCCCGCGACCTGCTCGATCGAGCCGAACAGCTTCTGCTTCGCGATGGCATCTTCGGGAATCGCCTCGATCACCCAGTCCGCGTCTTGGACCGCCTGGAGCAGGCTGCGCGCCTGCGTGAACTCGAGCAGGCCGCGCTCTACGATGCCCTGAGTCGCTCGCTCGAGCGCCACCAGCGCGCGGGTGCGGCGCGGCACCTCCGTCGCGGCGCGCTCCAGGCCGTGCGCGCTGGCGTCGAACACCGTCACCGGCCAGCCGGCGGAAGCGCACAGCGCCGCCCAGCCGCAGCCGATGTCGCCCGCGCCGATCACCGTGACCTTGCGGGGCATCGTCGTCACACGCCCGCCTCCTGCGATACGATCGACTTCGTCGACTGGTGCACCGCCCAGCGAAACACGCGCTCCGACAGCAGGGGGCGTACCACCGCGACGTCCACCTGCGTGGCCACCTTCACCCGCGGGCCTTTGGGATCGATCCGCGTGTGGCCGCGGTGCTCGCCATCGTCCATATCCACTAACAGCCGCTGCTCCTCGAAGCTGAGCGCCTCGGGCTTCAGCAATGCCGCGATCGGCAGCACGTCGTTCACGATGCAGCCGTCCAGCCCCTCCTGCTGCTTGTGGAACTCGATGTAGAAGCGGAGCGCATCGTTGATCCAGCGCGCCTGTGGCGCACCCGAGTGCTGCAGCCGCGTCGTCTCGTGCTGGGCGAGCACCACCTGGCGGGTGACGTCGAGGCCCACCAACTCGGTCGGCAGCTCGGCGCGGAGCACGATGTCCAGCGCCTCGGGGTCGCACCACGCGTTGAACTCGGAGTAGCGCGTCGTATTTCCCTTGGCGCCCACGTTGCCGATCATCGCGATGTGCCGCGCGACCTTGGACCGCACCAACTCCGGATCGCCGCGCAGCGCGAGCGCCAGGCTCGTCACCGGGCCGAGCGTCACCAGCGTGACGGGTTCGGGTTGCTCGGCCAGCAGGCGATCGAGCGACTTCACGAAGTCGAGGATCACGCCCGCGGGCGGCAGCTCCGCGTATCCCAGGCCCGACTCACCGTGCGTGTCGCGGGCCACCGCCAGCGGCCGCTTGAGCGGGCGCCGGGCGCCCACGGCCAGGGTCGTGCGCTTGCCGGCGCGACGCAGGATCGCGACGGCGTTCCGGAACGCGTTCTCGACCACCGTGTTGCCGTAGGAGACAGAGATACCGCGGATGTCCAGCTCCGGCGACGCCAGCGCCAACAGCAGCGCCAGCATGTCGTCGATACCGGGGTCGGAGTCGATAATGATCGGAAGGGGGACGGCGGCCGGGGGAGTCGTACGATCAGTCACAAACTGAAGGCTAGGGAACGCGAACCTCGTTTGCAATAGTGTCGTGCAGGTTTCGGAACTCCTCCGCCCCGCCGAAGCCGAAGATCCGCTCGATCACCCGGCCCTTGCGGTCGAGCAGCACGGAGTAGGGCAGGCCCCGATAGTGATAGAGCTGCTTCATGCGGCCGCCCCCTGCCAGGATCGGGAACGGCGGCCGGTACTCTCGCACGAACGCCAGCATGCGCCGCGAGTCCACGTCGTCCGACACCCCGGCGATCTCGAAATCCCTGCGATCGAACTCGCGGTACAGCTCGGCCATGTGGGGGAATTCCTCGCGGCAGGGGTCGCACCACGACGCCCAGAAGTTCACCAGCGTCACCTTACCGGCGAATCGCGCCAGCGTGACCGTGTCGCCCGCCAGGTCGGGCAGCGCGAACCCGGGACCGAACTGGTCCCGCGTGGCGGGTGCGACGCGGTCGGCACCAGCGAGCAGCGAGTCGGCGTCGAACACGGCGAGCGTGCCGCTCGCGTCCACCGCCACCGCCGTTTCGCGGGGACCGAGGTGCCGGGTCGCGAGTATCGCACCCGTCGCCAGGTCGAGCACGTCTACCCGCAGCCGCGTCGCGGCGGAATCGTCGGAGCCGAGGGCGTACAGCCGGCCGTCCGGAGGGGGGCCGAGCGCGAGCGCGACGTTGACGAGCGCCGCCTTGAGCCGCAGCTCGGCGCCCTTGGCCGGAAGGAACTCGGGATCGCGCTCGCCCGGGAACAGCCCACGCCTGGCGGTCCAGGCGAGCTGGCCCCCGGGCGCGTACTTCTGGATCTCGTCGCGCACCAGCGGCGCGTAGTACACCGCCCCATCCCCTCCCACGGCCACGGCGCCCGCGTTCACCACGTAGTCGAGCAGCGGCGTCGCCGGCCGGCGGATCCTGGCGAGTCCGCCGATGGGCCGGCCCAGCGTATCGAGCAGCCGGATCAGGGGTGCCGTGTCGGGCTCTGTGGTGCTGAGCTGGGGCACGTAGTAGGGCGAACGGGTCGCGACCACGGGGCGCCTTCCGTCGCCTGCGGCGTACAGCGATGCAACGTCCGGGCTCTCCCATTCGCGCACCACGCGCCCCCCCCCACTGGTATCGATCACCACGCCCTCGCCGGTGCGCTCGGTGACGAGTAGTTCGGCCGGGCCGAGCGGCGCCACGGCCATGGGCGTGGCGAGGCGGGGATTCAAGATTCGCCGGGTGGCGTGCAGCTCGTGATCGAACGCGACGAGCCGGCTGTGCTCGGGATCGGGCGCCCACGACAGGCCGCCCAGCGACGCGGCGGGCGAGCGGCCGAGAAAAAGGAGGGTGAAGCGGGGCGCCGGGGGGCGGCAAGCGATGACCGCCAGGAGCAGGGCGGCCCCGCCCCCCGTCGCTCGCCGCATCAGGTCGCGGCCGTGACCGTCTTGATCTCGATCGTGTGCAGCCCGCTCACCAAGCGATGCGTGCCCGTCACCTTCACCTTGCTCTCCGCAAACGGAATGAGCTTCGAGTTCTGCGGATCGCCGGGCTTCGAGCTCACCGGCAAATACATCGTGCCGTCGCTCGAGAGTATGCCGAGCGGCACACCCGCCTTGGCGCATGCCTGAGCGCACGCTTTATGGCCCGCGCCCGAGGCGCCGTTGGTCGTGTTGCAGTTCAAGTCGACCACCTGGCCGGTGATCGTCATCTCGTCGCCCGCCATCTTCTCGTGCGCCTGCGCCGCCAGAGAGGGCAGCGCGCAGAACGCCAGGACCGCGGTTGTGGCGAGAATGCGCTTCAGCATCGTTCATCCTCCTGTGGGTGAGTTCCGAACAACCTGCGAGAACCGAAGGAGCAACCAACTGCTCCCGTCTACCATACGTCTCGACCGGGGGTTCCAGATTTCGCGTATATTGGCGCCATGGCCGAGGCCTATCGCGAACTGCTGGATACGTTTGGCCGCGGCTGGGAGCGCGGCGCCGTTGATGAGATTGCTTCCGTCTTCGCCCCCGATGCGGTGTTTCTCGAGACTCCTTTCAGCGCCAAGACCGTCGGCATCGACGCGATCCGTGCCTACTGGCAGGATACGCCGCAGAACCAGGCCGATGTGACGTTCAAGTCCGGCGAGGTGTATGTCGCGGGCCCCTGGTTCGCGACCGAGTTCCGCTGCACCTACCGCCGGCGCCGCAGCGGGGACTGGGTGGACGCCCGCGGGGCGATCTTCTGCGAAACGAAGGACGGCAAGATCACCGAGATGAGGATGTACTGGCAAAGAGCCTAGATCCCCTGCCGGCTCCTCACGTACTCGAGCGCCTGCTCCATCAGCTCGGCGCTGCGCAGTCCCACCCGCATAGCTTGAGCGACGGCGTCTTCTTCTTCCAGCCCCTGTTCCAGCATGAAATAGGGAATGAGACCGGCCCCGACCCGGTTGCCGCTCGAGCAGTGTACGAACGCTGCCCGCTTGCCGGCCAGCTCGCGCACGGCTTCTATCAGACGGCCGAACGTGGAGTCACTGACCGCGCCGTGCCCCACGGGAACGTTCCGGTACTCGAGCCCCGCCTGAATCACGGCGTCGGGCGTCTTGAACGGACGCGGCTCCATGGCTTCGCGGATGTCGATCACCACCTCGCATCCGGCGCCCTTCAGTGCCGCGAGGTGCTCAGGCGCGGGCTGCCCGCCCGTCACGATCCCGTGGATCGGCTCGCATGCGTTGGGGACGCCGGCGATGGCGTCGAGCAGTTGGCTCATTGGGATGGCGGCGGCTAGCTTAGGCCGCTCAATCTACCTCAAGCATGGTCATGGCGTCGCCCCGCCGTCCCTCGCTCCGCGTCCATTTGAAGCCGCGGCACAAACTGTGGCTCAACTGGGACGGGGCGTTTCTCATGGGGCCGCGCTACCTGCGCTTCCTCGACGCGGTGGATCGCAAGGGCACCATCCGCGCGGCGGGCCTCGAGGTCGGGTGGAGCTATCGCACCTGCCTGAACCGCATCCGCGCCATGGAGCGCGTACTCGGCGCCAAAATGCTGGACACGACGCGCGGCGGCTCGCACCGTGGCGGCGCGCGCCTGACGCCCGAAGCCCGCCGGCTGGTGAAGCTGTTCCATCGGTGGCGGCAGGAAGCGCTGCGGCTGAGCGACGTCGCATTTCGGAAAATCATGCGTCGATAGGCACCCTGTTGCCTATCGGAGCGCCGGGCGCTAGCTTGGCCCCGTGCGCTCGGGCTGCGTAGTGTTCGTCCTTTCATCGTGCGTGGCGCTGGGCGTTCCGGGGCAGACGCCGCCGTCGGTCTCGACCACACCAAAGCTCACGGGCTACGTCCAGGCCCGCTTCCAGTCGATCGGCGACTCGGCGGTGTTCTCGCTCCGGCGCGTCCGCATCGGGGCGCAAGGGAATCTCACGCCCTGGGCGAGCTACAAGGTGCAAGCCGAGCTGCGCAGCGGGGGCACCGGTGCGACCGCATCGACCGTCGCCGCGACCGATCTCTACCTTGCCCTCACCCATCACCTCTGGACAGCCACGATCGGCCAGTCCAAGACCCCGCTGTCGGTCGAGTTCCTCCGCTCATCGACCGGTCTCGAGCTCCCGGAGCGCTCCATGGGGGTGGACTCGCTCTCGCCCAACCGCGACGTCGGTCTCAAGCTCGAGTGGAACACAGCCGGGACAGTGGCGCTGCAGGGCAGTGTCTTCAACGGCGACGGGATCAACCGCGCCGCGAACCGGGACAAGCGCTTCCTTTACATGGGACGCGCCGTGGTCCGAGCCGCCAAGGGGGCTTACCTGGGAGTGTCTGCCGCTGCAAAGCCCGACACGACCACGTGGGACGCCGAAGCGTGGGTCGAGCGGGGCCGCTTCACGGCGCGGGGCGAGTTCCTCGCGCGACATCGTTCGGTCGCCGGCGTAACGACTCTCGGCTGGTATGCTCTCGGGGCCTACGGTGTGGCGCCGAAGCGGCTACAGCTGGTCGGTCGTGTGCAGCAATTCGACCCGAACGACCGCGCGGGGGCCGACCGGATCACGGGCTATACCGGAGGAGTGCAGTACTTCTTCTCAGGCGACGACCTGAAGCTGCAGCTCGAGTACACGGCCTTCAGTGAGCAGGGTCCGAGCATCGACAACAATCGGGTCATCGTACAGATGCAGGCACGATGGTGACACGGAGGGCGTGGAGGATGGTGGAGGCTCGTGGAGGTTGGTGGAGGTCTGCTCCGCTGCTGGTCGCAGCGATCTCCTCCACCGTCCTCCACCTTCCTCCACCAACCTCCAGAACGCAGTCTCCCGTTGTCCTCCTCGCGACAACGACCTCCACCCGCGACGCCGGGCTGCTCGATTCGCTGCTGCCTGTGTTCGAGCGCCAAACTCATTACACCGTCAAAGTGATCGCCGTGGGCAGCGGGCAGGCGCTCGCGATGGGGCGGCGCGGCGACGCGGACGTGGTGTTGTCGCACGCGCCCGATGCGGAGCGCGCGCTGGTCGACTCGGGCTACTTCGTGCGCCGCCGGATGGTGATGCACAACGAGTTCCTGGTCGTCGGGCCGGCCACGGACCCGGCGGGGCTGCGCGGCCTGAGTGACCCGGTGGCGGCGTTCCGGAAAATCGCCGAGCGGCGCGGCACGTTCGTCTCGCGCGGGGATCAATCCGGGACGCATCAGCGCGAGCAGCTGCTCTGGAACCGCGCGGGCTTCGTGAGTCCGCCCCGCAGCGACTGGTACCTCGAATCGGGGCAGGGAATGGGTGCAACGCTCCAGCTGGCCGACGAAAAACACGGCTACACCCTCACCGACCGGGCCACCTATCTGACCTGGCGCGACAAGCTGCAGCTCTTCCCCATGGTCGAAGGCGATTCGCTGCTTTACAACGTGTACCACGTGTTGGAGCTCAATCCGAAGAACGCGTCTCGTATCAATGTGGCCGGCGGCAAGGCGCTGGCCGATTTCCTGCTTGCTCCCGAGACCCAGCGGCTGATCGGGGAATACGGGAAAAGCCGCTTCGGCCAGAGCCTGTTCGTGCCCGATGGAGGAAAGGACGCGTCTCGATAGGAGACAGGGCCTGTCTCCCAGGGGGGTCATAGCCGGGCCGCGCTTAACGGCTTTGGGGCGCCGACGGTCCACCTAGAACCGGCATGGTTCTTGATATGTTCGCCAGGCTAGGTATATAGAGGATGGCCCCCATGATGCTGCCACTGCTGCTCTCGCTGGTGGTTTCC
>DATNOH010000194.1:0-3098 GCA_035601435.1 Gemmatimonadales bacterium | reverse complement strand
CGAGGGCAAAGGGAAGGTCGTCGACGTGCTCGCCGAGCGCGCCGATCTGGTCGTGCGCTATCAGGGCGGAGCGAACGCGGGCCATACCGTCCACACCGGCGCCGGGGAATTCGTGCTCCACCAGATTCCCTCGGGGATCATTCAGGGCGCAGTATGCCTGGTCGGCAACGGGGTCGTGCTGGATCCCGAGACGCTCTTCACGGAGCTCGACGCCCTGAGTGAGCGGGGCATCCGGACCGAGCACAAGCTGTACGTCTCGGACCGCGCCCACCTCACCCTCCCGTTCCACAAGCTGCTCGACCGGGCCCGCGAAGCCCGGGAGAAGATCGGCACGACCGGTCGCGGCATCGGACCCACCTACGAGGACAAGTACGGACGACGCGGTATCCGGGTGGGCGATCTGCGGAACATCAGCCGGGCGAAAGAACTGGTGTGCGCGCGGGTCCAGGCCGCCAACGAGTTCCTCGAGCTGCTCGGCTCGACCGAGCGCGCCGATGCGGGGGAGCACGTGGGCTTGCTCGAGCGGTTGGCCCCACGCCTGCTGCCGCTCGCTGTAGATGCCGGACGCGTCGTATGGGAAGCGCTCGAGCGGGGAGAATCGGTGCTGCTCGAGGGCGCGCAGGGCGCGCTGCTGGACGTCGACCACGGCACCTATCCGTACGTGACCTCCTCCAATACGACGGCCGGCGGCGCGGCGGTCGGCGCCGGGATCGGTCCGACGGCTATCGACGCTGTGCTCGGGGTCGTCAAGGCGTACACGACTCGGGTCGGCAACGGGCCGCTCCCCACCGAAGCCCCGCCGGCGCTGGCCGAGCGGATCCGCGAGCTGGGGGATGAGTTCGGAGCAACTACGGGGCGGCCGCGGCGCTGTGGCTGGTTCGACGCCGTCGTCGTGCGCTACGCGGTACGCGTCAATGGTCTCACCGGCCTCGCGGTTACGAAACTCGACGTGCTCGACTCGTTTGCGGAGATTCCCGTCTGCGTCGGCTACCGGTGCGATGGGGAGGCACTCGACTCGATGCCTGCCGAGGTGGAGCGCCTCGCCCGCGTGGAGCCGCTGTATGAGACCCTTCCGGGTTGGCAGAAGTCGCTGAGCCACGTCCGCCGGCTCGCGGACCTACCGCCGCAGGCCCGCGCCTACCTCGATCGGCTCCAGGACCTGGCGCACGCGCCCATCCAGTACGTGAGCGTCGGCTCGCATCGCGATCAGATCATCGAAGTGACGTGACAGTGGCGCGTTGATGCTCGATCTCACGGTGATCGGAGCCGGGCCCTGCGGGCTGGCGGTGGGCGTGGCGGCGAAGCGCGCCAGTCTCACGTGCTCCCTGCTCGACAAAGGGCCCGTGACCTCGAGTCTCATGCGCTACCCGCTGTACATGACGTTCTTCTCGACGCCAGATAAGCTCGAGATCGGGGTGCCGTTCGTCACTGCCGGCGACAAGCCCACGCGACGGGAAGCCCTGACGTACTACCGCAAAGTGGCGGAGCACTTCGAGCTGGATGTGCGGCAGTATCACACTGTGAAGCGGGTGACTCGGACGCGTGACGGGTTCGAGATCGTGGCGCAGCACCCCGGGAACGCCGAGCCGGAAACCATCGGAACTCGTCACGTGGTGTTCGCGACGGGCTATTTCGAGTCACCGAATCCGCTTCGGGTTCCTGGCGAGGATCTCCCGCACGTCTCACACTTCTTTGTAGAGCCCCATCCCTACTGGCAGCAACGGGTCGTCGTAGTGGGCGGCGGCAACAGCGCGGTCGAAGCGGCCCTCGAGCTGTGCCGGGTCGGTGCCCGCGTGACGATGGTGCACTTTCTGAGTGAGTTCGATCGGGGGGTGAAGCCGTGGATCCTGCCCGACATCACGAACCGCGTGAAAGAGGGGCGGGTCGCCGTTCGGTGGTGCAGCCGGGTGGTCGAGATCAGGCGGTCGGAAGTCGTGATCCATCGCGATCCGGACGGCGAGCCGGAGACGATTCCGGCGGACTTCGTGCTGGCCCTGACCGGCTATACCGCCGACCTCTCGCTGCTGCGATCGGTGGGCGTGGCGGTGGATGAGACCAGCGGCGTCCCGCAGCACACGCCCGGAACGATGGAGACAAACGTGCCGGGGGTGTACATCGCCGGCGTGCTCGCCTCTGGGTTCGACGCCAATAAGATCTTCATCGAGAACGGACGCGAGCACGGTGGGCGGATCTGCAACCACATCAAAAGCAAACCCCCCAGAGTTGCCCCTGGGGGGTGATCGCCTGCTCGACATCGTGCGCCCTAGAACCCGATGCGAGCGAGACGCTCAATAGTCCGCAGCGTTGAAGAGCAAGAACGGTGCCTGCCGCGTAATGGCGATAACTACGGCACATAGCAAATAACACGACGGCGATATATATCGCAGAATGCATGTTTCAAAGCATAATGCAATATGCCACAGCGCATACTGATCGCCCCTGCGGCCTTTAAGGGCACGCTCGGCCCCAGGCAGGTGGCCGACGCCTTAGCCGCGGGGGCTCGGCGCGCGCTCCCGGACGCGGACGTCCGGCAGTGCCCTATCTCCGATGGGGGCGACGGGTTGCTGGACGCCGTGCTGGCACCGACCGCGTTACGGGAGCGCATTAGCGTTACCGGCCCCCTGGGCGAGCCGGTCTCCGGAGAACTCGGTTGGGTGGATCCGGAGACGGCGATCTTCGAGAGCGCAACCGCGTGCGGTGTCGCGCTGCTCAAACCCGAGCAGCTCGATCCGCTTCGGGCGACGACGCGCGGCGTGGGCGAGCTGCTTTGGGAGGCGGTCGAGCGCGGAGCAAAGACCGTAGTGGTAGGCCTGGGCGGCTCGGCGACGGTGGATGGCGGAACGGGCGCCGCCCGAGGTCTCGGCTGGTCCTTCCGAGACGCCGCGGGAGGGTCGCTTCAGGAGGGAGGTGGCCCGCTGGCGCAGCTGGCGGAGTTCGACGGGGGGTGGGGTCTGGACGCTCGGGTCATCGCACTCGCCGATGTCACCTCGCCGCTGGTCGGGCCGCGGGGCGCAGCCCCGGTGTTCGGACCGCAGAAGGGAGCGGGACCCGAAGGCGTGAAGCTCCTTTCTCGGGGCCTCGAGCGGCTCGCGGAGGTG
>DATNOH010000193.1:0-5358 GCA_035601435.1 Gemmatimonadales bacterium | reverse complement strand
CGCGTAGCGGCGCTTGGACCCGCCGAGCACGCGGATCACGAGCGCTCGCCGCGCGCCCGAGTTGTCCGCGATCTTGAGAATCGATTCCTGCTGTACCACGGTTCCCCCTCCTGGTCCCCGCCGCTACTTCGCGCGCTCGACTATGTCGACCACGCGCCACCGTTTGGTCTTCGACAGCGGCCGCGTCTCGACGATCCGCACCGTGTCGCCCGCCTTGGCGCCCTTGTCGTCGTGCGCGGCGACCTGCTTGGTGCGAACGATCTGCTTGCCGTAAAACCCGTGGGCGAAGCGGCGGGTCAGCGTGACCGTCACGGTCTTCTGCATCTTGTCGCTCACCACCACGCCCGTCCGAACCTTGCGCCGCCCCCTCATGCCCGCTTCCTCTCTGACAGAATGGTGTGGATCCGCGCGATCTCGCGGCGGATGGCGCGCAGCTGCAAAGGGTTTCCGAGCGCCTCGGTGGCGCGGCGGAATCCCAGGCGGAAGCGCTCCTCGGTCAACACGACGAGCTGCTGCTCCAGCTCATCGGTTTTCATCTCCCGCAGCGCCTCGGGCTTCTTCCTCGGCATGCTAGCGCTCCTCCCGCTTCACGAACTTCGACTTGATCGGCAGCTTGGCGGCGGCGAGCGCCAGCGCCTCGCGCGCCAGATTCTCGGCGATCCCCTCGAGCTCGAACATCACCCGGCCCGGCTTGACCACCGCGACCCAGCCTTCGGGGTTGCCCTTGCCCTTCCCCATGCGCGTCTCGGCCGGCTTCTTGGTGATCGGCTTGTCGGGGAACAGCCGGATCCACACCTTGCCGCCGCGCTTCATCTCACGCGTGAGCGCCACGCGCGAGGCCTCGATCTGGCGGTTCGAGATCCACCCCGGCTCGAGCGCCATCAGCCCATAATGGCCGAACGCGACGGTGTTGCCGCGCGTAGCCATCCCCTTGGTGCGGCCCTTGAACCGCTTGCGGAACTTGACCCGCTTCGGTGCCAGCATGGGTCCTCCGTCAGACTCCCGTCGAGTACGTGCGGCCCGACAGCTCTTCGGTCATCTCGCGCGTGAAGATCCACACCTTCACGCCGATGGTGCCGTAGGTCGTCTTTGCCGTCGACGTCGCGTAGTCGATGTCGGCGCGGAGCGTGTGCAGCGGCACCCGCCCCTCGTGGTAGCCCTCGGTGCGCGCAATCTCGGCGCCGCCCAGGCGACCCGCCGTCTTGATCTTGATCCCCTGCGCCCCCATGCGCATGGCGCTCTGCACCGCGCGCTTCATGGCGCGCCGGAACGAGATGCGCTGCGTCAGCTGATGCGCCACGGAGTCCGCCACCAGCTGGGCGTCGAGCTCCGGCCGCTTGATCTCCTCGACGTTGATGCCCACTTCCTTGCCGGTGAGCTGGGCCAGCTCGTCCCGCAGCTTGTCCACCTCCGCCCCGCGCTTGCCGATCACCACGCCCGGGCGGCCCGTGTGTACCGTGACCGTGACCTTCCCCGGCTTGCGCTCGATGTGGATGTCGGCGATGGCCGCATGCGAGAGCCTGGTCTTCAGGTACTTGCGGATCAGGTCGTCTTCCTTCAGGAGCTCGGGGAAGTCGTGGCGCGCGTAATAGCGCGAGCGCCAGGGCTTGATGATCCCGAGCCGGAACCCGTAGGGATGTGTTTTCTGGCCCACTTATTTGCCCTCTTTCTTCGTCTTAGACTTGCCGCCCGCCTTCTTGGCCTTGGGACGCTTGCCCTTGGTCTTCCCCGCCCTCACGGGCGGGGCTATGGCATCCGCTTTCGCCCCGGCCTTTGCAGGCGTGTCCTTTGGCGCCCGGGACTCCGCGTCGCCTTCCACGTGGATCTCCACGTGACTGGTGCGCTTCTTGATAGGCGTGGCGCGACCCATCGCCGCCGGGCTGAACCGCTTGAGGGTCGGCCCTTCGTTCACGACCGCGTATTTGACGCGCAGCCGGTCCACGTCGAGCGCCGTGTTTTCGCGCTGCGCCCGCTGCTCGGCGTTCGCCACCGCCGACTTGAGCACCTTGTGGATCTGCTTCGCGGCCAGCTTCTTCGAGAACCGCAGGATGGCATACGCCTGCGGCACCGCCTGGCCCCGGATCTGGTCGATCACGAGGCGCATCTTCCGCGCCGATTGGCGCACCGTCCGCTGGATCGCTCGCGCTTCCATCGCTTATGCCTTGGCCGGCGGCGCTTCAGCGGCGGCCGCGGCGGCCTCTTCGCGCTCCTGCGCCGAGCCCTTAGCGGAGTGGCCGCGGAACAGGCGTGTCGCCGCGAACTCGCCCAGCTTGTGCCCCACCATGTTCTCGGTGATGTACACCGGGATGAACTTGTTCCCGTTGTGCACCGCGAGCGTGTGGCCCACGAAGTCCGGCGTGATGGTCGAGCGGCGCGACCAGGTCTTGAACACCTTCTTCTCGTTCTTGTCGTTCAGGGCCGTGATCTTCACGAGGAGCGACGGCTCCACGTACGGCCCCTTTTTGACCGAGCGTCCCATTACTGTGTCGCCTTCCCGCGCTTGCGTCCGCGCACGATCAGTTTCGTCGACGGCTTCTTCTTGTGTCGCGTCTTTTTGCCCTCGACCTTGCCCCACGGATTCGTCGGGGGCCGACCACCGGAGGTTTTCCCTTCGCCGCCCCCCAGCGGGTGGTCGACGGGGTTCATCGCCACGCCTCGCACCCGCGGATTGCGGCCCAGCCAGCGGCTCTTCCCGGCCTTCCCGATCGAGAGCAGCTCGTGCTCGGGATTGCCGACCTCGCCGATCGTGGCGAGGCACTCGCCGCGCACCATCCGCATTTCGGTGGAGCGCAGGCGCAGCGTGACGTAATTGCCTTCCTTCGCCACGACCTGGATGCCGGTGCCGGCGGAGCGGGCCAGCTGGCCCCCGCGGCCGATCTTGAGCTCCACGTTGTGCACCGTGGTGCCGAGCGGGATCTCGAACAGGGGCATCGCGTTCCCGACCCGAATGTCCGAGCCCGGACCCGACACGACGGTGTCGCCGACGGCGAGGCCCTTGGGAGCGATGATGTAGCGCTTCTCGCCATCCGCGTAGTGCAGCAGCGCGATACGCGAAGTCCGGTTGGGGTCGTACTCGACCGACGCCACCTTGGCGGGAATGCCGAACTTCTCCCGCCGGAAGTCGATTCGCCGATAGCGGCGCTTGTGTCCCCCGCCCTGCCACCGGTTGGTGATGTGGCCCTTGTTGTTGCGCCCGCCCGTCCGCCGCAGCGGCTCGAGCAGCGACTTTTCGGGCTCGCTCTTCGTGACGTCGGCGAAGTCGGAGACCGAACGGAACCGCGTGCCCGGCGTCATCGGTCGAAACTGTCGGATGCCCATATCAGCCCTCGAACACGGCGATCGCGTCGCCTTCTTTGAGTGTGACGATCGCCTTCTTCCACGCCGAGCGGCGGCCCGCCCGGCCCGTGGAGAGGCCGCCGGTGCGGCGCCGCGCGCGCACCACCAGGGTGCGCACGTCGGTCACGGTGACCTTGAACAGCGCCTCGATCGCCGCCCGGATCTGCGGCTTGGTCGCGGCCGTGTCCACGCGGAAGGCGTACTCCTTGCGGGCCTGATACGCCGCCGAGGATTTCTCGGTGATGACGGGGCCCACGATCAGGCGGTGTTGATCAGGCATCGGCGGTCTCTCCCTCGGCCTTCGCCGGCGACTCGCTGCCCTCCAGCGCCGGCAGCTCCACCACCACCGCGTCCGCCCACAGGATCTCGTACGCCGTGGCGTCCACGAACCGCATCACGTGGACGTCGGGGATATTCCGCCCCGAGAGGTAGACGTTGTAGGAGCTGGCCGCGCCGGCCGTGAGCACCAGTACTTTCTTCTCCGCGACACCCAGCTTCCCGAGCAGCTCGGCCAGCGTCTTGGTCTTCGGCTTCTCGTACTCGAGCGAGTCGATCACGAACAGGGCTTCCTCGCGGGCCCGTGCGTTCAACGCCGATTTCTTCGCGAGCTGGCGCACCTTCTTCGGGATGCCGAGCCGGTAGTCGCGCGGATGGGGCCCGAACACGATCCCACCGTGCCGCCATTGCGGGGAGCGGGTCGAGCCCTGCCGCGCCCGGCCGGTACCCTTCTGGCGCCACGGCTTCTGGTTGCCGCCCGAGACCTCGGCCCGCGTCTTGGTGTCGTGCGTGCCCTGACGCTGGTTCGCGAGATACGTGACCACGGCACGATGCAGCACGTGCTCGTTCACCGTGCCGTCGAACAGCGCGGCCGGCAGGGGCACCGACTTCTTCTTCGCGCCGGCGGCGGAGTAATGCGGCGCCTCAATCATGGCGGCTCGGCCCTCCCTGTTTGCGCACGGTGAGGAGGCCGTTCATCGGCCCCGGCACCGACCCGCCCAGAAACAGCAGGTTCCGCTCGGCGTCCACTTTCACGACGCGCAGCCCCAGCTCGGTGAAGTTGCGCGCCCCCATGTGCCCGGGCATGCGCTTCCCCTTGATGATGCGCGACGGATCGGTGCCCGGCGCGATCGAGCCGGGCTTGCGATGGCGCGTATTGCCGTGAGTTTCGGGGCCGCCGTGGAAGTGGTAGCGGTGCACCACACCCTGGAACCCCCGACCCTTGGTCACGCCCGTGACCTTGACGCGGTCGCCGGCGGCGAAGATCGCCACGGTCACCGTTTCCCCGGCCTTGGGCGCCTCTCCTGTAGAGGCGGCGAGCGGGAAGCTCTCCAGCACGCGGGGCGCGATCTCCAAACCGGCCTTCTTCACGTGACCCGCCAAGGCCTTGGCGGTCCGTTTCGGCTTCTTCGCACCGAAGCCCAGCTGGACCTGCGACTGGCCCACCTGCACCACGGGGCACGGCCCCGCCTCGATGATCGTCACGGGCACGTGCGTGCCTTCCGCGTCGAACACGCGGGTCATACCGAGTTTCCTGCCGATCAATCCCGTCATTGGCCTGACCTCACTGCACTTTGATCTCGACGTCCACGCCGGCCGGCAAATCGAGCTTGGTCAGGGCGTCCACGGTCTGGGACCGCGTATCCAGGATGTCGATCAGCCGCTTGTGCGTCTTGAGCTCGAATTGCTCGCGGCTCTTCTTGTCGATGTGCGGGCTGCGGAGCACCGTCCACAGCTGCCGCTTGGTGGGCAGCGGGATGGGCCCCGAGACCTGCGCCCCGGTCTTTTCCGCGGTGCGCACGATGTCGGCCGCGGCCTGATCGATCAGGGCGTGGTCGAACGCTTTGAGACGAATTCGGATTCTGCCCGCCATAGAGTCCTCGCTACTTCAAGATCTTGGTGGCCACGCCGGCGCCGACGGTGCGGCCGCCTTCGCGGATCGCAAACCGCAGCTGCTCCTCCATCGCGATCGGCGTGATCAGCTCGATCGTCATCTTCGTGTTGTCCCCCGGCATCACCATCTCC
>DATNOH010000192.1:0-6171 GCA_035601435.1 Gemmatimonadales bacterium | reverse complement strand
TAGCCCGGCCAGGAGCCGGCGCTGCGGGGCAACATGACGGGATCGATCCCACCGCGCCGGTAGACCACGGTCTGCGCCCGAATCAACCCGGCGTTCGCCGCCGTGCTGTTGGGGTCGTATCCGCCGGTCATGTTGACCTCGATATCTCCGAAGCCGCGTTTCGCCAGGTGCGCCTTGAGGGCGGCGAAGGCCTCGGCCGCCGTCATGTCGGGTACGAGCCGGAGGTCGAGTTTGGCGACCGCCCGGTGCGGCAGGATGGTCTTGCCGCCCGGGCCGGTGTACCCGCCCACGAGTCCTTCGATGTTGACGGTGGGGCGCGACATCAGGAGCTCGAGCGCCTCGCGCCAGCTCACGTCGTGCACCCAGCGGTCCACACCCAGCTGCCGCTTCGTGACCTGCTCATCGAGACGATTGGCCGCCTCCGCGATCATGGCCTTCTCGGCGGGAGAGAGCGGACGCGCCTTGTCGGCGAAGCCGTCGATCGCGGGGTCGTTGCCGTCGGGAGAGACGAGCGTGGAAAGGGCCTCGACCAGGTGCCACGCCGGACTGTCAACCCGCGCCTTGTTGCTCGAGTGGATGTCGCGCTGCGGCCCGCGGCCCCACCGCTCGCCGCTCGAGACGAGCTCCAGCTCGATCACGCCCTTGGCGCCAAGTGTGATGACCACCTTGCCGTCGAGCTCCTGCGCGGCCGCGGGCATGAAAATCCCGATCGCGTTGCGGAGCGCAGCCAGCACCTCGGGACGGCGCACGATCTGGGGGAAGTGCGGGGAGCCGATCTCTTCCTCGCCCTCGGCCACGAGCACCAGGTTCACGGGGAGTTTCCGACCCGCGCCGCGGATGGCGTGGAGTGCGGCGAGGAACGACGCCTCAGGGCCCTTCTGGTTCACGGCGCCCCGGCCGACGAGCACGGTGCCCACGTCGGGCTTCTCGACCAGCGCTGCGGCCCACGGCGGCGACGACCATTCCGCGGGATCTACCTGCTTCACGTCGTACATGAAATAGACGCCCAGCGTACGCGGCGCGCCCGCGTCCAGGGTCGCGAAGATCCCCGGCTGGCCGTCGGTCGGTAGCTTGGTGACCTGGGTGAAGCCGGCGTCGCGCAGCAGCTGCATCGTGAGGTCGCAGCCTTCGCCGACCCCGTTGTTTTCCGCGGCGATGGACGGCTGGTGGATCCACTGCTGCAGCCGCGCCACCGCCTCCTGGTGGCGTCGCTCGATTTCGGTTTGAATGTCGTCGAGGCCGTGGGAGGGCAGGGGCATCCTGGCGGGCCAGGCGAGCGCCGCGGCGCCGGCCGCCGCGCCCTCGATGAAGGTGCGTCGGTCCACAGGGTGTCGCATCGTTACCTCAGGTCTGGGGGTCCGGGAGCTCGACCATGCCACGCTCGAGCCAGCGATGCTCGCTCTGCAGCACTTCCTGGGCCAGCCGGTAGGCCCGCGTGTCGGCGTTGTGCGAAAGCTCGCGGAACTTCGCGTCGACGCGCCCGCGCGCCTGACGGCAGAACAAGTCCGCGAGGTTCACGGCGCGCCGGCCGGCCGCGGGGTCGTTCTTGAGGAGCCACTGCGCCCGCGCGCACGTCGACGCCATCGCGAACAGCTCGGCGCCCACGTCCACCAGTCGGAACAGCACGGC
Organism: Gemmatimonadales bacterium; assembly: GCA_035601435.1. Classification (GTDB taxonomy): domain Bacteria; phylum Gemmatimonadota; class Gemmatimonadetes; order Gemmatimonadales; family GWC2-71-9; genus AG41. The sequence goes on along the minus strand of DATNOH010000192.1, from coordinate 4,542 downwards.
CTGGCGGTACTCGAGCTTCGGTCCGAAGCGTATCATCGCGTGGAACACCCCGCGCGCCAGGCGCCGGGCGGCCCGCTCCACGTAGCGCAGGTGTCCCGCGAGCGGTCCGAAGCCGGTGTACTTGGGCCAGAACCCCCAGCCGAGCCAGCGCGAGGGGTACCACCACACGTAGAACAGCCCCGCGCGCACCAGCCCACGCAGCCGCTCGCCCAGCGTCTTGCCCGGCATGACCACGTCGCCCGCCACCTGCAGGTGCTTGTCCACCGCCTCGCGGGCGATGAACAGGTGCATGATCTCGCTCGATCCTTCGAAAATCAGGTTGATGCGGAAGTCGCGCATGATGCGCTCGACCGGCACGGGCTTCTCGCCCCGGGCACGCAGCGAGTCGGCCGTCTCGTACCCGCGGCCGCCGCGGATCTGCACGGTGTCGTCGATGATGCGCCAGCCGCCCTCGGAGTTGTACAGCTTCGCGATCGCGGCCTCGAGGCGGATGTCGTAGCCGCCGCGATCCGCCATGGCGCCGCACAGCTCCGCCACGGCTTCCATGGCGAACGTGTTCGCTGCCATGGCGCCGATTTTTTGGGCGATCGCGTCGTGCTTGCCGATGGCCCGGCCCCACTGCACCCGCTCGCTCGCCCACTGGCGGGAGATCTCGAGACAGCGCTTCCCGGCCGCGACCGAGGAGATGGGGAGCGTGAGCCGTCCGGTATTGAGGGTGATCAGGCCCAGCTTCAAGCCTTTGCCCACTTCCCACAGCACGTTTTCGTTGGGCACCCGGACGTTGGTGAAGCGCATCACGCCATTATAGATCGCCTTCAGGCCCATGAAGTGGCAGCGGTGCTCGACCTTCACGCCCGGCCAGGCGGTCTCGACGATGAACGCCGTGATCTGCCGCTTTTCCTTGCCCTTCACGACCTTGGACGGCGTGCGCGCGATCACGACCAGCAGCTCCGCCTTGGTGCCGTTGGTGCACCACAGCTTCTCGCCGTTGAGGATCCAGGCCTGGCCGTCCGGGGTCGGAACGGCCGTCGTCTCCATCGCGGCGGGGTCCGAGCCGACGCCGGGCTCCGTCAGCGCGAACGCCGAGATCGCGCCTTTGGCGAGGCGCGGGAGGTATTGCTTCTTCTGGGCGTCGGTGCCGAACAGCTTCAACGGTTGGGGCACGCCGATCGACTGATGTGCCGAGAGGAGCGCGGTGAGCGAGCCGTCGATCGAGGAGACCAGCTCGATGGCCTTCATGTACGACAGCTGCGAGAGACCCAGCCCGCCGTATTCGCGCGGGATCTTGATCCCGAAGGCGCCCAGGTCCCGCAGGCCCTGGATCACGGATTCGGGTATTTCACCCTCGCGGTCGATGCGGTCCGAGTCCACCTGCTCGCGCAGCAGCCGTTCGAGCTTCTCGAGGAACGGCTGTGCCCGCCGCACCTCTTCGGGATCCTGCACGGGGTAGGGATGGATCAGGTCGAGGCGAAACTTCCCGAGGAACAGGTCGCGCACGAAGCTCGGCGCGACCCACTCCTGCTCGCGCGCGGCCTCGGCGACTTCGCGCGCTTCGGCGGCGCTGACCTTGCGCTCGGGTGCGGTAGCGGTCGTGGTCATGGTCTCAATCTACCCTGTAGAACGCCGCGACAAGAGGCTCGGCTCGAGCAGCAGGGCGGCGCTGGCACCGCCGGCGAATCCCCCGAGGTGCCCGAAGTTGTCGATGTACGGGTTCAGGAGGCCCGTCGAGATTTGGTACGCTGCCCACATCAGGAGCACGAATCCGATCCGCTTGTCCCGCAGGTAGAAGCGCGTCTGGTGGCGGTACAGGACCACGATCACCGCCGCCACCACCCCGAAGATCGCGCCCGACGCGCCGACCGACGGCCCGGGCGACAGGGCGCCGGACAGGAGGGAGCCCGTGAGGCCGCTCGTGAAGTACACGACGGCCGTGCGGGCGAAGCCGAACGCGTGCTCGCAGGCCATCCCCACCACGTACAGCACCAGGCAGTTGCCGAGCAGGTGATCCCATCCGGCGTGGAGGAAGGTGGCGCTCTCGAGGCGCCACCACTCACCGGCGAGCACCCGGTCGCGCACCAGGGCGCCCGCCTCGATGATGCTCTCCCGACTCGAGAGCGCGCCGGCGACCAGCTCCCAACCGAACAGGGCCACGTTGGCGGCGATGAGCAGGAGGATGAGCGGCGGGGCGGTGCGCATGCCGCGCTCGAAATCGACGCGGGTGTCGCGCCCCGCCGCCAGCATGTCGGGGGTGATGACGATCGGCTTTTCCCGCTCGTCGCTCACCGCCGCTCGCCGGTATCGAGCATCACGCCGAGTGCCAGCGCCACGCGGCGGTCGAGCTCGCGGGCCCGGTCCGCCTTGAGATCGAGCACATAGCGGTCGAGCAGCGTGAACTTGCGGTTGAACTCGCCCACCACGTCTTCCGTGCCGTTGCGCACGATGATGAAGTTGGTCCGCAACAGACCGAACAACGGCCCGAGGAGGCGGCGCAGCAGCGAAAGGATGATGGAATCCTCTTTCGCCACGTACAGCGTCGTGCCGTCGGGCGCCTTCACGTACCAGCGCTTCCGGATGATGTTGTACAGGTAGTTCTTCCACAGGAGGGCCATGGTGCGCCCCGACCGGTCGCGCACCGTGTAAGTGGCCGTGATCGGCTGCCACTTCCGGTCCTGCAGCACGTCGAGCAGCTTGTCGCGCTTCGTCTGATCACGATAGAAGGTCACGTGCCGCTTGGCGGAGAGGCCGACCCCGACGGCGATCAACGCGACGATCGCGCCGATCACCGCGAGCGCGGCTAGGACGCCTGCGAACGCGGTGCCCTTGGCCATATCGGAGAGTATCCCGAACCCCACACCCACGACCCCCGCGGCGGCGAGCGCCGCGAGCAACGCGCCGACGTTCCGCAGCAGGTGCGCCGGGCGCTCGACGAACACGATTTTCTTCCCTTGCTCGTCCGCCACATCGTATTTCTCGGAGATCCGCAACAGCTGCTGCCGCAGCAGGAACACGTCGCGGTCGAATACCGGGTCGGCCTGGGGCTTTGCGCCGGTCGCGGGCACGGGGACGCGGTTTTCGCGCCCGCATTGGGGGCACTTCACCAAACGTCCGGCAAACTCGTCCTTCAGCTCGTACGACGTCCCGCACTGGCAGGTCACGCGGACGGCCACGGTTGCCTCCGTTGGGGAGTGCCCCAATCTAAGGCTTGACAGGGAAGCGGTCACGAGGAAATTGCGCCTCGCCCCGGAAGGAGGCCCGATGCATCGCGGTTTCGTCCTGTTCGCCACGCTCGCCGCCGTCACGCCCGCCTGGGCGCAGGCACCCCCGCCCGCCCAGACCGCGCCGCCGCTCCTCATCAAGGCCGGTCGATTGATCGACGGGCGATCCGATGCGCCGCAGTCGGGCGTCGGCATCCTGATCGAGGGCGACCGGATCAAGGCGGTCGGCCCGATAGCGCAAGTCCAGGGGCAGGCGCGGGGGGCGCGCGTAATCGATCTGTCGCAGATGACGGTGCTGCCGGGATTGATCGACGCGCACACGCACCTGCTGCTCCAGGGCGACCCCACGGCGCAGTCCTACAACGAGCAGCTGTTGTATCAGTCGACGCCGTATCGCGCGATTCTCGCCGCCCGGAACGCGCGGATCGCGCTCGAGCACGGGTTTACGGCCATCCGCGACCTCGAGACCGAGGGCGCGATGTACGCCGACGTGGATGTGAAGCACGCGGTGGATCGCGCGGAGATTCCCGGACCGCGCATCTTCGCGGCGACCCGGGCCATGGCGCCCACCGGCTTGTACCCGATCGTCTCCGACAACTGGGAGCTGGAGCTGCCGCATGGCGTGCAGCCGGTGGACGGCGTGGAGGGCGCGCGCCTGGCCGTCCGCCAGCAGGTCGCTCACGGCGCCGACTGGATCAAGTTTTACAGCGACCGCCGGTACTACTTCACGCCGGACTCGGTGCTCCACAGCTGGGTGAACTTCACCGACGACGAGGCACGCGCCATCGTGGAGGAGGCGCACCGCCTGGGACGGAAAGTGGCCGCCCACGCGATCGGGTCGGACGGAATCGCGGCGGCGCTGCGCGCCGGCGTGAATACGATCGAGCACGGCGACGGCATGACGGACTCCCTGCTCGACGTCCTGGTGGCGAAGGGCGTGTATTGGGTGCCCACGGTGACGGTAGCCTACTACGTCGCGGGGCCACGGGGCGGCGTGTGGGGACCGATGGTGGAGCACCAGCGCCGGGCGTTCGCCCGGGGGCTCAAGAAGGGCGTCCGGATCGTGTTAGGAACCGACGTCGGCGGATTCCCCTGGACCGAGCTCAATCAGGCGAAAGAGTTCGAGTACTACGTCCAGTACGGCATGACGCCCATGCAGGCGATCAAGTCGGGAACGTCGCTCGCGGCCGAGCTGCTGGGGCAACGGGACCTGGGGGTCGTGGCCGCCGGCGCGTACGCGGACCTGGTCGCGGTGGCAGGGGATCCGTTGAAGGATGTGACGGAACTGTCGCGCGTCCGGTTCGTTATGAAGGGCGGGGTCACTTAT